>NZ_CP032482.1:2218976-2535973 GCF_003600645.1 Yersinia rochesterensis
TATCGATGTGCCGGCAAGTCAATTATGGGGCGCACAAACCCAGCGTTCACTGGAACATTTCCGTATTTCGCAAGAGAAAATGCCGACCGAATTGATTCATGCGTTGGCGCTGACCAAACGGGCGGCGGCACAGGTCAATATGGCGCTGGGCTTGTTACCCACCGATCGCGCTAAAGCTATCATGGCGGCGGCTGACGAAGTATTGAATGGCGACCATGCTGGCGAGTTTCCGCTTTCTATTTGGCAAACAGGATCCGGCACCCAAACTAATATGAATATGAATGAGGTGCTGGCTAACCGTGCTAGTGAATTATTAGGGGGGGAGCGGGGTAATCATCGTTTGGTTCATCCTAATGATGATGTTAATAAAAGCCAAAGTTCAAATGATGTATTTCCAACGGCAATGCATGTCGCTGCAGTTATTGGGTTAAGAGAACATTTATTGCCTGAGTTAAAAGCATTGCAGGGGACTTTGGCTAAGAAAGCCGAAGCCTATCGCGATATAGTGAAGATTGGTCGGACGCATTTACAAGACGCCACCCCATTGACGTTGGGGCAGGAGATTTCGGGCTGGGTGGCAATGTTGGCCCACAGCGTACAGCATATTGAAGCGACTATTCCTCACCTTTGTGAGTTGGCGCTAGGTGGCACCGCCGTGGGAACCGGCCTAAATACTCATCCAGAATATGCTGTGCGCGTAGCCAATGAGATAGCCGCATTGGTTCAGCAACCCTTTATCACCGCGCCGAATAAATTTGAAGCACTTGCCACCTGTGATGCATTAGTTCATGGCCATGGTGCATTGAAAGGTTTAGCAGCATCGCTGATGAAAATTGCCAACGATGTGCGATGGCTGTCCTCCGGCCCTCGCTGTGGTATTGGTGAGATTTCTATTCCTGAGAATGAGCCGGGCAGTTCTATCATGCCGGGTAAAGTAAATCCGACCCAATGTGAAGCCATGACTATGTTATGCGCGCAAGTGATGGGTAACGATGTTGCCATCAATATTGGCGGGGCGTCCGGTAACTTTGAATTAAACGTCTTCCGCCCGTTAGTGATTCATAATTTCCTGCAATCTATTCGCCTGTTGGCTGATGGTATACGCGGTTTTAATGAGCATTGTGCGGTGGGTATTGAACCTAATCGTGACCGAATTACTCAGTTGCTCAATGAATCGTTAATGTTAGTTACTGCGCTGAATACTCATATTGGCTATGACAAAGCGGCTGAGATTGCCAAGAAAGCTCATAAAGAGGGGCTGACACTCAAAGCCGCTGCGCTGAAACTTGGCTATGTTACTGATGAGCAGTTTGATGAATGGGTCAAACCAGAAAATATGGTTGGAAGCATGAAATAGTCGTTTGTGTCTTTCCTGTCACGCCGGGATCTCTTTCCGGCGTGACAGGGAGAGCCCAACGACATTATATTATTAGGATATGTAATAAGTGTGATAATTAAAACAATGTCAGGTAATAGGTTAAAAATAAAAAATCATCTTATTTAGGTAGTGTTTTTTTCCATTTTTAACTTAGAATGTTATTTGCTTCTCTTTGCGTGATATATTTCCACAATGTATTTTAAAATGATCGATTATTTGTTTTCGTGAATAATGTCATTGATTAGTTTTTTACGTGAGCCATCAGGTGGCGATAGTTAGGGTGGTTTTCATTTGTTAAAGTGATATTTTAACTCAGCAGGAGTTTATTTTATGGAAGATAAAAAAAGAAAAAGTAGTCAGCCCGATATATCTAGTTTAACCGTTGATTCACTCAGCAGAATATCGCTTATTGCTATCATGGAGAAAGCCAGCATTCCTTGGGCGATAAAAGATAATAAATCTAAATTCGTTTATTTAAATGAATCTTGTCTTGATTTGTTTGATCTTCAGCCGGGATTTGATTTTGAAGGGCGTTTAGATGAAGAGATGCCATGCCAATGGTCTGAGTATAGTGACGACTTCAAGGCTCACGATAGAAAGGCAGAGCAAAGCAGAGAGGGGGCGGAGATCATTGTGACTTCACCTTTTGGGCGGGAAAAAGTTCTTTCACCGTGGTACTTCCCTAAATTTCCTATCTATAACGCCAATGGGGATGTGCTAGGAACTGTTTTTTTTGGTAAAAAGTTTAACTTCATTTCTGTCTGTGATTTTTTTAAAAGTTTAAAACCCGCCGTTATTACACTGACTCCTCCGGTAGATGACTTTTCAGAAAAAGAACTTGATATCATCTTTTATGCCATTCAAAAAATGACAGCCAAAGAAATAGCAAAGAAATTATTCCTATCAAATAGAACTATTGAAAATAGGCTTAGATTTATTTATGAGAAAGCGGGATGTCACTCTTTAAAAGATTTGATTGAATATTGTCACGCGTCAGGGTTGAATAACTATGTCCCTAAGAAAATTCTCCGCGAAGGGGTTAATTTCTTCTGGTGATTGAGCTGCAATAATAACCCCGAGAGAAGCATAACGTTTAGGTTTTATATACAGCACAATAATTTACCTATATTTTATTTCTCTATTTCAACATGTAAATGCAACCTTGGCACCAACAAACGCAAAGGTTTGGCTTCGGGTTTATATTTATGCTTAATCTGAGTGACATTGTAATCGGTTAACTCCCCTAATTTAGGCAATTCAATCTCTGATTGAACCTGGCAAAATGCAATCAATGGCATAGGGCAGGGATGTTGTACTTGTTTCTGCTGTTCCTGATACCAGATTCGCGCAATAGGTTGCACTTTTACCGGCCGTTTGATTTTTAAGTGCGCCTTTTCTGGCAGTTGCTTAACATCATTAATTTCTTTATTAATCAAATCAGCCCATTGCTCGCGGGTAAATGTTGGAACAGCACGGCCTGCATTCAAGCTTTTGTTTAGCTGTGTCAGAATTTCTTCGCGTGTGACATTTTTAATAATATGTTTGTTCGCCCAGCCAAAACGTACCGAACTGGGATTTATTAACGGGGTAATAGTGCGGTAAGTATTTAATGTTATCAGCCCATGCAAGTGGGTGTGAACAAACTCGAAACGCTGTTCACTCGGTAAGCCTGATTCAACGGTAATGATATGTTCCAGCTCTATTTTTAACTGATTAATGTATTGGATGCTCTGTTGGCAAGCTGCTAATTGGCTATCGGTCACTGAAAAACAGAGTACCCCAGGGAGCCGGAGGGCGGCTTTGCTGCTGACATTCTGGCTTTGGTGGTGAATAAATAATCGCTGATAATGCTGTAAAGCCAGCTCTCGAGCTTGAGTACCAACCGTTGCGCTCACGGGAATATGATTTATCGGCTGATGCTCGGTGCCTTTTTCTATTTCGGGCAAAGAAAAAACACGAGCAGCAAGTAAAGGTAAATCAGCCAGTTGCTGGTGGAGATCCTGCAATCCGATTTCCAATGAGGTAAAGCGGTTATTTAGTCGATCTATCAAATCATATTTATTCATCATCTTTTCTAAAAAATGCCATTTTAGTTACAACATACATCTGTTATATCAGTAAAAAGACACCTATGAAAGCCCTGAGTTATCTATTAATAAACTGATATATGCAGCATGGAACAACATTATCGGCATCATCAGGTGGGTGGGGCTGACTGTGGCAGATATTATTATGAGAAAGCCATCGCCGGCCTTCCTCTCTATGCTTGAGTCATTTACAAAAGGATTGTGTCGTGAGCGCGGTAATAAATAATATTTCATTGCCGAATCTCGCTAAACACTGTCGATTACTTTTATCCATTTAATCCTGGGAATAAAAAAAGGCTAAATGGCAAATGAATGCCGTTAGCCTTTAGTCAAAAATCAGGATGTTAAGATAGCGCTTTAGCTTTTAGCTGCTGGTATTCGCTTTCATTGATAGTCCCTTCATCTAATAATTTTTTAGCATCAGCGATCTGTTCTGCCGGTGATTTACCCGCAACGTGCCGGATATACTCATTAGTATCAGAAACTGATTTCTGCACCGAGGCCCGATAGCGTTGCGCCATGCCTTTGCCACGGGTAATAAGATACACAAGAGAGGTGAGTAACGGGATGAAGAGCAAGAACAAGATCCAAATTGCTTTATAAAAGCCACCAAGCTCATGATCCCTGAATAGGTCGGAAATGACCTGAAACAAAATCAGCAAGTATGCGATGAAAAAGAAAATTGAAAATGTTGTCGCCAGTATGTCCCAAAGCGTAAGAAAGTGAGTTGTCATATTTTCTCCTGACATTAAATAAATTAAGGAAACGTCTCGTCATAAAATCCCTTAATACATTAGAGACTTAATTTATATTCCAAGCAACAGTCACCTAAAATCGTTAGGTTCGTTCTAATCATAGGTACATAGCAGAGAGGACGTCAAATTGTAATGTGACATCACATCGACTTTATTTGATTTTAGATTAAATTCTGGCGGCTTCGGGCAATTTTCGTAATCTCTGACCGACATACAACGCGAGCAACAAAAGAGTGGCGATAAATGAAACAACGCCAGTCCAACCTAAATTAAGCCAGAAAACACCGCCTAATGTTCCTGCAACACTCGAACCTGCATAATAGCAAAATAGATAAAGTGAAGAGGCTTGTGCTTTAGCACGACGGGCACGGCGACCAATCCAACTGCTGGCCACAGAATGTGCGGCAAAAAAACCAGCGGTAAATATCATCATCCCGATAAAGATTATTATCACAGGGGAGAAACCGGTGATGATAACCCCAATCAACATCATGCTTATTGACGCCATTAACACCGGCCCCCGACCATAACGGCTAGTCAAAGCACCGGCTTTGGGTGAGCTATAAGAGCCGGTAAGATAAACTATCGATAATAAATCCACGATGGCCTGACTGAGATAATAGGGCTGCGCCAACAAACGATAACCAATGTAATTAAATAAAGTCACAAAGCTGCCCATAATTAAAAAACCTTCGGCGAACAGCAAAGGTAAGCCCGAATCACGCCAATGTAGCTTGAAATTGATCACCAGTGTTCGGGGCCGTAGCGGGGTTGCCCGGAAGTGTTTAGAAGCTGGAAGAATACGCCAGAACAGACAAGCGGCGGCCAAAGCAAATAAACCAATTACCGCCAATGCAATGCGCCAGGAAAAGAAATCACTCAATACCCCAGTGACCAAGCGGCCGCTCATCCCGCCAATAGAGTTTCCGCTGATATACAGCCCCATAGAGAGAGCAACAAAACTGGGGTGGATCTCCTCACTGAGGTAGGTCATGGCCACAGCAGCAACCCCACTAAGGGATAAGCCAATCAATGCCCGCATCAACAAAATTCCATGCCAGCTGGTCATAAAAGAACAAATTAATGTGCAGATAGCCGCCAGCATCAGCGCGACCACCATCACCGATTTACGGCCAATTGCATCTGATAATGGGCCGGTAAACATCAGCCCCAAGGCCAGCATTCCAGTCGCAGATGAAAGCGATAAACTGCTGCTTGCCGGAGAGATAGAAAAATCCTGCGATAACAGCGGCAGGATGGGTTGTATACAATAGAGTAGGGCAAAGGTGGCTAAACCAGCGGAAAAAAAAGCCAGTGTGACGCGCATAAACTCTGGCGTACCGCGTTGAATATAAGGGCGTTTTCGCGCCGCAATTAAGCGGGTGGTAGCATCATTTACTGGATGGGATGGCACTGCGGTATCCGTCGTCGGAGCGCGCAAAGAGGGAGTCACGGTATTTCCTTATCAATAATACAGGTGCTGCGAGAGCAAGGGGCCAGCTAATAACAAAATCATAGGAATAGCGGAGTTTTTTGTCTAATATATTAATCATTAGTAATAATACTTTAAAAGTATCAATGGGGTTGAATGAGTATTGAACTCAGGCACTTACGTTATTTCATTGCGGTGGCAGAAGAGTTGCACTTCGGACGAGCTGCAGAGCGCTTGCGTATTTCTCAACCACCATTGAGTCAACAAATTCAAATTCTGGAAGAACAAATTGGGGCGCGGTTGTTTGCCCGCAATAACCGCAATGTCAGTCTGACTCAAGCTGGCGAACTGTTTTTAAAAGAAGCTTATCAAATTCTGGCGCAGGTAAATTCGGCATCTGAGAAAGCTGCGCGGCTGCATCGCGGAGAATCCGGGGAACTGACCATCGGTTTTACCTCATCCGCCCCTTTTATTAGCACAGTGTCCAAAAATTTGCGGGCTTTTCGTCAATTACATCCGCAAGTCCATATTAAAATGCGTGAAATCAATAGCAAACAGCAAATTGAACCATTATTGGACGGGCGACTTGATCTTGGCGTAATGCGCAACACTCGCTTGCCAGATGCATTGCAATACCGTCTGCTGTTACGTGAACCCTTAGTCGCGGTGGTGCACGAAGAAAGTCCGTTAGCCGCTTTACCCCTAGGCCGTGTTAAATTTAGCGCCTTGGCTGAACAGCCTTTTGTGTTCTTTTCGCGGGAGGTTGGTACCGCACTTTACGATGAGATTCTTGCATTGTTAGCCCGCGCCGGTATCACGCCTTATATTACGCAAGAAGTCGGGGAGGCGATGACGATTGTCGGTCTGGTTTCCTCAGGTTTAGGTGTTTCTATCTTGCCCGCGTCATTTACACGGGTAAAAGTGGATGGGGTGAAATATTTACCCTTGGCGGAAGCCAGTGCCACTACCGAGGTGTGGTTGGTTAATCATAAAAATCGGCCAGTGACCGCGCCAGCAGAAGCATTGATTCGCCTGATGATGGCGGATCTTCCCGATGCGGCAAAGCATAAAGACGTTTAGTCTGCCGAGAGTCAATAATGGTGGCGGCTGTTTTTTAAGCTTATTTCGTGTGAATAACCAGCACGGAGTCAAAGGGTATGGGTGATTATGTGCAGTAAATCACATAACTAATCAAATAGTTGACGCCATATGCTAAAAGCCCCAACATAGCCCATAATCTTTATTTAGAAGCGCGAAAAATACTCGGTGACAGAGAAGGAGCCGGTTTAGTGATAACGGATGGACCGCCTGGGCATATTGATCAAATCAAGCAAACCAATGCAGGGGCTGTTTATCGGCTGATTGATTTGTTCGGCCCGATATCCCGTATTGAACTGTCTAAAAGGGCGCAACTGGCCCCCGCCAGTATCACCAAGATTGTGCGGGAATTGGTTGAAGCGCATCTGGTGAAAGAGACCGAATATCAAGATGTGGGCAGCCGTGGGCGGCCAGCAATTGGTTTGGTGCTCGATACCGAGGCTTGGCACTACGTCTCTGGGCGAATCAGCCGAGGTTTTATTACTCTCGCATTGCGCGATCTCAGCAGTAAACTGGTCGTCGAAGACCAGATTCCATTACCGGATAGTCATCCAGAACCTTTACTTAACCGTATTCTCAGCGAAGTCGAACAGTTCTTTATCCGGCATCAGGAAAAACTTGAAAGGCTGACTGCCATCGCCATTACCATGCCGGGCATCATTGATGCGCCAGCAGGTATTGTGCATAAAATGCCGTTTTATGACGTCAATGAGATGCTACTTGGCCCGGCGTTAGAAGAGTTAACTGGGTTACCGGTTTATCTGCAACATGATATTTGCGCTTGGACGATGGCTGAAGCTCTGTATGGGGCTTCGCGCGGCTGCCAGAATGTTATTCAAGTCGTGATTGATCATAATGTTGGCGCTGGGGTGATTACTGCTGGCCGAGTATTACATGCGGGTAGCCGTAGTGTTATTGAAATTGGTCATACTCAAGTTGACCCTTATGGCAAACGCTGTTATTGCGGTAATCATGGTTGCCTGGAAACCGTTGCCAGTATTGAAAATATGCTGGAAATTGCTCAGCAACGATTAAATGGCTCAATGAGTTCTTTATTACATGGCTCACCACTGACCGTTGAATCTTTATGTGATGCGGCTTTAACTGGTGATCAATTAGCTAAAGATATTATTTTGGGTGTTGGCCATAGCGTCGGGCGAATTATTGCCATTATGGTCAATTTATTTAATCCAGAAAAAATTCTGGTTGGTTCACCATTAAATAAAGCGGCCTCTATTCTCCATCCCGCCATTGCATCTTGTATCCGCCAGCAAGCGCTTCTAGCTTACAGTGAGAATATTCTTGTTGAACCGACCGCATTTTTTAATCAGGGAACCATGCCCGGAGCGGCACTGGTAAAAGAAGCATTATATAATGGCTCATTGTTGGTGAAATTACTCCAAGGATAGGGCGTCACTAATAATTAAGAGTTAATTATTAGTGAGTATATGGGCCATATTCCCAGTATTATTGGGCGCTATCCGTTAAAAATATCACCCAGTTCAGCAAAACATTGCGCTAACGCAAGCTGTCTGTTGTCGGCATCGCCTAGACTTTTATCTATGTTATCAATTTCGCTAATATTAGGCGGAAAGACTTGAGTCGACGTGGCCAGATTGCGGAGTATTGTTATGTTAACGCGTGTTTTTGTGACGGGTACCGACACAGCTGTTGGTAAAACCGTAGTGTCACGGGCCTTACTTCAGGCCTTAAGCCAAAATGGCAGAACAGCTGTGGGCTATAAGCCGGTAGCGACAGAGAGTCAAGAAACTCCGGATGGATTGCGTAACCAGGATGCACTGATTTTACAAGCTTCATCTTCAATTGAAGTGGATTATCAGGAAGTTAACCCATACCCACTGGCTGGGGATGTTATCCATGCTTGTTCGGGCACCCTCATTAACTACAACAAAATGACGGAAGGATTGCGGCAATTAGCCACCAAAGCCGACACTGTTGTCGTCGAAGGTTGTGGCGGCTGGAAAGTGATGATGAATGATCAGCGCTTTTATTCTGATTGGGTGGTGCAAGAGCAGTTACCGGTTATTTTAGTCGTCGGAATTAAATTAGGCTGTATTAATCATGCTTTATTAACAGCTCAAGCTATTATCAATGATGGCTTACCCTTATTAGGGTGGGTTGCTAACCGTATTAATCCCGGACTTGCCCATTATGCTGAAACAATCGCAATGTTACGCGAGCGTTTACCTGCACCACAATTAGGGCAATTACCTTATCTGCCGCACCCAGAACAAAAACCTCTGGCCAAGTATTTAGATCTAACCGCAATGGTTAAGTAATATATTTATATCCGCCATATTTCAAGTTGCATGTGCGTTGGCCGCCTTTCTGCGACTCGAATTATTTAGGGGCTATGACGGTTACTTGTTGATAGTGTTATAAGTGAAATAGTGTTATTGGTAAAATTAATAATCGTCTCTAATTGACGTCTTTATCGACGCATTTTAGCGTGAATGATAGACAGAAATAGGGCGTAACCAACGGGCTATTGTTGTCGAAATAACACAGGATAATAGTAGCCCTGGAAGCAGGGTGTATTCACCGGTCATTTCACACACCATCAGCGCGGCCATGATAGGCGCGTGCGTGGTGGCAGCCAGCAATGTCGCCATTCCTGTTAATGCCATTAATAGCGCAATATTGTCACCAAACATATTGCCACCAAACCATGGCCACCAGGCAAACATTTGCCCACATAACATACCTAGCGCCGCACCAACAAACAGAGTGGGGGTAAATACCCCGCCGGGAGCCCCCGAGCCGCTACTGGCCAATACCGCCAATAACTTACAAATTAGTATGCCGCCAATTAATAAAATCCCCGGAGGCGTGGTTAATAATGATTGCACCACACTGTAACCATTGCCCCAGACTTCCGGGAAAATTAGCGATAATAACCCTACAATTATCCCGCCCAGTGCTAATTGTAGTGGCGGTGATAAATTCAACGACCGAAAAGCATGTCCGCTGGCGGTCATCGCTTTGAGAAATAGAGGCCCACAAAAACCGGCTAATAATCCTAATAGTGCCATTAGGAGATACTGTATCGGCCAGGGGGATGGCAGTGCTTGTACTTGATACAGTGTTTCCTGACCGCCGTGTAACAAATTGCTGGTGAGCAATGCACTGACGGCCGCAATAACCACTGGCCCGAGAGAAGCCAGCATTAGAGTACCGAACAGAATCTCTGCAATAAATAAGCTACCAGCCAGTGGTGCATGATAGGCGCTGGCCATACCGGCGGCGGCACCACAAGCAACCCATAATTTCCATTCTTTGGGTTTGGCATAGCGCTGTGCGAAAACAGAAGCAAACAATGCCGCCAAAAGCACCATCGCGCCTTCACGGCCAATAGCACTGCCGCTAGAAACCACCAATAATGAGGCCAGGGACTTGATTAAACTGGCGGAAACATCTAATCGACCATCTCCAATTTCAATGGCCTCCATATAATCGGTAGGGGCGCTGGGCTTTTGATGTCGATAACGCTGATAGACCCATAATAATGATCCTGCGGCCAGCCCACCTAGAGCCGGTGTTACTGCACGCCGCCAGCCATTAATAGAAGAAGCCGCCGCGACCAGGCTGCCATCCGTCCGAGCAAATAATACCCACTCAAGACCCAACATTGCCTGATGAAATAACCAAACAATCACCGCAGACATGATGCCCAGCATGATGGCAATTATCAGTCGGCGCAGCATTGCGCGGTAGTAATACCAATGAGCGGGCCGTTTCATAGCAAAAAACTGACTGACATATCGCGGTTGGCCCCATATTTTTATCATAAAGAGGTAGGTATACAGATAGATTGTTACTGGTCATCACGCTAATGACCAGTAAATTTTAGGGTAGGGCCAAATTAATAATATCCTACGCCAATACTGCTTTTTGTATAGATGACTCCCGAAGTAATATTTTCTTGATACTACTCAGTAAAATTCCACATTAATATAAATAATAAGTATATATTGGTGTTTTCAAACGCAGCTTTATTCTCAGGGAAGGACAAGTACCATGAAGGAAACTATAAGCGTTCGCAGCCAGATATTATGGTTGCTGTTGTTATCACTTTATCCGGTTGCATCAGCGGCTCTTCTTTACTTTATCATCCCGAAAAATACAGGATATGGTTGGCTTGGGTTATGACATGTTGGCAGTCTTTTATTTCATATTCTGCTTAATCGTCAATATTATCTTTATCTGCCAGACATCAAAGAAACGACCACACCTGAATAAAGAATCCTGGATATATATGTTTCCTGTCCTGTCCCCCGTGTTATGTGGGTTCTGGCTGGTTCCGGTTTGATGAAGAGTTGATAAGCATAAACGGAAAGGGTGCACCGAAAAGTGCACCCTAAAATCAAAACGTTATTCGCCGTCAGTGATACGGGTATAAACAATCTTCTGGGTATCATTTTCACAATGCCCAACAACTTGTCCACCCGCTTGTTGTACCTGATCGTTAGGAACGATATCCAATTTAAAACCAGATTCAGGCACGCCATTACTGATAATCTTTTGCGTGATATCGGCTTTGACACTTTCACAAGATGCCAAAGCAGCCAATGGTGCTAAAGATAATAACAATACGCTGATAATAAACGTTTTTTTCATCATAAAATCCTTATGTGGATGAATAGCTTGCCTAACCTAAGGATAGCCTTGGTTCACATAACCTCAAGTTAATCTGAGCCAATCTCGTCTATTAGGGATTAATCTTACGACCGGACAAACGATCCAGACAGCGTTGGGTGTTAGGTTCCCAATAAGCATTGAGATTTTCGCTGCTTTCGCAATTATCTTTCGCATCTTCAGCACGGTCGTCTTTATCGAAATTCTTTTCTACCCGGTTATTCACTTTGTTACGCAGGCGCTGGGTTTCATCCCATTGTTGTTGGCTTTGGCGTGCTTGTTCTTTTGACATTGGGTCATTGTTCCCGCCAACGGAAACACAGGTGCTACCTTGAGTACAAGTGGCCGATTGCGCCAACGCAGGCGTTTGCCACATCAGCGGTAAAGCCAACACGGCTAAGGGGAGGAAAGCGCGCATCAGGCGTGGCAGGCTACTTATGTTCATCGTCTTAAGTCCTTTATGAGTCGGTGATATTAATTCATCAGGCCATTATCAGCAGATAAAAAAATTATACCATCGCTCGCAGCATCTAGACTAGTCAGTGATAAGCTTGTTGATAATAGGTATACCCGTCATGCTTCAAGCTACATGTGCGGTGAAGCTCAGCGGGGTTCCCTCATTTGCCGCTTTCCTGCAACTCGCATTATTTAGGGCTACTATTAATTCCCACAACTGTTTTGACGTAACTCATTGTCAACATTAAAAGAGATCTAAATGTGATAAAAACTACGTTACTGTTTTTTGTAACCGCATTGGCTGAGATTATTGGCTGTTTCTTACCTTATTTGTGGTTACGAAAAGGCGGAACTATTTGGCTATTATTGCCAGCGGCAGCCAGTTTGGCCTTATTCGTTTGGCTATTAACCCTGCATCCCACGGCCAGTGGGCGAATCTATGCCGCATACGGCGGCGTTTATGTCGCGACAGCATTAATTTGGCTACGTGTTGTTGATGGTGTGAAGCTCTCAGTATTCGATTGGGTCGGCGCGGCAGTAGCGCTGGCGGGCATGCTAATTATTGTTGCTGGCTGGCGGGTAAATTAAGAGTGGGGCGGTCAACGCCCCAAACACGATATTATCTATCGATATTACTTATCGGCTAACCTTCGCGGTGAATACTTAATCCAGCAAAAGATTGGCTCACCGGCATCATTTCCAGTGTGTTGATATTCACGCGAGCAGGTAATGTGGCCACCCAATATACCGCTTCAGCAACATCTTCAGGTATCAATGGATTGGCCCCATCGTAGGTTTTATTGACTTTATCCCCGTCGCCTTTAAAACGAACTGCCGAGAATTCAGTGCCACCGACCATTCCTGGCTCAATATCCGTTACGCGGATATGGGTGCCATGCAGATCGGCGCGCAGCCCCAGACTAAACTGCTTAACAAAAGCTTTGGTCGCACCATACACATTGCCGCCGGCATAAGGCCAGTTAGCCGCGGTAGAACCGATATTAATAATATGCCCCATATCGCGCGCCACCATTGCAGGAAGCAAAGCTCGGGTCATATTCACCAAACCTTTGGTATTGGTGTCAATCATTGTGTCCCAATCTTCAACATTGGCTTTGTGAGCGGGTTCCAGCCCCAATGCCAAACCGGCATTATTCACCAGCACATCAATGTTTTTCAGCTCTGTCGGGAGTTCATCAATAACATGTTGAATAGCCGCGCGATTACGGACATCTAACCGCACAATATGCAGCGGTTCACCTAATTCGGCCTTTAATTCTTCCAACCGCTCCTGACGCCGCCCCGTTGCAATAACCTGATGACCGTGACTGATAAACTTGCGAGTGATAGCTTCACCAAACCCGGAGGTCGCGCCTGTGACGAAAACGATCATGTGCATTCCTTATTTTTCGGTGCCAATAATATAATTGATATGATTAACATACTCTTAAGTACAGCTGGACGCTATTGCCGTTTGGACGGCCTCTTACGCACTTCATCACCCGCATCACGGCTAAGTGTTAATATATCCACAATTGATAGTAATGCGACTACACCAATAACCACAAATGCTATCTGGAAATTTTCCAACGGGGATGGCCACTGCATTCAATAACCCATTGATCAGCAAGGTAGAGCGGAAACGGAATCGATATAAGATAGCGGAGGTAAAAGGCTTCATGGCCAAGTTACCAGCAAAAACAGCTAAAAGGCCCAGTGGGAGCGAAGCTACAAAATGCGACATTTGTCTTAGTTGGAGCTAACTGTAGTGACGTAACGAACCATGCCCTGGAGCAGTTGTGCAAACCGATGTGATTCATAATTACCGTCACTTGGCACCATCCAAATGCTACTGAACTCCAGTTGGATCGTTGGTACGCCATGTGCCGCGCCGAACTTTGTAATAGTTTCGTTTTTGGAGGCGGCAAAATAGTTGTTTGAATAATTGGAAATACCCTCATTTCGTAATGAGGTTATGAGTTTAGTCACCAGTTCGTCTTTACCCAGCAGCGATTTACGTGACGTTGTCACTAAAATAAACCCCATTATTTCTGCTAGTGACTTGTATGATGATGGGATACAGACATATGGTTGACCGAAGTCAATTAAAGAAAGTAAAGGTGGGATAGGGCGTACTAAGTGAATGCTTATAGGCTAATACTTAGTGCCCCCCTCGATCAGTGCTTCAGTGCTTATTTATTGATCTGCTTACCCTGTTCATCAACAACCCGTTCACCATCTTCTTTGGTAAACGCAGCGCGTTGCACATCAGTCAAAATATCCAGAACCCTCTCAGAAGGTCGGCATAAACGGGTACCCAGAGGGGTAACAACAATTGGCCGGTTAATCAGAATAGGGTGCTGCAACATGAAATTAATCAATTGTTCGTCGCTAAAGGCATCTTCTGCCAAGCCCAATTGTTCATAAGGTTCGACATTCTTGCGCAACAACGCCCGAACCCTGATGCCCATATCTGTAATCAACTTCATCAACTCTTCACGGGTTGGCGGTGTTTCCAGATACAGTATAACTTTAGGTTCAGTGCCACTGTTGCGAATCAATGCCAACGTGTTACGGGACGTCCCACATGCGGGATTATGATAAATAATGACATTGCTCATCGGGATGATCTCTTGTCGAGGCTCCAGTACATTATTGCGCCTGGAGCTATGTGTTAAACAATAGCTAATGTACGACGGATAACCGCAAGGCTAATGCCATCAGTGTGACAAACAGCACAGGGACGGTCATTACAATGCCGACCCGGAAGTAATATCCCCAGGTAATCGTCATATTCTTCTGCGACAAAACATGCAGCCATAGCAACGTCGCCAGACTGCCAATTGGAGTAATCTTAGGCCCCAAGTCGCTACCTATTACGTTGGCATAAATCATCGCTTCTTTGATAACACCCGTTGCTGCGCTGCCATCAATCGACAAGGCCCCGACCAGAACGGTCGGCATATTGTTCATAACGGAAGAGAGGAAAGCCGCCAGAAACCCTGTTCCTAAAGTTGATATCAACAATCCCTGTTCAGCCAGTTGATTTAGCAGGGCAGAAAGGTAGTGAGTCAGTCCTGCATTGCGTAAACCGTAAACCACCAGGTACATACCCAGTGAGAAAATCACAATCTGCCAGGGCGCACCACGCAGTACTTTGCCGGTATTTATGGCATGGCCTTTCTTCGCGACAGCAAGCAAAATCAGTGCGCCAACGGCGGCGACCAAACTGACTGGTATACCGAGTGGTTCGAGGCCAAAGAAACCGACTAACAACAAGACCAGCACCAGCCAGCCGGTTCTAAAGGTACTGACATCTCGGATAGCTTTTTTCGGTTCTTTTAACAGGGAAACATCGTAAACAGCGGGAATGTCTTTGCGGAAAAACAGGTGCAACATGACTAGCGTTGTAGCGATGGCGGCGAGGTTAACAGGCACCATGACTGCGGCATACTCAGTGAAGCCGATGTTAAAGTAATCAGCCGAGACGATATTCACCAGATTCGAGACAATCAGCGGCAGACTGGCCGTATCTGCAATAAATCCCGCAGCCATGACAAAAGCTAAAGTGGCCCCCTGGTTGAAACCCAGCGCCAGCAGCATCGCAATAACAATCGGGGTCAGGATAAGAGCCGCACCATCATTGGCAAACAATGCCGCTACCATCGCACCCAGCAAGATAATCCAGGTAAAGAGCAATCGGCCACGGCCGTTGCCCCAGCGGGCAACATGCAATGCAGCCCATTCAAAGAAACCGGACTCATCCAACAGCAGACTGATGATAATCACGGCGATAAAAGTGGCGGTCGCATTCCAGACAATCTGCCAGACTACTGGGATATCGTCCAGGTGAACGACACCGGTCAGTAATGCCAGACCAGCGCCCAACATTGCGCTCCAGCCAATCCCGAGTCCTCTGGGTTGCCAGATAACCAGAACGAGAGTGAGCAAAAAAATTGCACCAGCCAGTAACATCATGAACTCCATTCATATCTAATTAGATGCATATATACTCTCAATTTCAGCATGAGGACGAAGACGCGCCACTGAGTTTATTTCGTATTTTTTCTCGCTCGCAATTCCACGCTGAATCAATAATGATCGCAGCCCATGCAGGTATTTGGGGCGACAGCCGGTAATGCACCCATTTTCCTTCACGGCGATCGACGACCAACTCAGACTCACGTAACAGAGCCATATGACGGGAAATTTTGGGCTGAGACTCTGTTGTTGCTGTACAGATGTCACAGACACACATCTCGCCGGACTCCCTGAGGAGCATCACGATAGTCGAGCGGGTTTCATCAGCGAGTAGTTTAAAAAGCTGAACAGGCTGTAGCATGTTTAACCTCAAGGAAAGACAATAATACATATGATATTTCATATATGAATTGTTTTAAAGCATAGTTTATAAAACGGAGATTTTTTATAACAAGCTGACGGACTATGGAGTTTCCAGAGTTATCCGTTGGAAGAAAGATCAAGATAAAGACTCAAGCAATGGGGAAAAACCGGCGTTATCGCATCAGCCCAATCATGCTGTCAGTTATACAGATTTCACGTAGCGTCATCGGACAAGAATGAGGGAAGGGGTTTTAATTTGTAGCTTTTGTTATTCTGGCTGAAGTATATAGCTAAAGAATTATGGTTAACAGAAACATGACTCGACTGAATGGATTACAGGTGGGACTAGAAGAAACCCTAGCGCACATAAATATTCAATTTAACATAATATACATTATGCGCACCAAGATGAGGATAGGCAGAATCTGGGGTTTTGTGGTCAGGATTGCCCGTCAGATTTTGCTAAACGACAGACACAAAAAGTCCGCGCTTATTCGTGCCGGTTGTTTACATCAGATAATGCAGGTTTCTGTGAATGTCGCTCTGCTGCTCTGGTGATTCTCATCAGCACCTTACCGGGGGCAACATCTGGCGATAACATCCTCATAAGAGATTTTGAGTTGCGACCTACGTCGGCAGAAATTGCCGGACAACCCTATGTGACCCTAATTAGTATCATTATTATTGAACTGCATCTAGCAAAATCATTCCACTTATAAATATACGAGTTAAGCTTCATAATGAATTGGTAATTTACTTATTAAAAATAACTACTATTGCAAAGAATACTTAGGCAGGTAAATTAATTTATAAAAGGATTAATAAATTGAACCATCTTGATGTGGCAAGTTTTCAGGAGTAAGATTTAAATGGTTAGAGTCAATCGTCGAGTTTTTATTTTAGTAAAGAAAAAATCGAGAGGCTAAGTTAATCATGGATGAAAAAAATAAGCCACTGAATGCCAATAAATTAATTGTAGAATCCCTAAATTCATTGCCACTGATTTCTATTATGGAATACAGTAATGAACCTTGGGTTATAAGAGACTGCGAATCCCGTTATGTGTATGTAAATCAAGCTGGTCTGGACTTTTTAAGTTTACCCGCTGACTTTGATATTGAGGGAAGATTAGATAACGAATGCCCTGCGGATTGGGCAGAATTTGCTGAGCAATATCAAGCCAATGACAGAAAAGCGGAAAAAAGCGGAAAGCGAGTAGCCATTATTTCAACCAATTATTATGGGCGAGACAAAATATTAGAACCCTATTATTTACCCAGGTTTCCTATTTACAATAAAGTTGGTGAATGTATAGGAACATTAACAAATGCCAGTAAATTAAATTTTATTTCTCTTTCCCAATATATAGGCCGCCGTACCCCCTCAGTATTGACACTGACCCCGCCCACTGACCTTTTCAGCGAGAAAGAACTTGAGATAATTTTTTTCATATTACAGCCAATGACTTCTAAAATGGTTGCTAAAAGGCTGTCTTTATCGCATAGGACAATAGAAAATAAATTAAGATTGATATATGAAAAGTCCGGTGTTAGATCCATAAATATGTTTAGAGAATATTGTGGTCACTTAGGTTTAGATTTATATATCCCACCTAAGTTTGTAAAACCTTGCGTTCAGGGTTAACCCCATACTCCAATAAATAATATCAAGTAAGAAAAGCAGAACTTACATAGCGGTATTGGAAAATAGCCGCTCCCTGCCCTTTTACTCCGCCATATTTTGCCACGAATGCGGTTATCGCTCATCGCATGATTTTACTTTAGACCCATTATCAAGCTGCCTAATCGCCGGGGTAAGGCCGGTTGCGACGGTGGCTATCACCACAGCAACTGCGGAAGCCAATAAAACAGCGGAATTACCGTAATGCATACTCAGTGGGCCTGCCGCAAGTTCCCCAATGGGGATCGCCACGAATGACCCCATAGCATCATAGGCATAAACACGAGCGAGTTTATTGGGGGGAATATGCGTTTGTAGCGCATTCGCCCAAACCACACCGAATTGACCAAAACCAATCCCAGCAATAAAAAATCCTGTCATCAGAATGAATGTTGAAGAAACCATACTGAGGAGAATAATCGGGATAGCGCAAAACGAAACCAGAATCACACCAATAAACAAGTCGCGTCGAGGACGCCAGCGCAGAGCAATAAATGAGCCGATAATCAGGCCAACACTTTCTGCTGCCACTATCATGCCCCAACTTGCCCGACCAAATGAATTATCGGCAATGATCGGGCCAAGGATCATCACGACACCGCTGAAAGCGGCATTAATAACCGTGAACTGAGCGACAATAGACCACACCCACGCACGAGCAATAAATTCTTTCCACCCATCGCGCAGATCCTGCAAGATGTTGGTATTTGATGCTAAAGATGGTGCTGAGTTGGTTCGAACAAAAAAATAGAGTGGTGCGGAGGCAGCAAATCCTAAAGCATCAACAGCTAAACCCCATCCTGGCCCAACAGCACTGGTCAGAATGCCGCCTAATGAAGCTCCAATCACTGTTCCTGCATAGATACCCACTTGAATAAAAGCATTGGCCGCCCTGAGGTTATAGGCGGGTACAGTTTGTGGAACCATAGCCGAAGAAGCAGGTAGCGCGATACCCGCCGCTGCGCCATTAATAGTTCCAAGTACAGCCAACCCCATGATGGTTGCTGTTCCATCAAGCACTAACCAGGCAACAACGCCTTGGGATAAGGCGGCAATGGTAGATGAAGAGAGCAACACCATGCTGCGGGAATAGCGATCGGCGAGTACCCCACCAATCAATAAGAAAGCCACATTGAAAATAGAGCGCGCTGCAACCACCAAACCTAAGTCGGTGGCGGAACCGCCAATATCCAGCACAGCAAAAGCCAAGGCGATAGGCGCAATGCCATTGCCTAATACCGTGAGAAGTCGGGCGAAAAATAAGTTTCTAAACGGCGCATAGTGAAATACATGGCGGGAAGATGAGCCTGCGGTATTGGCATTCACTCATTTTTCTCCGCGCTGATGTCGCTATTTTCTCGATTTTTGAAGGGGTTTTTAGTCGCCGCGCTAGCAGGTTCTTGTGGTTTATTCATTTTGGCAACTTGTTGTGGCGGTGCATGGTCGTTAACGTGTCAATGGATCTTACGTTTTTTAAAACGCTATTTCAATATTTTGCGATGCGGCCACCCTATTCTACTTTTAATCAGGTTGATTTGATTAACTCCAAATTAGCTCATTTTAACTTTTTGAATTTAAACAACAATAAGCCAACGATCGCGCTACGCGAATTCTGTATTTTTTGCAGTACCGTAATGATGCAGAATCCACGTAGTCGTGTTGAGAAATTGTCTCTCCCTACCCTGCAGATTCACTTTGATTTTGCCGTCGACGCGTTGAATGTGATTTATAGCACATGCCCGCTTAACTATCTTACTATCCGGACGGGATCACTCCTCATTCATCTGGAACAATGCGAATCCGTTGTTTAATATGTAGGTATCCTGTCTACGCTATCAGCAAATTATATATTTATGAAAAAACTTATTAAACGGCTGGAGATCATTAAAAGCGGTATTGAGCTTGAAGATGACGACATTATTCGGCATCAACTCCCTTATCTTAAAAGTGAGACTCAGGATGCTGTGCTTGTTTTTATCGTCATGGCGATCGAACAGGGAAAATTCATCCATGCTCTGGAAGCTATTTCAGCATGGTTGGGCAGTAAGCAAGGTGTCACGCAGTGGCAAGATATCGAATTATCAGCTTGCAAACTTGAGCTGAAAGCGCTGGAGGAACAGTTAAGCGATTTGATTGATAAACGCAATGAACGTATTCAGTTGCTAGATGATTTTAATGACCTTTACCTGGTGCGCCTCGGCCCATTAATGAAGCAAATCCTCAATTTACGCAAACAGTTGGCGGAAAGTACCTTGCGTAAAGCCGAGGCGGAAGCCCGTCGCAGAGAGCGCGATTATCGCAACTGCCAACAGTATATTTCTCAAGCTATAGATGAGCTTGCTTCGCTAAAACAGCGCTGGCTGTCACTCTCCACCATCTCGAATGAAACTATTGAGATTCGAAACCGGATTCAGCAACAAGCTGAGTTGATTACCGCATTGCTGGCGGAGATCAAAGGATTGGAAAACAGTTTTTGCACCCGCAATACTGAGTCAACACGCAAAGCCCGTGAAGAAGCCAAAGAGAAATACGAAAGTTATCAGGAAAAACAAACCGATGCCGAGCAGCGGCTCAATAACGATAAGAAACTCTCTTCTGAACAACGTCAGGAACTCAAGCGGTTATGGCGGCAAGCTAGCCGGCTGTGCCATCCAGATTTAGTGGCGGATGAGTTTAAAGAGAAAGCCCATCAACTGATGGTTCAGCTTAATCAAGCTCGCCAAAAAGGGGATTTTCCGACAATTCATGCTTTGCTGGAGAGTTTAAAGCAAGGGCTTGAGCCACTGATGGCCAGTGACCTTATTGATGACCTTGAACGGCTTCGCCGAAAAATTAATGATGTCAGGAAGCAGATTGACGTGATATTGCACGAGCTGAACACTCTTGAGGAAGAAGAATCATGGCGACTGGCCACTTCTTTACCCGATAAAGATAAATGGTTCAGAGAGCAAGAGAATGTATTATCCACGACGCTTAATCTTCTTGAAAGACAGGTTAAAGAAGCATCAAAAGTGCGGTATGAAGCCGGATATTGAAGAGTAAAAGCCCGCGCTACACGGGCTTTTCAAGAATAAGCTTCTTACCAGAAGTATTTGCAATCCTAAGAAAGTACTTCTCAAATACCAGCATAGAGAGAGTTAGCAATAGGACACAGTAGTTCCGGTTCATGTTTGGCATAACCCCGCTGTAATAACCAATACCACTGACCTTCAGAGGCTGGGGCCAATCCAGTATCTACATAACCTGCCAGGTGTAAAACGGGGAGTAAAGATGGCAGTACATCATTGATACTTATGCTCAGATGAATCAATCTATTGAGTGGCAAATAGGCGATTTCTCTGACACTACCCAGTGACGCGTCCGTCAGAATCACATCGACTCGATTACCTTGGGCAGAAATTTGTAATGGAAAGGCATTATTGCGAGTAGGCGCTTGCGGTGTTGTACCAAATAAGCCAATCAGAGAATTAAGCCAGCCAATGTGACCGAATACTGTCAGACAATGTGGTAGAGGGCGAGGTTGTAATGGCAGCACCCCCAAAATGATGCTTTCCCGAGCATTATGACCAAAAGGCGAGTCAACGTAGTCTAGCAGTAATCCAATTGAGTGAAATCCGAGTGTGTGAGCTAACTGTTGAGTTCGGGGGTGGCTTGACACCATTTTAATGCTCAGAGTGGTCAATGCCCGATGATAAGCATAATTAAACAGATGCTTACTTAGGCGGGTTGCGACGCCTCTTCCCCTGACCGAAGGATGAACAACAACAAACGCTAATTCAGCACTTTTCGAATCCATACCAAACCATAAAATGGCATGGCCGACAATTTTCTCTTCCCAAATGGCAACTGCCGAACACCACTTTCCTTGGTCATTGTGGTAGCGAATCATTGATGGCATATAAATATCGGGATAGACATAGTGTTCGCCATATACCGTTCTGAATAATGTACAAATACCTTCCGCGTCTTCCTCCAGAAAATCACGGATATTAATGATATTTTGCTGTGTCATTCCGAGCTTCCCACCTGAGCCTGATAGTTTCGACAGTCAATTACACGCTGTAGTTTTCCAGTACGGGGATGTAGCTTAAGATCAGTTTGCCTACACCACTGAACAGATACGACCAACTGACCGTGTTGGATCAAGCTGGTAATTGATGCGTCTCTTTTCTGAAGATGACGAATCAGCACCTCGGAATTATCGCTGTTCCCTGGGAAAGCAATACATATCGTGAGATTATCACAGCCACCAAACTGTTCGATCAGTAACTGCCAGTAACAGTTACCGAGCTGCTCACTAATTAGTGTATTGATTTCATCAGGGAAAAGTGATGCATAACCCACTCGCAGGCGGTGCCCAAAGCTACTTCGTCCTTGCAGGATGAACTTACGGTTTTTGCTACCTTGCGGCTCCACCCAAGCTGCAATATCGCCTACCGGATAGCGAATCATAGGCATAAGAGTACGAGTCAGGTTAGTGATAACCAGCATACCGGAACTATGGGTATCACAAATGGGTTCTTTCGTGATTACGCGCGAAAGTCACTAGTTGCTCAGGGCTCAGTATAATTTTCTGATTAAGTGTGTCGGTAAGGTGCATTGTCGTAGCATTCGTTTGGTTGGTGTTGGATTTTGTCATAATCAAGTTTTTCTCTTCATTCATTCTGCCTATGGATAAATTCATCGGTTTTATTCTTAACGCCGCTTGTCTATCACTAAGGGTTTTTTTCCACTGTGGGGATGTCGTTCAAATTGCGCGAGTGGTCGGCTACAGACGTCTAGCTTAAGAAGATCCCCGTCCAGAGCAGTGATTAAGTCTGCATCCATACAGATTTTTCTACGCACACTGTCGGCATCACCGTCAACCAACAGGCGAATAAGTTCGCATCCACAAGAGGAGTATTCGAGAATAAACTGCACAGGGACATTAGCTAATTTGGCCAACTGTTGAGGTTGAATGAACAGAGTACCGATGCGAATCAGGTCGCCGTGACGCCCCAGCAGTTCGAAGCGTGGGCTGGTAACACCACAAGCACATTCCCCCTCGATCCAGCGGCCTATATCACCTATTTCGTAGCGAATGATCTTTTGTCCTTCGCGGGTTATTGATGTAAACAACATACGCCCAGACTCACCTGGCGCTACAGGTTCATCGTGATCCAAATCAACTATTTCCAGCCATTGGATATCAGTCATTAGATGAAATATGCCTTTTGGACTGGAAGTGCAGGCATGCCCAAGAGGGCCAGCATCAACTGAACCGTAGAGAGCCGAACAAATAGTATTGATACCGAAGCCTGTGAGAAACGTATGCTGGGTTGATCCCATATGCTCTCCGGCCAACATTAGCTTTTTGATCCCGCCGTATGCACGTAGCGTTTCATCTTCGCTCAGGAAGAGCTGATAAATGGTGCCGGGCATGCCGATCAGTGTGTCAATTTGTTGATTCACTATAAGTTGGGCGATGTCGCTATAGTTGCCATCATGAGGCCCCCCCATGGGATATTGGGGGACTTCCAACTGATTTAGAACAGTGAATAAACTCAACAAACCACCATACAGATTACCGCCATACATTAGGTTGAGAACCCTGTCGCTTGCGGGATTCAGCCCGGCAGCGAACAAGCCGTCTGCGGCAGCTTGCATTTGGCTGTGGTAATCGCGGTAGGTAAACCCGGAAAGCTTTGGTGTACCGCTACTACCTCCACTGCGAAAGAAAAGCTGAGCACAGGGTTGCATGGCGCTGTTCTGAAAATCGGTCTTGTCCATAATAGGGTGGTCTTGAAATATAGCGGGAGCCGGTTGATTAAGATTAAGAGTGGCTTGTCGTGGCAGCATATTCGTCGCGAGTGTCACTGATACTCGACGGGCCAGTCGGGTAAGAGCATAGACACCATCATGTGGCTCCCCGGCATAGCTCTCGTGCATCTTTTGTAATGAGGTAATGCGGTCAACACCCGCAGCCAACATTAAGTGACTTAGTGTTGTAATATGCCCAGTAGAAACTGCGAGACCACAGGTTTGTAAACGAGTACGCCAAGGGTGTAGTGCCTGAAGTAGCATTTGTTGCGGTAAAGGACGCAGCAAAACTGTGCGAAATAGCGGTGAAGGCTCGATGGCAGAAACATGCTTCCAGATAATACGCCAATTATCACCAGCCCAGATTTTGCCTGGTATATCAGCAAATACTTCATCCATGCGAGTAAAGGCTAGACAGGTAGTGATGTCTGCGGCTTCTTGTTGATTTGGTATCAACGGAGACCATTGTTTCTGACGGTGCAGCATAGCCTGTGCCAGTTGATTGCCAACATTTCGCAAGATATTGGCATCATCGCTATCGACAAAAACAATTTGTGGGCTAGAACATGCTTGCTGATCAAAACGGCAGATTTCATCGGCCAATGCCTCGAAGATATGAGCATCAAGGATATTGTGTTCCAGATAGGCAAAACTGATCTTATGGCCCCACTCTATCCAGCGGCATCCTGCGGGTAATTGTTTGCGGATGGCTTCAAGTGCTGTATCGCCTCCCCAGGCAGATACACCATCGGCATACGTCAATAATTGTGGCAGCTCGTCTATCTTGGCTGGCAATACTGCAACGAAATTAGCGAGCTCGCCGGAGTCATCACAATTAAGAAACGCTTGCAGTAGCTGGATATTAATACCTTGTTCACTGGAGCTTGGGCGCAGCCAATTGATATTGCCTACGAGTAGACTTTCCAGAATAGCGAAAAACGGCAGTAACGGAGCATTGCTGGGTGTAATATGTACGACAACACCGAGTGGCCTCCAACTTTCAAAATGTGGTTCGCAGAAATTGATGCGGCGTAACGAAAAAGGGTTGCTACCTAGTTCACGTTCGATTTTACAGCACAGGGCATCAGGATGACAAAAAGCGATAATTTCCTGCCGTACCCCTTCATCCAGATCCGGTAGCAACGCATTATCATTTAATCGCTTAATAAAGTGTTCGGCACACTTAATGACTGTTTCGGGTTTGCATGGTCGGGATAGATGGATAGCCAGACGATGCGTCAGCATAGAAATGGCTTGTTCAAGTGTAAGCGATTTATAGATTTGGCTTTGTATGAGATACATACTCAAAACTCCTGAATTAGTTCAGATGCCGCGAGAGCACAACTGCGGGATTTGTGGGCACTTGCGCGGCCAAATAGCTCGAACCAGTCGGTTTGAATACCACAACCACAGGCTTCAGCGCGGTGTAGCACCGCAAGGTCACTCATGACCACACTATGAGCAGGGCTGGAAGTTATATAGGGCGATATAAACTGGATAAAACCAAGCTGCCCATAATCTTGCACGTCAAAAGTTGTGGTATCACGAACATATGCTTTGGCGTAAACCGGCACATGGAAATGATGGTTTGGGCATTCAACGTAGGGTACGCAATGTTCAACTGAACCATAACCATCACGGCAACGAGTTTCAGGAATACCTAGCTGCTCACTTAACCGGGCGTACAATCTGGTTTTAGGAATCTCCTTATCAGCATGTGTTTTCCACCCACCGCCAAAGAAGGCTAATGAGTCGGGTGATAGCCTCAGTTCAGGTAGGCCCATTTCACGCATGCGTTCTAGCGCAAACCACATAAAAGCAGGGAATCCCAATATGCGTACCGGCTCACCTTCTTCAGCAAATTCTTGCAAAGCACGAATGACGCCGAAAGAATCAAATTCGTGACTTTTTCCTGTTTGGCGTAGAGCATAAACGACGCGTTTAACTGGCGCATATTTGCAGATAAATTGGTCGGTATAGGCGGTGCCGAGGGTGATGGCACCCGCAGGCTCGTAGCTCAAAAGCAAGTAATTACAGGGGGTGTCGAGGGTTTCCCAGCCATAATAGCGGAAGATATGGTCAACCATATTTTGAGCCGCATCCATACTACGTTTGTCATAGCACATTCGGCTTTTTTGGCCTGTAGTGCCAGATGATGTTAGTTCCAAAGCGCCTTCGCCTGACTTGCTTAACAACAAATGTCGCTTGAAATAATTAGCAAAAATAGGGGGCAGTTGTGACCAGTCTTGAGGGGCTGCTATCTCATTGGGATCAAAACCGTTGTGGGATAGCCATCGGGCATAATTTGGGGTATGAACAAGGTGGTACGCCACTATTTCGCGCATGGCAGTATCAAATAGTCGATCTGCATCAACGCCGGATAAAGAGGGTTGTTCGAGTCCACATAGCATATTTACACTGGTGAGATTTATCACATCAATCTTCCTTGATAATTGAATGAAAAAGTTTGTTGTCAGCAGATCAGCCAATCAGATTTTCCCGACTCGGGCTACAAAGGTATAAAATGGGTAGTGCGGCGGCAAAAGCCGAGAAGGTAGCTCCTATAATATAAGCTTCAAGACTATTGCCAGCACCAAGAGTCGTAAGGAGGATGCTACCAAGGCCAAAAATAGCGACCGATATCATTCCAAGCATTGCGGAGACAGTACCTTTGCCGCTATCACTTGAAAATAGTGTGATTCTATATAGGGTGGCATTGCAGATGCCGAGGCCGAAAGCATAAATCGATAGCCCGGTAATAAGCGCAATGACATGATCGGTAATAAGAATCGTGACTAATGCGAAAGCCAATCCGCACAAAACTGGAAGTAATGCCATACGCAGCAATTGTTCAATTGAGAAGTGTTTAATTGTATAATTCAGGGCAAAATTGCCTGCGATTAATGCACCAAATACGGGAAATTGCCACAGTGCATATTCGGTCATGCTCATACCAAGGTTGTGTACAAGCAGCAGTGGAGACAGCGCTATCCAGGCGAATATAGGTAGGCCAATTAGACCAAGAGCTATGCTGCCCGACATAAAGCGCCGATTGTACAACAGGTCGAGATAGGCTTTGATGATGCTGCCAACCTGTAGCGGCTGCAGGGGCAGCTTACTTCCGTCCTTGCGAATCACTCCAATGGTTTCAGGCATTAACCAGAATAATCCCATCCAAACTAATGCGGCGAGTACGGCAATTAAGATAAACAGCATGCGCCATGTCATAAACGACAGAAGTGCACTTCCTATTAGCGGACCAAGCAAAGGAGAAAGAAGTGCTATGTTTGAGAAAATGGCCATTAAACGCACGGCATCCGATTCTGCAAAACATTCTTGAAGTGCAGGGTAACTAACCACGATAACAAATCCTAACCCAATGCCCTGAATGAAACGCAAGGCGATAAACAGGCGGATATCATTAACCCAATAAGTAGCTAAACACGCCATGGTAAACATCATGCAACCAAATAGCAGTAAAGGGCGGCGGCCAACGCGGTCAGAAAGGGGGCCAATAAGCCATTGGAAAGCAACTCCACCCAGCAGATAGGCATTGAGAGATAGAGGAACGTAGCTATTTTCAGCCTGCAAATCAGAGACGACGTTCAGCATGCCTGGCATGATAACATCGCTACCCACATAGGTGAGGAGTTCGAACAAAGAAAGCAGTAGGCAAAATAATAATGCACGATAGGGCGAAATAGGGAGTAATGAATTAGGCATTAACTATCCAGAAAATTGTATATTAAGTCGCCACAAACTATATGTTATTTTATAATTTCACTGTCCTTATAAATAATGAAAAAAATTTTTTATATTAGCTTGGTGGGAGTGAAGCTGCGATTTGACGAGCCCTGCCCTGAAAATTGTGTAAATACCTATATTCCTATGAGGGGAACAGTACTTAGCGTAGGTTTTCGCCCGTTGGCCCTCATACCCCTAAATCAGTCGGCGTATTCGCAGGGGTCGCCACCGTCGATTTCACCGGCAGAATAGTATGCCCGGCGAGGGCTGCGGGTACCTCGACAGCCTGCGCCCATAAAGAGGTACTGAACGCGATACTACTGGCCAGCAGTGCCAAGCGGAATTTACTCATATGCATGTTAAGTCCCCTAATTGTTTTTATTGCCCAAAGGTAAAAAGCAATTTCACTATAGGGAGCGGGAATGACAGAAATATTATCCCTGTTATTCTTTATGATTGAGGCATAATCACTATGAGTATTATTAATTTCGTATTCATTCGCAAAAAGGTCATCCATGATGAAAGATAACGAATATCAGCCACCGAAAGTCTGGACAGAAAACAACGCCAGCGGCGGTGTGTGGTCGAAAATCAACCGCCCGACGGCGGGTGCCAGATATGAAGCTAGCCTACCTATTGGTAAACACCCATTGCAGCTGTATTCCATGGGGACGCCGAATGGTCAGAAGGTCACCATTCTGCTGGAGGAGTTGTTGGCTTTGGGCGAAAAAGGTGCGGAATATGATGCTCATCTGATTCGTATCGGCGAGGGTGATCAGTTCTCAAGTGGTTTTGTTGCCGTCAATCCAAATTCAAAGATCCCAGCCTTGATGGACCATTCAACCACCCCGCCGATCAGGGTATTTGAATCTGGTGCTATTTTGCTTTATTTAGCAGATAAATTCGGCCATTTCCTGCCAAAATCGCCTGCGGCAAGAACCGAAGCGCTCAATTGGCTGTTTTGGTTACAGGGCGCAGCCCCCTATTTAGGCGGCGGTTTCGGTCATTTTTATCACTATGCACCGGTAAAAATCGAATACGCCATCGACCGTTTCACCATGGAAGCCAAACGTCAGCTCGATTTGCTCAATACACAGCTCGCGACTCATGAATATATCGCCGGTGATGAGTATTCTATTGCGGATATTGCTATCTGGCCGTGGTATGGCAATTTGGTGTTGGGTTTGCAATATGAGGCGGGTGAATTCCTGGATGTGAAATCCTATCCCCACCTAATACGTTGGACTGAAACTATTGCCAAGCGCCCTGCGGTACAGCGCGGCCGTATCGTCAATAAAACCTGGGGTGCAGCAGAAGAACAGTTAGCTGAACGTCATGATGCTTCCGATTTTGACCACTTATAACTGACTTTTCTTAATCAAGAACATCGCCCTAACGCCCTATTCTCACCGGGTTTTAGGGCGGTTATTTAGCCAGATCGTTTGATGCCCAGCCGCTTAGCAAGACGGTGCAGGTTGCCGGTGTCAAGCTCAAGAGCGCGAGCACAAGCCGACCAATTCATCCCCTTTTCTTTTAGCACCTTAGTTATTAATTGCCGCTGAAAATCACGGGTGGCAGATTGTAAATTTTGCGGGGCTATATTTTTATCATCGCTAAATATCTCGTGTGAAATACTCGGCGCTGCTGACGCGACAATATTAAATAAGTCAGGATATAAAAAGTATGACTCTGCCGGATGTTGTGAGGCGCGAGCTAATACCGCCGCGCGGTAAATAGCATGTTCCAGCTCACGGACATTCCCCGGCCAACGGTAATTTTCAAGCATAGCCAATGTCGCTGGCGGAATACCTAATTGCTTGATGGCTAATTTCTTTCTTATTCGCTCAACAAAAAATCCCGCCAGTAGAATGATATCCCCTTTTCTTTCTCTCAGTGGCGGAACATGTAACGGGAATACACTGAGCCGGTGGAACAAATCAACGCGAAAACGCCCTTCGATAACAGCTTGTTTCAGGTCACAGTTAGTGGCTGCAATAATACGCACATTGACCCGCTTGGTGCTGTCATCACCCACTCTTTGTAAGTCACCATATTGGATAACACGCAGCAATTTGGCCTGAAGCACCAAAGAAAGTTCGCCAATTTCGTCCAGAAAAAGGGTTCCATTATCAGCAATTTCAAATTTGCCGGTTCTGTCATGTATCGCACCGGTAAAAGCGCCCTTAACATGACCAAACAATTCACTCTCGGCCACATTTTCCGGTAATGCCGCACAGTTTAAATAGATAAGCGCGTTGGTCGCTCTGGGGGATAAATGGTGAATTGCCTTGGCAACCAGTTCTTTCCCTACCCCGGTTTCGCCGGTGATCAACACATTCAATTCTGATCCGGCAACGACTTCGATTTCATGCTTAAGTTGCAGTATCAACGGCGAAAGGCCAATCATCTCATCTTCTGAATGTTGAACTATCTGCTTGTGGATATTTAAAGAGCTGACTGTGGGCACAGCTTGTTTTTCTAAAACATCCACTAACAGCGCATTATTCAGTGCTGAGGAGGCCAATACTCCAATCAGTTTCAGCTCTTCATCACTAAATCTGTCAAATTGAGCAGGATTCATACTGTCGAAAGTCAACGCACCGATAAGTTCTTGATCAGCAAATAAAGGTAAACCAATGCAGGCATGAACTTTAAGTTCATCATGGCCAGGGATCAAGCCGTCGTAAGGGTCAGGAAGGTGGCTGTCCGTGGGGAAACGCACCACATTACCGGCGCGAGCAATAGCTTCTAGCCGAGGATGAGATGACAGCGAAAAACGTCTTCCCAACACATCGGGTGATAGGCCATCAATCGCTAGTGGGCGAAACAATTGATGTTCATAACGCAACAGCGCCGAAGCATCACATTGTAATAATTGCCTTAAGCTGCTGATTAATTTTTGAAAACGGTCCTGCCCAGATAAACCGCTTTGTAGCTCAATGGCTATTTGAGCGAGCGATTGAATGGATAAACTCATGTATTGTCATTCCGACACTGTATTGGTCTTTATGACAATAATCCGATAGTGTCCAAATGACAAACGTTAAATTTTAAATCAATAAAATCAATTGGATAAATACTGGCATGCTCTTTGCTATTTATAGTGAGGTTCTTCATTCACTTTAGTAAGGAACGGTTCATGGCCATTCAGGTTAAAAATAATATTAAATGGGTTGGGCAGCGTGATTGGGAAGTGCGTGATTTTCATGGTACCGAATATAAAACCCTTAAAGGCACGAGCTACAACAGCTATTTGATCCGCGAAGGAAAAAACGTGCTGATTGATACCGTCGACCAGAAATTTGGCCGCGATTTTGTGGCTAACTTAGAGCGGGAAATCGATCTGCATGCGCTTGATTACATTATTATTAACCATGCAGAAGAAGACCACGCCGGTGCATTAACCGAGTTAATGGCGCGTATCCCCCACATTCCGATTTATTGCACCACAAATGCTATCGATTCTATTAATGGGCATCATCATCATCCTGAATGGAATTTCATCACGGTCAAAACGGGTGACACACTGGATATCGGTAATGGTAAACAACTGATTTTTGTTGAAACACCTATGTTGCACTGGCCTGACAGCATGATGACTTACATCACTGGCGATGCAGTGCTGTTTAGTAATGATGCTTTTGGCCAGCACTATTGTGACGAGCATTTGTTCAATGATGAAGTGGACCAAATTGAACTGTATGAGCAATGCGCCCGCTATTATGCCAATATTTTGACGCCTTTCAGCCGGTTAGTCACACCCAAGATCAATGAAATCCTTGGCTTCAACCTGCCGGTATCCATGATTGCCACCTCTCATGGTGTGGTGTGGCGGGATAATCCCACCCAAATTGTCGCCAAATACCTGGAGTGGGCAGCTGATTATCAAGAAGACCGTATCACCATTTTCTATGACACCATGTCAAACAACACCCGGATGATGGCCGACGCTATTGCTCAGGGGATTCATGAAACCGACCCCGCTGTTGCTGTGAAAATCTACAATATTGCTCGCCATGATAAGAATGAAATACTGACACAGGTATTCCGCTCTAAAGGTGTGTTAGTCGGCTCCTCAACCATGAACAATGTGATGATGCCCAAAATTGCCGGCATGCTTGAAGAACTGGCCGGACTGCGATTCCGTAATAAAAAAGCGGCGGCTTTTGGCAGTTTTGGTTGGACGGGCGGCGCGGTTGACCGGATTCAAACTCGTCTGATGGATGCCGGATTTGATATTTCGCTCTCACTAAAAATGAAATGGCGACCGGACAATGATGGGTTGGACGAATGCCGCGAACATGGGCGCAAGATTGCCCGCGAATGGGCCTTACATCCGTTGAATAACAGCACATTGCTTGATGTCGAAACTCCATCCATTAATACAGAAAGTCGTTCCATTAATACAGAAAGTACATCTGCTGCACCTCTGGATCTGGGTATTTCAATGCAATGCAGTGTGTGCCAGTGGATATATGACCCCGCACTGGGTGAGCCGCTTCAAGATGTTAAACCGGGAACCTGCTGGGATGATGTGCCGGATTTCTTCCTCTGCCCAGAATGTGGGTTGGGCAAATCTGTTTTTGATCCACTCTAAAGGAGGCGGCCATGGTAGAGAATATTGTGATTGTCGGTTCAGGATTTGCTGCTCGCCAGGTGGTAAAAAACATCCGCAAACTCGACTCACAGATAGCAATCAATATGATCGCCGCTGATAGTGGCGTTGATTATAACAAACCGGATTTGAGTCATGTCTTTAGTCGTCAGCAAAGTGCTGACGACCTGACTCGCATGTCCGCTGAACAATTTGCGCAAGAGAATAACCTGACCTTGCACACCAAGACTCGAGTCACTGCCATTCAGCGACAGGAAAAGCAAATTTTATGTGGCCATCAGGTATTTCAATATCACAAGCTGGTATTGGCAACCGGGGCTACGGCAATGCTGCCACCAATCGCGGGTAATGAGTTGATATGCACATTTAACAGCCAAAATGAGTACCGATTGCATCAAGAGTTACTCCAAAAAGCCCGCCGTATCTTGGTATTAGGCGGCGGTTTAATCGGCGCGGAGCTGGCGATGGATTTACACCGCGCGGGTAAACGCGTCATTTTGGTGGATAAAGCCCACAGTTTGCTGGCCTCGGTCTTGCCAGTGGAAATTAGCAGCCGCTTGCAGCATAGCTTCAGTCAGATGGGCATTACCCTCGCCTTTAATAATCAGTTGAACAGCATTGAAAAAGTGGCGGATGGATTACGCGTCGTACTCCATTCCGGCCATAGCTATAGTGTTGATGCTGTTATTGCGGCAATGGGATTACAGCCGGAAACTGCTGTCGCGGCGGCGGCCGGGCTTAATATAGGACGTGGTATCAAGGTTAACCAACAGTTGCAAACCACGGATCCTAATATCTTTGCTATTGGCGATTGTGCTGAGATTGATGGGAAAGTGATGCCTTTTTTGCAACCCATATTGATGGGTGCCATGACTCTGGCGAAAAATCTATTAGGCGGTGCACATTGCCTTACGCTGCCAGCGATACTGGTTAAAGTCAAAACACCAGATTTGCCGTTATATTTCGCAGGTGAAACCCACCGACGTGACCTTAACTGGGAAATAAATCTCACGCCACAAGGAATAACTGCGCGCGCAACAGACAGCCAGCATCAGTTACGCGCTTTTGTGGTCAGTGAAGAGCAGACCCAACACGCATTTTCACTGCTACGTGAGTTAAGTCTTTAACCTTTAGGATGCTAACCCCCCACCGCCTGCGTAGGGGGTTTTTCCGGCAATTTTCATCACTTCAGCGCCCAACGTCACAAAGGGGGCGCGCCTGCTGGCATAGATAATCCCGCCCGCTTTGGCCCGCACCGCTTTGACTGTATCCGTTATTGGGTCAATGATTTCAGCGACCACTTCATCCTTAGCCACCCATTCACCCGGCTGACGCAATAACAACAGCAAGCCACTGGCTGGGGCATTAACTATCTCTCCCGCAGAAAACGGCAGCATTACCACCTCACGCTGTGGAATTTCAGGCTGTTCGCCGACAATCGCACCACGATGTTGTAAATATTGATAAATACGTTCGGCATCAGCACTGGCCAGCGAGTGACTGACATCTTGCTGTCCGCGCAATTCAACGGTCACCGCCATACAAGCTGGAGCCAGGTCAGGATAATGTGCCGTCAAGCGGTGCCACGGCAAGCCGCAGGCCTCATCAAAAGAACCGCCGCCGCTGTCTTGTGAAAGTAGCACAGTGTCGATATGCAAAAAACGCGCGAGAATACCCACTGACTCTCGCCAAGCCGGATCTGCGTACAGATGCAAAATAGCATGCTCGTCGCAGTGCAAGTCCAGCACCAGATCGGCATCGCAGGCCAGCATCAGCAAGTGTTGGCGCAAGGCATCCACTTCACTCCGTGCCGGTAAATCTTGCAATGCCGCTACCATGGCACGGCGAATTGGTTGCCGCAAATTCTCTTTTTCGCTTAATACGCCTGCGCCCAATTGCTGATGGACTAACTGAGCCAGATTGGGAAAATCACGATTAAAATTGCGTCCACTGACCAAATCAAAGCGGCCTATTCCACTGTTTAGCAGCACTTGCGCCATACCAACCGGGTTAGCGATTGGCACAATAATTATTTCACTCTGAATTTCTCCGCGCCGTTCCGCCTGACTCAGTAATCTTTTAAGATAATGTAATACCAGCATTCCGGGCAGTTCATCGGCATGTAGGCCAGCCTGTAAGTAGATTTTCTCGCCCACACCCGACTGGCCGAAATGAAAACTGGTTAATTGACGCTGCCCACTCAGGGCATGTTCAGGTAACTTATGGTTATTGATTTTCATTGGACGTCCTATCTGTGGAAAAGAAACCCCGGCTTGACCGAATTGACAAAAAAATCCTTGAAATCCTCAGCCAGGATGGTCGTATCTCTTATCAGAAGCTATCCGAGCAGGTCAATTTGACCGCCCGCCCCTGTCTGGAGCGGGTTCGGCTGCTGGAACGCGCCGGTATTATCCGTGGCTACAGCGCGATTATTGAGCTGCCGGAACCTGAGCATGCCTTTGTTATCCAAGCACAAATTGCCTTGGCCGACCACGGACACTCACAGGCGGCTTTCGAGCAAGAAGTGCGTAAAACGCCCGAAGTGCTGGATTGCTGGTTGGTCGGCGGTAGCTTTGATTTTTTGGTGCGCATTGGGTGCCGCAACATGGAGCATTACCGACTATTGGCCGACACTTGGCTAACCAGCAAAAAATTCCGCGTCGATAAAATCGTCACCATCACTGAGTTACAAGCTATCAAACGCGCTTAACACGGTTAAAAATGCTTAAAGCTGGTTTGCCCGCCGAATTCAATCATGGCGGGCAAAGGCTAGCCAGCGCCGTTCCGCGCGCGAAAACAAGAAAATCAAGATAAAGGTACACAGCAAATAAAGCGCCGCCGCCATTAAAAACGGAATAAATGGCGAATAAGTGGTGGCATAGAAAGCCCGTGCCACGCCAGTGATATCGAGCAAGGTGACGGTGCTGGCCAGAGAGGTGGCATGCAGCAAGAACACCATTTCGTTATTCAACGCCGGAATACCACGGCGTAATGTCGCCGGTAACACTAATCGGCGAATGATTTGCCACTGACTCATACCGAACGCTTCGCCAGCCACCCACTCCTGACGCGGAAAAGTCACCATCATGCCGGCCAATAATTCCGCGACATAAGCACTGGTATTGAGCACCAAGGCCAGTGTGGCGCAGAAAGTGGCATCCCGAAATAGCAGCCAGAAAGGTTGGTCGTCCTGCCAACCCAACTGCACAATATCAAACTGCGACAGACCATAGTAGATAAGCATGAGTTGCAGATAGAGCGGCGTGCTACGAAAGAAGTAAGTCACACTGCGGATAAGCCAAGCCAGCGGGCGTGGGCCAAATGCTTGCCCGACCGCCATCACTAGCGCCAGTAATAAGCCAGGAAACACCGAGAGTAAAAACAGTTTGGCCGTCATCGCCAGACCCGTGGTATCAGAGCCGTCGCTGTAGAGAAATGTCGGGACTGCTTCCAATATGGTTTGCAGATTCATCAGCGCGCCCTCGCCGCAGTTGAAGTCGACAGCGCATAACGCCGCGCCAACAGACTAAAGCCCCAACTGGACAACGCAGTAATGGCCATGTAAATCATCGCCACCAGGAAGTAAAACAGGAAAGGTTTTTGTGTCGCGCGCCCTGCCTGCTCGGCCAGCCACACCATATCTTCCAATCCCAGAATGGATATCAAGGCCGAAGCTTTCATCAGACCGAGCCAGTTATTATTGATGCCGGGAATGGCAAAACTGAGCATTTGCGGCAGCATAATGCGCCGGAACACCTGACCGGGGCGCATGCCGTAAGCCATTGCGGCTTCCAACTGACCACGATCGACTGTTTGAAAAGCACCACGGAAGGTTTCCGTGTAATAAGCACCAAAGACAATGCCGATGGCCAGTACACCGGAAATAAAAGTATTGAAGCGAACCGGCCCCAATCCCAACAGGCCGAGAAAACCATTCACCAGCATTTCGCCGCCAAAAAATAGCAGCAGCATAATCACCAGTTCAGGAATGCCGCGCACTAAGGTGGTGTAACCTGTTGATATCCAACGTAACCAGCGTGGGCCAAACAGCTTGATAACCGCATTGATCAGGCCGAGTGTGAGTGCGACAGCCAGTGATAGCAGCATCACGCACAGTGATAACCCCGCCCCTTGTGCCAGTAACGGCAAATAGTCTGTGACCATTATTGACCTCCCGAGGCTAACCAACGGCAACCGGGCATGGGTGCCATTGCCCGGTGCTCGTCACAGTTACGGCAAAAAATCACTCTCCGTAAATATCGAAACTAAAATACTTTTTCTGAATGGCATCATAGGTGCCATCAGCACGAATCGCCTTTATGGCCCCATTAAGGGCATCGCGCAAAGCCGGATTATCTTTACCGACGGCGATGCCGACATCAGAGGAGATAGTTTCGTCTTGAATGACTGGCCCAGCAAAAGCAAATTTCTGCCCGCGCGGGGTGTCGATAAAACTACTGGCGGCCTGAATATTATCTTGCAATGAGGCGTTGATGCGCCCTGACAGTAGATCGAGATAGACATTGTCCTGATTGGCGTAAGAGACAATTTTGACCCCTTGCCCGCCCCAATGTTTTTTCGCGTAAGTTTCATGGATAGACCCGGTCTGAACCCCGACGGTTTTTCCTTTGAGGCTGGCAACATCCGGTGATAATGGGCTGCCTTTGCGCGCGACTAATTGCGCGGCACTGCGGTAATAGCGGTCAGTGAAATCGACTTCTTTTTTGCGCTCATCGGTAATACTGAGCGATGCAATAATGGCATCAAACTTGCGCGCATTCAGGGCCGCAATCATACTTTCAAAGGGCTGTTTGACGAAAACACACTTGGCATGCAGGTTGTCACACAAAGCATTCGCGATATCAATATCAAAACCGGTGATCTCGCCACTGGGGGCCAGAACATCAAAAGGCGGGTATCCGCCGTCCACACCAAAACTGATAGTTTCTATTGTTTGAGCCGCCACGGGCGCGGAAAGTATCAAACCAGTCAATAATGCAGCTAATGTTTTTTTCATCATTAAAGTCCCGTTTAGGTAAGCCATAGAAGCGGTAAGTCATAGCAACAGCAAGCTGTTAGAAACGCAACGAGAGGCAGGTTAAGCCGCCATCCATTTTTTTAAATTCACTGGTATCAAGTTGAACAATGGGCATCCCCAGCTTTTCAATTTGCGCCAATGTATCAGGATAACCTCGCGGCGTTATCAGCGTATCATTGATCCATAAGGTATTACCGGCGTAAGACTCCGCTTCTGGAATCACAATAGTATTGAAATCGGCAAAGGCAGGATGATGTTGATAATCTGCGGTTAGCAATAAAGTATTGCGACCGACATAGTTAACAATGGATTTCAGGTGCAGCCCGGCACTCACTTCAATGGCGGTCACGCGATAGCCATAACGCCCTACTGCCGCAGTAAATTCGCTAATGCCCGCTTCATCGGTGCGGGATGTCAGCCCGATAAAAAACTGTTTATCCACCAATAACACATCACCGCCATCAAGGTGCCCGCGAGGACTCATGCGAAAAACCGGGCGGTCGGTAAACAGTGGCTCGATGGTGTCCACTTCGCCCTGGCGACTCGGCGCTCCGGGGTGAGTTATCACCGCCAGTTCCGGCATGACGACTGCGGTATCTTCGACAAAGTGGGCATCTGGAAAAGCCGATGCTGCCGGTAAGATGGTCACTTTCAGGCCAAGTCGCAGCAAAGTATCCACATAAGCCAGAAATTGTTGGCCGGTGGCGGCAACATCCGGCGCACCCAATTGGGAGGTTGTCTGGCCGCTACCACAGGTATCAGCAGGGAGTCTGGCAATAGCTTGAGTAAAGTACATAAGCGATTCTCTTAATTGGGAGCGAAACTATTGATCTGATTATTAAACAGATACTGTCACCAATCAGGTTGAATCAGCCCGTTACGACTATACATTTACGCTGTTTATAATTTTCCACACGACTTATTCCGCTGTCAGCAAAATGAAACCACCGTTTCCCATACGCTTTAGTTATATACTGAATGATATGATACAAGCTGAGGTTAATGACAAAGTTGCTGATACTTATCTAACCAAGGGCGTCAAATGAAAAAATTAACTCTCGTGATGCTCACCTTATTACTGGTGGCCTGTGCCAATACCGGCCATGTTGGTGTGAGTGGCGGTTCGAGCGGCATATCCAGTATCAGTATTGGTACCGGAGTTCGCAGGTAGACGGGGTTCCCGCCCCTTGTTGTTACATTACTGCGTTTATATACTGAATGTGGCCGTGAATTAAAGGCAAAAACTGACCTGTTTCTGTATTTAAATCAATTGAATAGCGAGCAAAATATCAACGAATACCTTGCTCGCTATTGCACGGGATATTAACGGAACGGCGGCTCGTTAAAGGTGCGCAACTTGCGTGAATGCAGTTGGTCGCCCTCCGCGCGCAGCAAATCTATTGCCCGAATACCAATCTGCAAATGTTCGGAAATAGCGCCCTCATAAAAATGATTCGCTTGCCCCGGCAGTTTGATTTCGCCATGCAAAGGTTTGTCTGAGACACACAGTAATGTGCCATAAGGCACTCTGAACCGATAACCTTGTGCCGCGATCGTGGCACTTTCCATATCAACGGCTACCGCCCGACTGAGATTAAAACGCAAGGCAGAGGCAGAAAAACGCAGTTCCCAGTTGCGATCGTCGGAAGTGACCACGGTTCCGGTACGCAGCCGTTGTTTGACTTCAACGCCCGGCATGCCACTCACCGCTTTGGTGGCGTCATATAATGCCCGTTGAACCTCAGCGATGCTTGGAATTGGAATATCCGGTGGCAACACCGCGTCCAGCACATGGTCGTCGCGCAAATAAGCATGCGCCAAGACATAATCGCCAATCGCCTGACTTTCACGTAAACCGCCGCAATGCCCGATCATCAGCCACGCGTGTGGCCGCATCACTGCCAGATGGTCGCAAATGGTTTTGGCATTGGATGGGCCAACGCCAATATTCACCAAGGTGATGCCATGCCCACTTTCTGCGATTAAGTGATAGGCGGGCATTTGATATTTTTTCCACGCCAGATCGGAGGTTGTCTTCTCCGGATCGGCATTTTCGACAGTTATGTAGCTCCCCCCGGCGCAGGATAAGGCTTTATAGGGGCTGGCGGGATCAAGGATTTGCTCACAAGCCCAACTGACAAACTCATCAACATAGCGGCTGTAATTGGTAAACAGAATATAGGGCTGAATATGTTCTGCCGGTGTGCCGGTGTAGTGTTTGAGCCGCGCCAGGGAGAAGTCAGTGCGCAGCGCATCAAAATGCGATAACGGGAAATCAGCGCCGGCAATATCAATACCGTCAGTGATGGCATCGCCGATTTTAGCCAGATCCGTGGTTGGGAAGTGCTGAGCTAGCCCTGCCGTCATCGAGCGGTCGAGAATAAGGTCGGAGCCATCAATAACAAAGGGATAAGGCATTTCTTGTTGTGACGCTGTCACTTCGAATACTGCACCATACTCAGCTTCCAGTAATGTGAGTTGCTCAGTCAGGTACTCCCTGAATAAGGCTGGCCGAGTGATAGTGGTGCTGTATTGGCCAGTGCGTGAGAAGCGCCCATAAGCCCGAGTACGCTGATGTGAGCGGAATCGGCCATCCCAACTGACACTGAGTTGCGGATACGAAAATAAGCCTTTCGCCCGGTCACCCACATCTGGCAAAGCTCCATCACGAATATATGCGCTGATAGCATCACGCAATGCGCTCAGCGCCGCCTCGTATAACGTCTCCAGTCTCTCTATCGCCTCAATGGCCGAGAGATGAGTTGTAACTTGTGATTGATTCAAGGTATCTCCTTTCAATACGCGTAAAGGCGGTGTTTAGCTTACTCAATAAAGCTGGGCAGAAATAGAAATATGAGGATTAAAATGGTTAATTGAAATTATAAGCGGTGCCCACGGTGGACTTATTATCGCGAGCCGCGACCTCGTCGGGTCAGCGCTTTTCTTATAAACAACGACCCATTTTGCCACTTATTCCTGCGTTTGATTCCCCTCACCCACCTTAAAATAGTTACTGTCGCAGATAACACTTTATTTTCTGCTTTGAAAAGGTCTCTTTTGCGTGGCGAAATCATTTTTACGCAGTGGTAGTTTGGACGATATTCTGGCGTTGGGCGAAAACGGACAACCCGTTTATGCTTCTGCGTTTCAGATTAGAGAGGCATTACGCCTTAAAAAACAGCAAAATATTGCTGATTGCCTGGCGATTCCTCAGCTCAATGAGCGAGGGGATCGCATTGATTGGTATGCCCCTATTGAAGGTAAAGTCACCTCATGGGTTGCGGCCAGCACCACTGAGCGAAAATCCGCCATAAAGCAATTGTCAGCCTTTCTGTCTAGCATCAATGATTTATGCCAGCATGCACAACAATCAGATAAAGCCGCCCACCGATTATTAGGGGTGTTGTTAGCGAAAACTATGCAATTCCCTGATCAGAATCATGTTTATCTGGTGGCGGGCAAGCCGGTGTTGACCTTCTGGGGCTTTGTCAGCCGGGGTCAGAAAACACGGACGGATCCTCTCGATTGCTTACGGCAAACAGCTGAAGCCATTGAGCCAACTATTATCCCCCTAAGTGCTGCGCCCTCTGCGCCGATAACGCCACCGGTTGCCGCTGCCGAATTACCCCCGCCACCCGATATTGCTCCCGTGATACAGCCGGCTGTAGCCGTAGAACCCACATTGCTATCTACACCAGAGAAAAAACTGCCCCGCTGGTTGCGATTCAGTTGGATATTGCCAGTGCTGGCCTTAATCATTGCATTAATTGTGCAATTTAGTGGCGGTATGCCAGAGAGCGTTTCGGCAGCGCCAGTGGTGTCTAAGGATAAAATTGTTGCAGATATAACGGCTGAGGAGAAGAGCGCACCAGAGGTCAGTGCCCCTGCCATCACGATTATCCAGCCCGCCCCTGAGCCGCAACTCCCGCTGAATAATGCCACCATTATTCCCTCTCAACCGGTGGTAGCGGAGTCTGTGGAAGTGCCGGAATTAACGGCGGCGCAGAGCAAACGCGCACTGATACTGCCTTTCGAGGCGGTCAAAGTGGGGTCAACGGCATTTCTTAATGGCAATTGGCGCGTCAGCCCCGATATTAAAGCGGCCCAAACCGGTAAAGCGCCCAGCTTGAGATATCAGATTAAAAATGGCAAAGGCACGGTAAGAATTACCCACGGTGATAATGTCACCTGCCAGGCTAATATTACCGCCGGGTTAATGAAATCGGGCAATCTGGTGATCAACAGCCGCTATAGGGCGCAGTGTAGTGATGGTTCAAAATATCAAATTCCTGAGATCGTCTGTAAGCAAGGCATTACCGGCGTTGCTGATTGCAAAGGCCGCTATGATGCCAATACCACACTTCCAATGACGATGAAGCGCGAGACTAAATAATATTATGCTGGCAACGATCACTGACTATAAACAGAAAATTTCGCTGATTCAGAATAGTGGTATCCAGTTTTTGGACTTCGCCTTAAAACCTGAATGTAATAGCGAACTGCCGAATAAATTTGTGCGTAAAAGTGCTAATGGCCCGCTACTGCGCCTGAATTATCATGAGCATAATGGCAAATATTCGCTGATGGTGCCGGGCGCGGCCCCTGAAATTGTTAAACCCGAGTTTAGTTTCTCGCTAGAACAATCATTGAAATTGCTGAATAAAATTTGGCTCCCCCTGCCTTTCATGCGCTTTAATCCGCCGCGCACTTTCGTCAGTGGGCCGGATAATTGGGCCAGAGTACAAATTTTAGTGTTGGATAGCCCGGATCAGGATGGCAATACATTACGGATCACCATGGCCTTTGACACCAAAGTTTACCCTGAAGGCCACGCCAACGAATATTTGGCACCCAACGAAAACGATATTAAAACAGGATTGAGTTTTGCGCTGGCTTACCATAATGAAGAATTAGCCGAATTCCTTGATTTAACCTGGGTTGATGGTTGGTTGCGGGAAGTCTTTATTCAGCAAGCCTCTGAGCAGGAAGAACGTACCGCTCGCCATATTAGTGCCTCATTGCGCGAGTTTGAATATCAAGCCCACTACCTTAACTTATTGGAATTACTGGGTAGTCAGGTCGGTGTGCCAGAAATTAAAATCAATACCAGTACCCTGCAAGAACCCGCCGTGAGCGTCGACCTTATTCTTGATGTCGGCAATTCACATACCTGCGGTATTTTAGTGGAAGAAAGTAGCGATGAAAGTCATGGTTTGAAACAAACCTATGAATTACAAATCCGTGATTTGAGTGAGCCTCACCATCTGTATAACGAATTGTTTGAAAGCCGAGTTGAATTTTCACCAGCGAAATTTGGCAAGCAGAACTTTTCAGTAGAAAGTGGCCGTGATGATGCCTTTATTTGGCCGTCGATTACCCGTGTTGGCAGCGAAGCCAGCCGCATGGCGCTACACCGCTTGGGCACTGAGGGTTCTACCGGTATTTCCAGCCCACGCCGCTACCTGTGGGATGAAGAGACCTATACCCCAGGTTGGCGATTTAATGAAACCCCCATTGCACAAATATCATCTACACAAGCATCATCCACGCAAATACATGAGCCGCTGGCGACCGCATTGCCGCTGATTAATTTGGTTAATGATGACGGCCAGCCCCTGTATAGCATGCCGATGGATGATCGGCTGCCGGTATTCTCGCCACATTATAGCCGCAGTTCATTGATGACTTTTATGTTATCGGAATTGCTAACACAGGCGTTGATGCACATTAATAGCGCCGCCCAACGTTTGAAAATGACCCATGCCAACGCCCCACGGCAGTTACGGGCCATTATTCTGACGTTGCCGTCAGCCATGCCCAAACCTGAGCGAGAAATTTTCCGCCGCCGGATGAATGAAGCTATTGCTCTGGTCTGGAAATCAATGGGTTGGCATCCGGCAGATGATAACTTTGTCTCCGAGCAAGACCGCGCCAAAAGCCAAGTCCCGGTACCGACTGTCCAGATGGAGTGGGATGAAGCCACCTGTAGCCAGATGGTTTATCTGTATAACGAAACCCAGGTTAACTTCGGTGGCCGGACTGCGGCCTTTTTTGCCAGTATGGCGCGGCCAGACAAGCAACTTGAAGCCGGAGAAACTGCAGGAAAAACCTTACGCATCGCCTCAATTGATATTGGTGGCGGCACCACCGATCTGGCCATCACACAATACTGGTTAGACGATGGCATAGGTAATAATGTTAAAATCAGCCCACGCCTGCTGTTCCGTGAAGGTTTCAAAGTCGCTGGCGACGATATTTTGCTGGATGTTATTCAACTGTATATTTTACCGGCACTTCAAGCTCGGCTTAAGAAAGCAGCGGTTATCAATACTGATGCCCTGATGGATAAATTGTTTGGCAATGATGGCCGGATGGATGGGCAATCGGCATTGCGCCAACAAGCTACGTTACAAATATTTATGCCAGTCGGGCGAGCAATTCTTGAAGCTTATGAAGGCTTTGATCCACTGGATACCAATGCAGAAATTGACGCCAGCTTTGGTGAGTTATTATCCCAGAACCCAACATCGAAAGTATTGGAATACATTAACAGTGAAGTTCAGCGTGAATTGCCCGCCGATGCCGGGGAATTTGATATCTTGCATGTGCCTCTGGTATTGAAATTAAGTAAATTGCATGGCGAGTTTTTGTCTAACCGGATGAGCATTACGCAAAACCTACGTTCGTTGTCCGAGGTGGTGTCGCTCTATTGTTGCGACGTGCTGCTATTGACTGGCCGCCCTTCGCGCTTCCCCGGTATTCAAGCTTTATTCCGCCATCTACAACCGCTACCGAATAATCGTATTCTTTCGCTGGATGGATACCATACCAGCGATTGGTATCCGTTTAACAAACAGGGCCGAATTGATAACCCGAAATCCACTGCTGCGGTGGGTGCAATGCTGTGTTTGCTGGCGCTCGATTTACGGCTGGCGGGTTTTTACTTTAAAGCAGGCGATTTCCAACCTTATTCGACCATCCGCTACCTTGGTATGCTGGGCAGTAACGATACCCTGACGGATGAAAATGTTTACTATCGTGATATCGACTTGGATAGTGCTGATTTTGCTCTGCCATCCGACACTCGTTTTCAGGTGAGAGGCTCATTGTGCCTTGGATTCCGCCAGCTTGATAATGACCGTTGGCCGCCATCCCCTCTCTATACTTTGTCAATTGTGGATCAAGAACTGGCCCGCAAAGTCGCCGGTGACAGCGTGTTGCATGTTAGATTGAAACTCACCAAAGGTGATAAGCCATTTATTGATAAAAAGGGTAGCCCAGAACGTTTTGAGATAGCTGACGCCGTACTGCAAGATGGCAGCCGTGTCCCGTTGCATCATCTGCGTCTCAAGCTAAACACACTCGCCAGCAATGGCTCAGCATCAACCCATTATTGGATTGATAGTGGGAGCGTATTTAAAAAATGAAATCATTAACCAACCAGCAGCTCAATAGCCAGCTTAAGCAGGTGACTCAAGGCATTGATCAGACGATTGATTGGATTAACAATACGCGCCAACACGCCATCCGTCTGGACATAGAAGCCTCTCAACTGGCGGTTAAACTGCGCCGCCACCGTAACAAAGCTCGCCATCTGTCTGAAATGGCGCTAACCCCTATGAGCATTGGCTTTTTCGGGCAATCCTCCGCCGGGAAGCAGCACCTAATTTCTGCATTGATTGCTGGTGAAAATGGCCAACTGGAAACGACTCTCGCGGGGAAGACCCTCAACTTTTGGCAACAAATTAAACCCGGATATCAGTCTAGTGGATTGGTGACCCGCTTTAGCCATCATGCAGTTATTAGTCATTCAACTGTCAATGATTCAGCTAATCATCAATCAATAAGTCATCATGAAAACCATCCAGTGCAGCTTTCGCTACTCAATGAAATGGATATTGCCAAAATAGTGGCAAGTGTGTTTTTGCGGGATAAACAGCAAGAAATGCGCATGTATTCACTGGATGAGCAACATATTAGCGATCATCTACAACAATTGGCGATGCGTAGACAACCGTTAGCTATCGCGGGTATTACCAGTGATGAAGTCATTAGTCTTTGGGATTATTTGATTCGCCATGACGCATTACGCCAGAAGACACTAGACACGCATTTCTGGCCCTTCGCGATTGAATTGGCACCTTATTTAAGTATTGATGATCGGGCTATTTTATTCTCATTGCTGTGGGCCGAGTCACCACCGCTGACGGATGCTTATCGTCATTTTGCCTATACCTTGCAGCACTTGGGAGGCACGTCACAATTATTGGCCCCACTCAGTGTGTTAGTGGACGATACATTGTTACCTACCAACGGCATCATGAATGTCGCCGCACTCAACTACCTAAACACCCCAGCTGACACTCAAATTCAAGTTTTGCCACTGCAAGACTCGGTAGCAAAGAATATTGCAGCAAAGAATATTGTTGCAAGAGACCCCGTGACAGTGTCACTCGCGGAGCTAACGTTACTGTCAGTTGAATTACAGATCCCGCTACGCGTGTCGGCGGCCGACCATTTACTTAATTCAGATAAGGTGTTTGAATCCGTCGACTTATTGGAGTTCCCCGATTATAGCGACGTATTCGATGTCTCAACTCATGTTGAGCACACACTTTATCCGCTAGCCGCTGCGCTATCACAGGCTAAGAATACCTATCTGCTTGAGCGCTACACAGACAAACAACAAATAAACCTGTTACTGGTCTGTACTGCTGCGAGCAACCGTACCGAAGTAAAAGTGGTGGGTAAGGCGCTGGACTATTGGGTTAAACAGTCTCAGGGCGAAAATAAACACGTTCGTTCGCGTAGAAACCCAGGGCTTATCTGGGCGCTAACGCCTTTTGATCAACGCATTTCCTCGGCTGGCGCGAAAAACCATGACGAAGCAGTACAACGTTATGTCGGAAACCCCGGTGATAGCTGGGGCACTATGCTGGCATTGGATACCCGCGGTATTGAGCGCATGGTGACTTATCTGGCACAAGAAATTCGTCGTGACATTAAAGCCGAACGTATTACTGAGCAACTCCATGAACTCCAGCGAGAGCTGACAGAGAATTTGTTGGTAGGTTGGGCTCAACCTGCAACCAGCGAATTACAACAAAAGCAGTGTATCGCCGAAACATTGCTTAAAACACTACAAACCCGAACCGGCTTACACGGCGAGTTATTGGAGCGGTTATTGCCTTCGCGTGATGAGTTGCGCGCCCTCTATTTACAACAACCAAACCGTTTGCGACAACAAAACCGTGCTGTTGAGCTGGTCACCCCAACCGTCAGTCATCACGATCCGTTCAGTATTGGCATTGATATCGATTTATTCAGCGACCCACCTTTATCGCCTGAACTGCCAACGTCAGCAGCAACACCATCAAGTGGCGATTATGAAACAGAATATGCCAAAAATGTGCAACGTTACTGGATCAATCACCTGAGGCAGTTACCAGATAATGCCCCACTCATTGAGTTATTAGGCATCACCAAACCGACGATTGAGCTGCTGGTTACAGAGCTAATAACTACCAGTATCCGATTAGATATCACCGGACAATTAGTCAAAATACTGGCTGATAATGAGCAAGTTGGCTTACATCGTGATACTAAGGCTGACCGCCAAGTGTCTCGTGCCCTGACAGTATTAGGTGATTTCGTCGCTTGGCTTGGTTTTTTACACATTAATGAAGCCCTGCGGCCAGATAGCCGAATTAATAGAGGCTATAAGATTTTCGCTCAATCCCCTCAATCATCATCACCATTGGGTGCATCACAAAGGCTAACTAAATTGGCCCTCACACCGACTAATAATACTGCATTTTATATTTATGATTGGTTGGTCGGCTTAGGTGAAATGATTATTCATAATGAGGGTTACTCTGCCAGCAGTGAAATCAGTGATCATCATCGTGAGCAGTTGGCGGCTATCTTAATATTGGTCAAACAAAACCAACATTAATTAACCCATAGCGAGTAAAACTCATCGCTATAATAACCCCCTCCCATAATCAGCAGGAGGGGGCATCGTCATTAATGCGTTAAATACTCACTATCAAGACGCCGGAAAATACTTTTCCACTAAAGCATATAAAATGGCGGCTGTTTCAATGTCAATATTACCTTGGTAATTATTAGGCCTAAAGTGCAATTGAAATGCGCGTATCAGATGTTGATAACCATCATCATTGCTGGCAATAGAAACATCGTATCCATAAGTACTAAAGTGATTCAGTAAGTCAGTTTTAGCCGGTAATCCGTGTTGGGTAAATTGCTGAGTGAATTTTTCCTTAGTATCCGGATCATACCAAGCACCAATACCGTCATTATACAATTCTTGCCAAGGAAACTCTGGCCCTGGATCACTTTTGCGAGTGGGGGCAATATCAGAGTGAGCAACAACATTTACCGGCGATATATCAGGGTAGCGTTGTAAAATATTCGCCGCCAGTTGTTTTACGGCGGCAATTTGGTTTTCTGGATACGGAGGGAAGTTGAAAATGCCACCATGTTCAGTGGCTAAATTGACAATCTCAATGCCGATAGAGGTGTCATTGAGATTAGTGCGCCCTGCCCAACTACTGACCCCTGCATGCCAGGCTCGCGCATTTTCATCTACCAAGTTAAATATCCGTATATCATTAAACCCGGATTTTTTATAACTTTCATCGTTAAGGTCGGGCACTAAATAATGAACACTGACGTTATTACCTGTTAGGGATTTTATAGAGTTTTCAAAATTCTCAGCGGTGTAGTGCAAAACTAAGAATCGCACACGGGAATTAAATGATTTGATAGCGCGGAAATTATTATAGTCAATCATATACATATTAAACTCCTTGTAATTTGAATTTCAGTCAATATATATCAATTAATACAATTTTCTCTTTTCATCCATATGATGTTAATACCCACTTTATAGTGCTCTAAGGACGACGATCCCTGGTTTATCTTTAACATATTGAATAAAAGGTGAATCAACAACTTTCATATTACTTTTAAGTGAAGAGGCATTACGCAGCATTGGCCCATCAGGTGTCATGATAAAAATGCCCGTATGCGTCACATCCAATCCATTGATTTTTGTATAAATACCAATGTAATCGCCGGTTTTTAACTGGCTGACAACAGCGTCATTAATAAACTCAGCTGGAATATAAACAACATTGCGTTTAACCGTGCCCAATGTCGGAATAAACTCACCACCATCCTTTTTTTGATTCAAAAATTTAACCACGGTAACAGCATGTGAACTTATTTTTGCAGTAATATCTTGGGCGTTTAATGGTTGCTGATGAGACCAGTCAGTAAAGAAATGCTTTCGATTTTTATAGCTGATATCACTATCAATATAGCGAGTGGCAATAAGCTGCTGAATAAAATCTGCTGTATCTTTAGACTGACGCAGCGAGTTAACATAATCAAGATAAGTAAAACAATCTAGCCCTCTGAAATCAATCACTAACTCTTCAGGTTTTGTCGGTGAGCCAATAAGCATATTCGCCTTATAAGGCGTTCCCAGAAAATTAGCAGAGACTTTATTAATAATCTCTCCGGGTTGGTGGCTATCGGTTGTTTTTACTTGTGTTTCTATAATGGCAGTTATGCGATTAGCCGTGTAATTATCAATATCAACTCTTTCTTGAGGGTTATTTTTCGCGCCACAGCCCGCTAAAACTACTATTACAGCCAAAGATAATGATTTATACATAAGTCCCTTTTGCGTCTTATCCAGTTATTCCATACAAGCTAAGAATTGCCACCTTACTGTTTGATATTTAAACAACGCATCAACAAGATTCCATTCAATGAGGTTGATTAATCATGACAACCTGGTCGTCGGACTTTTTTGAACACTCCCCCGCAAGATTAATTACCATGAAAATAGGGGTAACTCTCTCTTTTTCAATTGATTAAATTATTCTCCTTTTAGTCTTGGTGGGCGTCAATTTGTGATCAATCTTAGATTTTTGCATTCTTTTCATCCCATGCTCTTGTGCCTTGTTACCAATCGTGTTTATCTTTTAAGGCTTATTACATTTACTGATGAGATACCCCGTGAACTATTCCGCTGCCAAGTTAGCTCTACTAAGCATCGACCTACTCAATACTGCGCATGTTGACGCAGTCGTGGTCGTGCGCGTGGTGGTGGTGGTCGGCAGCGCGCCGTAACGGGTACCGAATCCAGAAAGATTCCCAAACCCCGCCGGCGCCAGCCGAGCGGGGTTTCTTTTTAGCCCCACTCTGTTAGCTACCGGCCCTGATGAAGGATATAACCATGCGTTATACAGGCGCCCAATTGATAGTTCGTTTGCTGGAACAGCAAGGCATTACCACTGTTGCGGGCATTCCAGGCGGAGCCGCGCTACCGCTGTATGATGCTCTGGGGCAAAGTCGTATTATTCGCCATGTGCTGGCGCGACATGAACAAGGTGCGGGTTTCATGGCTCAAGGCATGGCTCGAGCGACTGGACAAACTGCGGTTTGTTTGGCATCCAGTGGCCCGGGCGCAACTAATCTGGTCACAGCAATCGCTGATGCTAAGCTCGATTCCATTCCACTGGTGTGTATTACTGGGCAAGTTTCATCTTCAATGATTGGTACCGATGCATTTCAAGAGGTTGATACCTATGGAATGTCGATCCCTATTACCAAACATAATTATTTGGTTCGCGATATCAGTGAACTCACACGGGTGATCCCCGCCGCATTTCGCATCGCCCAGTCGGGCCGCCCTGGCCCGGTCTGGATTGATATTCCTAAAGATGTTCAGACAGCGGAAATCGAGCTTGATAGCCTGCCAGAACCGGGTGTTGCTGATGAACCAGGTCAAATTGATCCGGCGGCAATTGAACAAGTCGCTCAAATGATCAACCGCGCTGTACGGCCGGTACTCTATCTGGGGGGCGGAATAGTCAGTTCTGAAGCTCATCAGCAGGCAATACAGTTGGCCGAACATGCCGGTTTACCCACCACAATGACATTAATGGCATTGGGCACGATGCCAGTTGACCACCCATTATCTTTGGGCATGTTGGGTATGCACGCCGCGCGCTCAACCAATCTCATCATGCAACAAGCTGATTTATTGATTGTGTTAGGCGCACGATTTGATGATCGCGCTATCGGCAAAGCTGAACAGTTCTGCCCTGATGCCAGTATCATTCATATTGATATTGACCCAGCTGAACTGGGCAAAATTCGCCGCCCACATCTGGCAATGAATGCAGATATCAAGCAGGTATTGACCCACTTGCTGCCCTTAATTGACATGCAAACACGCGATGAATGGCGTTCTATGGTCAGTGATATACAGCGCGAATTTCCGTTCAATCAACCCAATAGCGGTAACCCATTGTGCCACTATGGGTTGATTCGTGCGGCCGCGGTTGCGCTTGATGACGAGACTATCATTACCACAGATGTTGGTCAGCATCAGATGTGGGTGGCGCAAGCATACCCTCTGCATCGCCCTCGACAGTGGTTAACCTCCGGTGGGCTGGGTACTATGGGGTTTGGGCTGCCCGCTGCAATTGGCGCCGCGCTGGCCAAGCCGCAAGCAAAAGTGGTGTGTTTTTCGGGTGATGGTAGCCTGATGATGAACATTCAAGAAATGGCAACAGCAGCAGAGCAACAGCTGAACGTTAAGATTATTTTGATGAACAACCAGTCATTAGGTTTAGTCCATCAACAGCAAGATTTGTTCTTCGGCAAACGAATTTTTGCCGCGGATTACCCTTATCGCACTAATTTTATTCATATTGCTGAAGGGTTTGGCTTCTCGACCTGTGATCTTAATACTGCCAGCGATCCTTATGCAGCTTTACATGAGGCTTTAAACCGCCCTGGCCCGGTACTGATTCACGCACTGATTGATGTGGATGAAAAAGTGTACCCAATGGTGCCTCCGGGCGCGGCAAATATTGATATGATTGGAGGTGAATAATATGACAGCTCAACCAATAACCCCGCAGCAAGTCATTTCTGCGCGCGTCACGTTACTGCTCACCGTGCGCAACCATCCTGGAGTCATGTCCCATATTTGTGGGTTATTTGCCCGCCGCGCATTTAACGTCGATGGAATATTATGTATGCCGCTGGCCGGTGGAGAAGAGAGCCGTATCTGGTTGCAGGTCTTAGATGATCAGCGCTTACAACAAATGATAAGCCAACTGGAAAAACTCGAAGATGTGCTTCAGGTTTGCCGCTTTGACTCTGAAATGCCGATTTTTGATCAGGTTGAAGACTTAGTCGCCAATCAACGATAACAGGTCACCCTCTTTCATCGACACTGTTGCGATTAAATGGCAGTGTCGGTAAAGAGCAATACGTGTCAATAGATTAATACTTATTATCCGATGAGTTGAATAATGTATGACGAAAATACAAGGGGCTGTTATCGAGACGATATCGTTAACAGCCCTTATTTCATGGAATATAACTCAATTACGCCAGCAGTAATTTTTGTAACTCAGCCAGTGAACTGACTTGATAACGCGGCGCAATATTTTCATCCGCCACAGCGCCATGAATATTAAGCCAGCAAGTATCAATACCTGCATTGATACCACCTTGAATATCCGAATGGAGGTTATCTCCCACCATCAAAATATCTTCTTTCGCCGGGTTATTCATTAAATTGAAAGCATGCTCAAATATCGCAACATCGGGCTTAGCCGCACCCACTTGCTCCGAAATAATCAGCGGAGAAAAGACATCTTTTAACCCGGTGCGTTCCAATCGGATGGTCTGCAATTCGGTGAAACCATTAGTAATGATGCCCATATTTACTTTGCCACTCAAAGCATCGACTAACTCGCGCGCGCCAGGTAACAATGCACAGATATCCGCCATGGCAATTAAAAAATCACTGTTCAGGCGGTTCGCTGTCACGCCGAGCTTCTCGGCCCACATTTCAAAACGGGTACTTTGTAATTCGGCCGCGGATATTTTTCCGTCTTGATAATCAACCCAGAGCGGTTTATTAACCAACTGATAATGGTCGAAATCTTGTGCAGAGAAATCTACATTAAAGCGGGAAAACATGAGCTTTAACCCTTGATAAGCATCAAAGTGAAATAGAGTTTCATCCGCATCGAACAGTATCCATTGGTATTTCATCACGATTATCTCTCTGACATTTGGCATTATTAGGCGCGCTATGGTAGCGAGTATTGAGGCCCAGCTCAAGTTACGCCACCCCCCTAACACATCCTTTTTCTTTCAAATAAGGAGTGCCGCTGATATATCACGGTTGATGGTAATAGTGACATCACCGGTGATTAACGGAGCATCAAACGCGGCTAATATTTTCCGGTTAATCTCAATCAAAGCGTCATCAAGTTTAACTTCCATATCCGCAGTGATATCCACTAATTTCTCACGATCCCAAGAATCACGTGAAATCAGTAATTTCAAGAATGTCGCAATGCTATCAGGTAAATGAGCGGTGATGGCTGCCAGAGATTGCGGATTAATATCTGCCGTAGTCGCTGCCGCGACACTGGCCGTGATAAACAAATCCTTCAATAATTTGGCTAATTCTTGGCTTTCTTTTTTCAGCAGGTTCACACGGTCGGTATCTGTCACCACTTCAACAGCCGCCGACGGTAAACTCAATGTCATTGGAGTTGCACGGCTATCCAAATCGGCATAAACCCATTTACTGTCCAGCGCAAAACGTTGGTATACCCGTTCAAGAAACTTCACTTCTTGAGGTGTAATTGTCCCTTCTACTTGCAGCAGGTGTGCGAGGAAACGCGCAATAACACGACGATTTTCCAACGAGAGTGGTTCCATATTATTCTTCAGAGCCAACAATGTGTTATTTTTTCGTATACCCGGTTGCAGGTAGGCTTTTAAGCGCATACGTTGGCCGGGGCTAAGAAAGCCCCATGCATCAATATGCCGGGTCAATATTATGGATTCAGGTTCGCCGATTCGGCCATCAAACATCACCGCAGCACAAGCCAATTCGACGGTAAGCATAGTGACACGATAGGCATCAAAGGTGGTCGACTCTGTAACCAGCGATTCAATAGGAAACAGTGCAACAGTGTCCTGCAATACCGGTGTGCGATTATCCGCTCTGACATCAGGTTCGATACCCACTTGCAAAGAAGCTAATGCGTAAGTTAATGCCATTACATGGCTGCGCGCCAGGCGCTCTGGTGGTTTGGTGCCACAGGCGGTACTGAGTTGAAGAAACAACTCACCCAAAGTGACCATTAGCAAACCATAACCCACTCGGGTTTTGATATTCTCTAATTCGGTTTTTAATGCCACAGACCATAACGCCACGGGCATTAATAACTGCCCTTCTAATGACATTTTTTTCTTCGGGTTGATGCTGGCAAAACGATTGTAAATATCAAGTTCCTGCTGACATATCTCAAAGATTGCTCGCAGTTTATCGCGATGAGATTTGCACACAGCAACATTGGGTAGATCAGTAATTTGCCGAAAGAATTCTTGCCCCATTAAGCCCGTAGATGCTGGACGATAGAATATTTGTAATTTTGTTTTATTAACGGGTAATAAAAATCCATCGCCATATTGTTCTTGGTAGCGCTGGCGGAACAATGTGGCAAAAATATCTGCACAATGTGCCATTGAGATATTTTGGTTAATCGCGGGGTCGGCTTCCCCCCACGCGAGCGCCCACTCAACCGGCAAGGGTTTCTGGTCAAGAGCTAATTGCCCCAATCCAACTAATAATGCCAGTGGCAGTTCAGTTGAAACTTCGCGGGTTGTCGGAGGGGCAGAAAGATAGAGTTTCTCATCTATATTTACCTTGGTGATATAAACTAATAAATTCTGCGCATAATGATTGAATGCGTTATTTTTCCCGTAAATATTTAGCAAGCGATTAAGTTCAGATTCAAGAATGGGCAGTTCTTTTTTTGCTATCGGATCTATAGCCGCATCAATGAGTATTCTATGTTCTAGTCCATAGAAAAATAAGAAAACATAGCTAATATCTGCGTTGGGTGATTTACGGCCCTCTGATAACCATTGTAAATACCCTTTTCGCGCCTCTGGTGAGCAGGTCGAATAATCAGGTGCACTATCAATCAGAGGTAATGAAATATCTATTTCTTCTGGCGCAACATCCATTGATGGATTAATAAAGGCGGGTTCTGCACCAGTACGGTTACTTTTGTATTTATTACCAATGTAAACCATACCATCAGGTAAATTTATTCCTGCAACCACGGCCAGTTCACCAGGACGCAACCAGGATGCACGGGCTAGAGAACCCCGTGAGATGTCGGGTTGTTTTACTTTAGGTTCAGCGGAGGGCTTCTTGTTCAGCTCATCGGGTGCAGTAGTTTGTTCTGGTTCCAACTGTGACGGGGCCATTTGATAATTGCCCAGATCCGGTATCACCGCAATCTCTTGCCTATTAGGTTTACCCGGTCGGCCCGCATGCATCTTAGTCTTACGGATATTTTGCCAGACAAGATACAGGCATAAGATAGCCGCACTCAGTGCAATCCACGCCTCTCTCGGGATACCGGTGATCAGCCCCAAAACGACTATCAGTAGGATAACCCAGCCAGTACCGGTAGATTTTTTTTTCGTCACGATGATTTATATGCCCCTATCCTAAAATAATAATTTTTATTCTGCCTTTAATGGCAATTTTTAATAAAAAATTCTTTTTAACCAAAAAATGCAGCAAAAAACCATAGAGATAACCGATAAATTTAACTTAAGTCGAATTTATCGGTTAAATAATAAATCAATATTTTATGTTAATAACAGCTTGCCTGGCACAACAGCATGATAAAATTTTCAATAAATCAATTATGCCAGTTCATTATGCAATCAGCTAGTAAAGACTCTGCAACCGCAGGATAAACTCCCATGATTTCAGTTTGTCTCGTGTCTGGTTAGAATAAATTAAATAATAAGGTTAGGTGGCGGGTAATTTGTGTTCAGATAATGGAATTGAATGTTTCTGGTTTGTTTTTTAATCAAACCATCCACGTTTTCTCTATTGATAAACGCCATACTACAAATAGCGGTTAAAAATACGATGAGCATATGACAGAAAAGAAAAATCCCAGCCATTACTGCACTGGGATCTGCTACCAATAGGCCGGTATTTATTTAAGGGCCATCGCATCGCGCATGGTAAAGAACAAATCTGTTTGGTCGGTTAGACCAACAACATTTGCCGCATGTGGGCCGTAAGCGGCGATGCGTAATTGTGTGCCAGTATGGCCTTGAGAATCATCTTCAGAGTTACCATAGCTGATAGCCATTACCGCGCCGTCTTTGGTGGTTAATGCCTGTGTCAAACCCGGAGCTTTAGCATCAGCTTCAATGATTTGGCTGGAATGGGCATGATCTGCGGTCACGATGACCAATGTATTGCCATCAGCGCGGGCAAATTCCAACGCTTTTTGAACCGCTTCGTCCAGATCGACAGTTTCACCAAACTGGCCACAAGGGTTAGCCGCGTGATCTTGTTTATCAATTGATGCCCCTTCAACTTGCAAGAAGAAGCCATTTTTATTGGTTTTCAGCAAATCGATGGCCTTTTCCGTCATCACGGCTAAGGTCGGTGTCCCTGTAGTTCGTTCGGCATTGTTTTCACAAACCACTGGCGGTTTATCTATATTACCGTGATAAGAGGCTTTTGGCCCCTGCCAGCGAACCGGCATATTGCCTGGGCTGAAGAGTCCCAACAGCGGTTTTTGTTGGTCGGCCTGTTTGATTGCATTCAGGTCATCAAGATTTTCGACAATCACATAGCCGCGAGCCAGAGCTTGGTCACGCAAAGATTTGTCTTTCCATTCACCCGCTTTAGCGAGTTGGCTGAATGATTTAGAACCGCCGCCCAATGTAACATCGGCGCGCCCTTCAATCATTTGCTCAGTAATGGAGCCACGGCCGCCATTCTCTAGCGCATTGGTGCTGCATTTTTCGCTAGTTTCTTCCGGGCCATAACATTTACGGCCGGTGACATGAGCAAATTGTGCCGCAGGAGTTGCATCTTGCAGTTCAGCCGTTGAAACATTGCCGGTGGCTTTACCTGCTTTTTTAGCCAGTTCCAATAGAGTGGCATGATCTTTCCCAAACACATCAACACCCAGTGCGCCATTATAGGTTTTCACACCTGACGACCATGCGGTAGCTGAAGCTGCTGAGTCAGTCACATAATCAGGTTTCTGCGTTTTTTTATCTAATGAATAGTGCGTGTACTGCCCGGTCAGCGGCAATGCATCAATTCCTTTAAAGAAACCGCCCGCGCCCATGGCATAGTTACGCGCCGAAGTAATCTCTGAGTCTCCCATCCCATCGCCAATCAGTAAAATGACATTTTTTACTGTTTTGCTAGACAACGAATCACGAAGAGCCTGAGTTTGATCTTCTGTCAAACGGCGAGCGCCACCAAACTGGGTGATATCACCGTGGGCGCTGCGGTCATATAAACCGGTGGTGACCGCGACAGCATTGGGTGCGAACAGAGAGCTGCTCAGCATCAGGGTCGATAGCGCTATGCCGGACAAAGTGGGTACGCGGTTCTGCATCAGTAGAGTTCCTTGTTGTAAAACAGTCATACAATTTGTATTGATTGGTTACAACGGATACTAGAACAGGCGAATGACGCTTTTATGACAATCAACGCTTTTATGGCAATCCACGTATTTATAACAACCAATGCTTTTATAAAAACCACGATTGATTATTATCCCTTATCTTTCAGAGCCATCCCCCTGTTCTGTCGCCACCATTCCACAAAATGGCGCTAAATCAGGCCACCGTTAGCGCGCAGCACTTGCCCATTAATCCAACCACCGTCTTTACCCACCAAAAATGCTACTGCCGCAGCAATATCTTCTGGTGTACCCAGCCTTTCCAATGGTGCCATTTTTGCCATTTTTTCAATAAGTTCTGCCGATTTCCCATTAAGAAAAAGGTCAGTTGCGGTAGGCCCCGGAGCCACGGCATTGACGGTAATATTGCGGCCCCGCAACTCTTTCGCCAGGATTGCCGTCATTGTTTCAACCGCAGCTTTGGTCGCAGCATAAACAGCATACTTTTCCAACTTTAAACCCACCACACTGGTTGAAAAATTAACAATTCGCCCACCGTATCTAAGGCGTTTTGCGGCTTCCCGCATCCCGTTAAAGCTCCCTTTCAGATTAATTGCAATCTGGCGGTCAAAGTGTTCATCATCACTATCGGCAATCGTACTGAGTGACATAATTCCGGCATTATTGACCAAAATATCAACGCCACCAAAAGCGGCTTCTGCTTTAGCAAACAATTGAACTACAGCGGCAGAATCACTGATATCCCCTTTAGCACTCAATGCATTTCCGCCCGCTTGTTGGATTTTACGCACTAAAGCTTCGGCTTCCTCATCAGCTCGAGAATAATTGATGAGAACGGTGTAACCCTCCTGAGCTAAACGCTCGGCTATTGCTGCACCAATACCTCGTGATGCTCCTGTGACAATGGCGACCTGCTGAGTAGTTTTCATCATAATATTCTCCTGAATATGTATTTCATTATTTGTACTCGTTTATGGGCAGTTAGTTCTCAAGCCATGTTCTCAAGAACTGCACCCACGGAAACCGGTACACAGAGCATGCCACTTTTACTTATTCGGATAATTACCTATTATTCGTTAACACTATCCGAAAAAGACGAACAATAGTATGGACAGAATTGATGCAATGCGCGTGTTTATCAGAGTAGTGGAACAGCGCAGTTTTACCCAAACCGCACAAGACTTAAATTTACCTCGATCTAGTGTGACGGATGCAGTTAAGCAGCTTGAAAAACGCTTAAATGTCCGCTTATTGCAACGCACTACCCGGCATGTCAGTCCGACACTGGATGGGGAAGCTTACTACCAGCGCTGCCTGCAAATTATTGCTGATATAGAAGATGCTGAAATGGCGTTTGCTAATGCTAAGCCACGGGGCTTACTGAGAATCGATGTACAAGGCACCTTGGCTCGCCATTTTGTATTACCACAACTACCTGATTTTATAGCACAATATCCCGATATCGAATTATTTATCAGCGAAGGAGATAGGCTAGTTGATTTGATTCGTGAAGGCTTTGACGGCGTATTGCGTGTCGGTAATTTGCAAGACAGTGATATGGTGGCCCGCCGCGTGGCACTGCTACCACAGGTAACTTGTGCTGCACCGCGCTATTTGCAACAACATGGAACACCACTCACACCTAATGAGTTAGCCGGGCATCAAATGGTAGGGTTTCGTTCCAGTGCGACTGGCGGATTAATGCCATTAGAATTTTGTATCAGCACGCAATCTCAGCCCTCCGCCAGGAAAAAGCTTTCATATCAACGGCCACAGCCCTATTTATCAGCTAAAGTTCAAGATATGAAAGTTCAAAATGTGAAATTACCGGCGGTTCTATCCGTTAGTGGCGCAGAAAGTTTTGTGGCTGCCGCACGGCTGGCATTAGGGATCATTCAGGTACCACGTTATCACATCGAATCAGACTTACGTGCCGGAACACTGATTGATATTCTCCCAGAATATGCCCCGCCCCCCATGCCGGTTTCTTTTCTGTATCCACGTAATCGACAATTGTCACCACGGGTGCGTATTTTCAGTGACTGGCTGAACCAAGTATTCCTGAAAGCATTTTCCTGACAATAATATCTCCTTGAAAGGCGATGCTGCTGACACCATAAGCAGCCGAGCTAGCCAGCTCGGCTGCAACGCTAATTTATTAGTCTTTTTCAACGGATTGATAGATATCGATATCAAAATAGCCGTCACTTCTGCCGTCATTGAGGTAAACCTCATAACAAGCGCCCTCGGCTGGGTGATAGCCACTTTGTGGTAAATGTTGGTGATACAATTCTCCCCAAGCTTTAGCATAACCATCATCATCATCCGTTACTCGGGTGTGATACACCGCATATAGACCTGAGGGGATCACCTGTAACTCCAACTGGCCGCGAAGTTCTACTGGTAAGACATAGTCATCAGCGACAGATAAGGATACATCAGCCCGTAACTCAGCCGGTGGATTGGTTTCTGGGTTATCCCAGTAAAGTGCTAACCAATCTTTTCCTGGAATTTGGTGCTGGGTATAAAGTGATGATAGTTGGTCAAATCCTTTCGGGATGGTCTCGTGATAAGGCCCAACAACTCGGATACCCACAATCTTTTTCGATTCTTTTTCGACTATCTTGAATGTCATATCGCTACCTCGACTCAATGGTTTTAATAAAAACTAAGTGACTAAAGATACGAACCCACGCCATAACTGTACATTCATACAGTATAGCGGGATTTAATGACATTTGATTAGTTTTTAACCTTGATTTGCGAACTGTTTCGCAAAAAATCATCTGCTTGTTCAAGTTGAAGATGACTGAATATCTTGATCCCGTGACGACGCAGTAAAGCTGTTGTCACTCCCTGTCCTGCGCGTTGAGTACCATTAAAATTGCCATCATAGATACGGCTACTACCACAAGATGGGCTACCTTCAGTCAGAATGGCCAATGTGCACTGATGTTTTTGAGCCAATTCCAAGGATTGATAAACCCCTTGCAGAAATTCCCGGCTGACATCATTACCCCATTGCTCAATCACCCGCGCCTGCCCCTGTAATACCGCCTCGCCATTACCTTGCTGAATTTCTGCTGGTGGGCGTGGCACCGGCATTCCTGCGGCTAATTCTGGACAAATTAGCACCAGTCGTCCTTCATCCTGCCAGCGCTGAATAATTTCATCATGAACAGACAGAGCGCTGCCGTTATAACGGACAGGTTTCCCCATCAAGCAGGCACTGATCAGGATACGCGCAGGTTTGGATTCCACGAGATTTTCAACCTTACTATTGTGTGATAAATGAATTAGTGATGAATTAAAAATAACTATAGCCATCGATAATAACCAATTAATAGTGGCCAGTCATAAACTCAGAAAATAATTAACGCAAAACAGATATTTCTTGGGTTAATAAATAGAGCGCGGCCTATTTTGAATGGTTATAGGCGGATAAGACTTGCGGTAACAATCTCGCCAGGCGCTTTGCCCACTGTTCCTGCCCATCGGGTTGAGTAATAAGATCCTGACGAATCTCTATTCCTACATAAGGTAAATGGCGCTGTTCCGCATGAAATGGCAAAGTGAAATCGGTTGCATCTGTCATGGCATAAGGTTGGTTAACTCCGACATTTAAGGAGCCATCTTGCTGTAAAAATGCCACTAACTGCAAAGAAAACTCAGGATTACGGTTAAATAAAGTTCCAACTTGCCACGGGCGTGAAATGTTTTTAAACGACGGGGTAAAGCTATGCATGGAAATAATGACACTGCTCTGGCCGCAATCATGGCGCTGATTAAGTGTCTGTGTAATTAAGTCATGATAAGGCTGGAATACCTCATTTCGACGGGCTTGTGCCTCTTCTACCGTGACACCAATATTGCGTGGTATCCGCGTGTTTTCCGAAATTTCAGGAATAGAGCTGGCGATACCCGGCGTGCGGTTACAATCAATCACTAAGCGCGAGTAACGCTGATGAATCAATGTTGCATCCAAATATTGGCTAAGTAATTGCGCGGTAGCCAATGAGCCAATATCCCAACCAATATGGCGGTCAATTTCCCCGGCGGGTAACCCCAAATCCCCAAGTTGGGCGGGAATACGCTGCCCGGCATGGTCTGCCAGCAAGATAAAAGGTGAACGGCTCTCTGGGCGTTCAATGGCCGCAGCCGGAGGTTCGCCATCACGTAATAAAGGAATCAAAGTGACATTGGACATGAATTGAATACCTGATAAGAATGGATTTCGTAAATAACAGACTTTTATCCTAGCGGCTTATCCTTACTTCGCACACCCCGACCTTATACTTAAACTTTATGGTTTATGCGATTAGCCCCGCAATAACAGCAGGTTTTTACTTTTCGTTCCTGATAGTCATCTATTGATGTTATTTTTCATGTAATAATCTTCAGTAAATATTTATTTGTACTTAACCCGTGGTAGCAAAGTCGTGGAGAACTATGGAAACGTTTTTAATTGATCGGATGGCAACCCCACAGGGTGAACTGTTGTTAATTGCAGACGAAGAAAACCGGCTACGCGCCATTGATTGGACGGATCATTATGAGCGCCTGATGAAACTGCTACGCAATCATTACGGCACCAATACCTTTACCCTAGTGGAAAAACGGAATCCCGGTGGGTTAAGTGACAGCATGCAGCGCTATTTTGCTGGTGAGCTGAGTATTATAGATAATTTACCCGTAAAAACAGCCGGGACTGACTTTCAGCGCCAGGTTTGGGAACAACTGCGTAAAATCCCTTGTGGTGAAACCATTACTTATGGCGAATTAGCAAAACGCATTAACCGCCCCACAGCTTCGCGGGCTGTAGGGATGGCTAATGGCTTGAATCCCATTTCAATTGTTGTCCCTTGCCATAGAGTCATTGGGCAGCAAGGTGCATTGACTGGCTATGCCGGTGGTGTCGAGCGAAAACGCTGGCTATTAATGCATGAGGGCTATCTTTTAGTACGCTAACTATTCTTGCTCTTATCAGACGCAAGAAAAGATGTTAAAATTGACGCATATCAATATTATTGGGAATACCCTATGATCCCGGAAAAACGCGTAATCCGACGTATTCAGTCTGGTGGTTGTGCAATCCATTGTCAGGATTGCAGTATCAGCCAGCTCTGTATTCCATTTACTTTGAATGAAAACGAGCTGGATCAGCTCGACAATATCATTGAAAGAAAAAAACCTATTCAGAAAGGACAGGCGCTGTTTAAAGCAGGTGATGAGCTTAAATCACTGTATGCCATCCGTTCCGGGACCATCAAAAGTTACACCATTACCGAAGAAGGTGATGAGCAAATTACCGGTTTCCATTTGGCGGGCGATTTAGTCGGTTTTGATGCCATCAGTAACCTACAGCATCCAAGCTTTGCGCAAGCTCTCGAAACATCAATGGTTTGCGAAATCCCATTTGATACACTGGATGACTTATCCGGCAAAATGCCAAATTTGCGCCAACAGATGATGCGTCTAATGAGTGGTGAGATCAAAGGTGATCAAGACATGATTTTACTGCTTTCTAAAAAGAATGCAGAAGAGCGTCTGGCGGCCTTTATTTATAATCTCTCTCGCCGTTTTGCTCAGCGCGGTTTCTCACCACGTGAATTCCGTCTCACCATGACTCGTGGTGACATCGGCAACTATTTGGGTCTGACGGTAGAAACTATCAGCCGTTTGTTGGGTCGTTTCCAGAAAAGCGATATTCTGAGTGTGAAAGGTAAATATATAACTATCGAGAATACCGAAGCACTGGCTAAGCTGGCGGGTAACCCAAGACCTAGTCTGTAATTTCCATACCCACCAGGTTTCAATATGCAGAGTGAGTCTCAAGGAGGAGGCTCATAAATCCGGCGAGCATACTCCCGTCAGTGATTCGGAGGATTAAGGGCAACCAATACACCTACAACTCTAAAGCTGATTGATATATTATTGCTCTGGTTCGTTCTCTCACCTGTCCTCTTTCACTTTCATGGTTTACTCTTTAACTAACATACTGTTAATTCACGGTTGTAAGGAGACTCTATGGCAAAGTATCAGAATATTCTGGTTGCTATTGACCCCAATCAGGATGATCAACCTGCATTAAGACGTGCAGTCTATCTTGTGCGGCGCAACGGCGGCACAATCAAAGCATTTTTAGCTATTTATGACTTGTCTTATGACATGACCACCCTGCTGTCACCCGATGAGCGCACCGCTATGCGCAAAGGGGTTATCAGCCAACGCTCAGCTTGGATAAACGAGCAGTGCCGATTTTATCTTGATGAAGGGATACCGATTGAAATCAAAGTGGTATGGCACAATCGGCCCTACGAAGCCATTATTCAGGAAGTCCTGAAATTTAAACACGATTTATTGCTAAAAATGGCACATCAGCATGACCGCCTGGAGTCTATTATCTTCACCCCGACTGACTGGCATTTATTGCGCAAATGTCCCTGCCCGGTGTGGATGGTAAAAGACCAACCTTGGCCGGAGGGTGGCACGGCACTGGTGGCCGTCAACCTCTCAAGTGAAGACCCGCTGCATGACCCACTCAATTTACGTTTAGTGAAAGAAACCCGAGAACTTGCTGAAAATCTCAACCAAACTCAAGTGCACTTGATTAGCGCCTATCCGGTCACTCCCATTAATATCGCCATCGAGTTACCTGATTTTGATCCGAGTGTTTATAACGATGCTATTCGCGGTCAGCATTTGGTCGCAATGAAAGCACTGCGCCAGCAGTTTGGTATTGATGAAAAATTCACTCATGTAGAAAAAGGTTTACCCGAAGAGGTGATTCCTGACCTCGCTGAACATTTACGCGCTGGGGTGGTGGTTTTAGGTACTTTGGGGCGTACAGGGCTATCTGCCGCCTTTATCGGGAATACCACAGAACATGTGATCGATCATCTTAAATGTGATTTATTAGCGATTAAACCGGAAGGTTTTACTTGCCCGGTGGAAAGCAATGAAGATCAAAATGATGTCGAATAACTCCCTTTCTCACGCGCTATTCTGATTAAATCCAAAGAAAAGGGCCACCGAGGTGGCCCTTAATCAAAGACTACTGCGCCATTACAACGCGCGTAAAATGGCTTCTACGCTGTCTTTGGCATCGCCAAATAACATTTGAGTATTGTCTTTGAAGAACAATGGGTTTTGTACGCCCGCATAGCCGGTGTTCATTGACCGTTTAAAGGCAATAACATTTTGCGCTTTCCACACTTCCAACACTGGCATACCTGCAATGGGGCTGCGAGGATCTTCAAGTGCGGCAGGGTTTACCGTGTCGTTAGCACCAATAACCAGCACGACGTCAGTGCTTGGGAAATCATCATTGATTTCATCCATTTCCAACACCACATCGTAAGGTACTTTGGCTTCAGCCAATAACACATTCATATGGCCTGGTAAGCGCCCTGCTACTGGGTGAATACCAAAACGTACTTTGATCCCCCGAGCTTGCAGTTTTGCTGTAATGTCAGCCACCGGATATTGTGCCTGTGCCACCGCCATACCATATCCAGGAGTGATGATGACAGAGCTAGCATTTTTCAGCAGCTCAGCCACTTCTTCCGCGTTAGTTTCACGGTATTCACCCATTTCTTCAGCATCACCGGTAGAAGATCCATCGGTACCAAAGCCACCGGCAATCACGCTAATGAACGAACGATTCATCGCTTTACACATGATGTACGACAGGATGGCACCGGAAGAACCCACTAACGCACCGGTTACAATCAGCAAGTCATTGCTGAGCATGAAGCCTGCGGCCGCTGCGGCCCAACCGGAGTAGGAGTTCAGCATCGAAACCACAACCGGCATATCAGCACCACCGATGGATGCCACCAGATGCCAACCGAAGCCCAAAGCAATCACGGTCATCAATAGCAGTGCGACCACTTGTAGGGCCACGCTATCTGTCTTGACGAACATAATCATCAGCAGGAATGAAACAACCAGCGCCACCAGATTTAACTTATGGCGTTGTGGCAGCATCAGCGGTTTGGATGAGATAATCCCGCGTAACTTACCAAAGGCAACAATTGAACCGGTAAATGTTACCGCCCCGATAAAGATCCCCAAGAACACTTCGGTCAGATGGATATTCACCATCACCGCATCCATGACCACGGTGCCATGATCCAGATAGCTATTAAAGCCAACCAGAACCGCCGCCAGACCCACGAAACTGTGCAGAATAGCCACCAGTTCCGGCATTTCGGTCATTTCGACTTTCTTCGCCAGATAAATACCAATTGCCCCACCAATCACCATGGCAATGATAATCCAGGCAACATTCCCTGAATCTGGCCCCAGAATGGTCGCGATAAGTGCGATGGCCATACCGGTCACACCGAAAGTGTTACCTTGTTTGGATGTTTCGTGGCGCGACAGCCCAGCCAAACTGAAAATAAATAAAATCGCAGCAACTATGTACGCAGCTGTAACGAGACCACTAGACATCAGTTACCCCTTCATTCTTATAAGTCATGGTGTTATACCTGTCATACTTCAAGCTGCATGTGCGTTGGCTACTCTCTTTCACCCAAATCATTGACGGGCGTCAACTCATCGGGATTCATTCGCTTGCCGTCTTCCTGCAACTCGAATTATTTAGTGTATATATCAACTCAGTTTTCACAGGAAAAACTAGTTTTTACGGAACATTTTCAGCATGCGCTGGGTGACAGTAAAGCCACCAAAAATATTGATGCTGGCAATCAATACGGCAATAAAGGATAAGAAACTCACCCAGCCGCCATGACCAATCTGCAACAATGCGCCCACCACAATAATGCCGGAGATGGCGTTAGTGACTGACATCAGTGGAGTATGTAGCGCATGGCTGACGTTCCACACCACGTAATATCCAACCACACACGCCAGAGCAAAGACCGTAAAGTGAGATAAAAACTCTTTCGGTGCCACATTTGCCAACCAACCAAACAGCACGATAGCCAGTGCCATGATGATGTACTTAGGCCAAGGCGATGAAGGTTTAGTCTCTTCTTTGACAATCGGAGCTGCTTTAGCGACCTGAGGCTGAGCTGAAACTTGAATAGGCGGAGCCGGCCAGGTCACTTCACCGGTTTTGACCACGGTAACACCGCGGATGACGGTATCTTCGAAATCAATATCGATCTCGCCATTTTTCTCTTTGCAGAGTAATTTCAGCAAGTTAACCAGGTTGGTACCATAAAGCTGGGATGACTGTGTCGGTAAACGGCTTGGCAAGTCGGTATAACCGATGATTTTCACGCCATTCTCGGTCACTGTCACTTTATCAGCCACAGTCAATTCACAGTTACCGCCGGTCTGCGCGGCCAAGTCGACTATCACGCTGCCGGACTTCATCGACGCAACCATTTCTTTGGTTATCAAGAGCGGTGCGGGTTTACCTGGAATCAATGCGGTGGTAACAATGATATCCACTTCGGCCGCTTGTGCAGCAAATAGCGCCATTTCGGCTTTGATAAACGCTTCAGACATGACCTTCGCGTAACCATCGCCACTGCCCGCCTCTTCTTCAAAATCAAGTTCGAGGAATTCAGCGCCCATACTTTGGACTTGTTCTTTGACTTCCGGACGGGTGTCAAAAGCACGGACAATCGCCCCTAAGCTCCCTGCCGCGCCAATGGCTGCTAACCCTGCAACACCGGCCCCGATAATCATTACTTTTGCTGGTGGGACTTTACCCGCCGCGGTAATTTGCCCGGTGAAGAAACGGCCAAATTCATGAGCAGCTTCGACGATTGCGCGATAGCCCGCAATGTTAGCCATTGAGCTGAGGGCATCCATGGATTGCGCGCGCGAGATACGCGGCACAGAATCCATCGCCAATACAGTGACCTGACGCTCTGCTAATTTTTGCAGTAATTCCGGGTTCTGGGCTGGCCAGATAAAGCTGACCAAGGTGCTCCCCGCACGCATCAGGGCAATTTCGTCCTCAAATGGGGCATTCACTTTGAGGATAAGGTCGGATTGCCACACATCGGTGGTATCCGTAATGGTGGCACCCGCTTCCTGGTACGCCGCATCGTCAAAACTGGCTAAATGACCAGCTCCGCTTTCAATCGCCACGGTGAAACCTAATTTCAGCAATTGTTCTACCGTTTTCGGCGTTGCTGCAACACGGGCTTCATTGGCCAACCGCTCTCTTGGTACACCAATACGCATAATGTTCCCTTTACCTATCTTTAATGATGAAGATTGCCATACCCTTCTTAATTGAAGTTATGGGTGTTAGCGGCGCTCATTAACTCACATCACTGACTTATGTCAGCGCATCGGGAGCTACCTACCTGTAACGCCAATTAATTCGGATATGCTCAGTTCTTTTGGTTACTGACAAACCTGCTTAGTTACGGCTCCCTATAACCTACTGAAAATGTGACTTATGATCCATATCTGTATGCAGTTCTGCAGCAGTTTTTGCACTAAAACTGGCAGGCGGAAAGAACTCTGTATAATTCACTATAAAAATAATATTTACTAGCGGCTTGTCCTGCAAGTTTGAGCCAAAATAATAAGCATTAGTATAATAAGGCAGCCCAGTGATGGCGCGGCATCAGGTTGGAAAAATGTAAATAATCCGTGTTTATGACGTTAAAGCCATTATTCGTAAAGCTTATCTCTATTCTTCATGTAAAGTGCTAGCAGGCCTAACTCCGGAATTCATATATTTAGTCATATAAATTGCGGAGACACCCGCCATTATTACATGTAATAATCATCTGCTATTCTGTTACACATCAATTGTTCCGCATGTATCAACGTTAATGCGCAAGGCGAAAGGATTTTTTATGAAGCTGAAATACACGATCATCGCGTCGGCATTGCTATCACTCTCGGCGCTTTCTGCTGCACATGCGGCAAAAGAACTCACACCAGAGCAAGCAGCAGCCATTAAACCATTTGATCGTATTACTATTACCGGCAGATTTAATGCAATTAATGAGGCCGCCGATGCTGTATCCCGTCGTGCTGATAAATTGGGCGCTGATTCGTTCTATATTCAAGATCTCAACAGCAATGGCAATGGTGGCAACTGGCGTGTAACGGCCGATGTTTATCATAAAGATGCTGAGGAAGTGAGCAAAGAGACTCAGTATCGTATTTTTAATGGCATCAAAGAATTACCAAAAACAGAAGCCTACAGTTTACAACCTTACGATACTGTCTCTGTCAGTGGTTTCTTCCGCAGCCAGCCAGATATTAACGATGCTATTTCCAAAGCAGCAAAAGAGAAAGGTGCTTACTCTTTCTTCATCGTGCGCCAGGTTGATGCTAACCAAGGTGGCAACCAGTTCGTCACGGCGTATGTTTATAAAGAGGATGCTGCCAAACGTACCGTGCAAAGCCCTGATGTGATCCCCGCCGATTCAGATGCTGGCCGCGCAGCACTGGCTGCTGGTGGTGCTGCGGCTGCGAATGTAGAAATTCCAGGCGTTGCTTCTTCAGGTACACCAAGTGCTGATGTGGGCCGTTTCTTTGAAACGCAATCATCCACAGGTAAGCGTTACACTGTCACGCTTAATGACGGCACTCAAATTCAAGAATTAAACAACACCACTGCCGCGCAGATGGTACCGTTTGACTCAATTACCTTCAGCGGTCACTACAACAGCATGACCGACGTTTCCCATGAAGTCGCTAAGCGCGCAGCGGCTAAAGGGGCGAAGTATTATCATGTTACTCGCCAGTGGCAGAACCAAAGTGGTGGTAACCTGAGTGTTAGCGCTGACTTGTTTAAATAAGTTTGCTGCAATCGTAATCATAAGGGTAGCCATTGGCTGCCCTTTTTTTATCTGTCAGCGGGGGCGATTTGCCTGATGAATTCCGACTGAATAATTTTTTGCCCAAATCGCATAACCAATCATTGCATGATCGCCTCCCACTCCGTAAAATTGCCCGAAAATTATAGGGCTATTATCTGTCAAACATTGATAAGTTAGCCTCATATAATGCTACTTACAAGCCATTAACCATTCATTAATACTCTAAAAACCAGGATTTATAATTGGAAAGAAAACTCGGCCTGACGGCGCTCACCGCGCTGGTTCTCAGTTCAATGCTGGGTGCAGGTGTCTTCAGCTTGCCACAAAATATGGCTGAAGTTGCCAGCCCAGCGGCCTTACTCATTGGCTGGGGTATTACCGGGGTGGGGATCGTTTTTTTGGCTTTTGCCATGCTATTGTTAACGCGCCTGCGCCCTGATCTGGATGGTGGAATATTCACCTATGCCAAAGAAGGCTTTGGTGATCTTATTGGCTTTTTCTCCGCGTGGGGTTACTGGTTGTGCGCCGTCATTGCCAATGTCTCTTATTTGGTGATTGTTTTTGCCGCATTGAGCTTTTTTACCGATAAGTCTGGCAGCATTATCTTTGGTGAGGGGAATACCTGGCAGGCGCTCTTGGGTGCATCTTTCCTGTTGTGGATGGTTCATGCATTGGTATTGCGTGGCGTTCAAACCGCAGCCAGTATCAACCTGGCCGCGACACTGGCAAAACTGTTGCCCATCGGCGGGTTTATTGTTTTAGCCGGCATGGCTTTCAGCCTCGATACCTTTAGCGTTGATTTTACTGGTATTGCCCTACACACCCCGGTTTGGCAGCAAGTGAAAGACACGATGCTCATCACATTATGGGTCTTTATTGGGGTGGAAGGCGCTGTTGTTGTTTCTGCCAGAGCGCGCAATAAAAAAGATGTTGGCCGGGCGACAATGCTGGCGGTTATCTCAGCTTTATGTGTTTATCTGCTAATAACCTTATTGTCCCTTGGGGTAGTGCCGCGCGCTGAATTAGCGGGTATGCGGAACCCATCAATGGCGGGCATTATGGTAGAGATGATTGGCCCTTGGGGGGAAGTGATTATTGCCACCGGACTGATTATTTCGGTGTGCGGCGCTTATCTTAGCTGGACCATTATGGCCGCAGAAGTCCCTATGGTGGCGGCCAAACATGGTGCATTCCCTAAAATATTCCGACATCAGAATAAACACAATGCACCCGCGAAATCACTATGGCTGACTAACTGTGCCGTGCAAGTGGCGCTGATTCTTATCTGGCTGACGGGCAGTAACTACAACACCTTGCTGACCATTGCATCAGAGATGATTTTAGTGCCCTATTTCTTGGTGGGTGCATTCTTATTTAAAGTGGCCCTGAAACGTCAGGACTGGCGATTGATTATTGCCGCCAGTGGCGCCTGTTTGTATGGTTTGTGGCTGATTTATGCGGCTGGCTTGCTGTATCTGCTGTTATCCGCCCTATTGTATGCCCCCGGTTTACTGGTATTTATTTATGCACGTAAAGGGCATGAAGGTCTTCGGCTACTTAATACAGTGGAACGCGCGGCGATTGGCCTGGTGCTGATTGCGACCATTCCAGCAACCTGGGTGGTAATGCATTAAGTTGGAAACACTCAACAATGGGCACGCCAGTGACACTGGCTGTCCATTTGAGTATTGGTTGCAGATAAACTCATCCTCATCATCTACCAAGAGGATTTATTCTCCCGATATGTCCACCGATAAGCATTCGCCCATCTGACTTAGCTGCATCGATAGCGGGAATTTTTGTTTTATTTCATTGAGTTGCGCGGTTTCCAGAGAGTAAGGTAATTGGATCTCCAATACAGTTATCCCCTGCTGTTCAGCGAGACGAATTAATCGAATAATATTGGTTTCATCGCTAAGTTGGGTCGATAATACCTGTAGCGCTAAAGCAGTCAGCCGCTCCTGAGGCGTTTTTTCCGATGCAGTTTGCGACTTTACCACCATACCAAAAATCGGCATGACACCATAAATAGCATCAATAAAACTCCATCGTTTTTTGCAAGAAACCGCTAAAAATTCCGTGTAATCGAAGCAGACTTTTTCATTGTGCGCTGGCACACCAGTGTGTTCGCCACTCATCCCTCAGTCCTTAGCTGATTGATACAGCTATTCATTAACCATAAGTATTGATATATAAACGATAGACCCAACTATAATACCCTAAATAATTCGAGTTGCAGGAAGGCGGCAAGAGAGAGAATCCCGATGAGCTTACTGTGTTGTAAGTGATTCGGGTAATTGAACGTAGCCAACACACATGCAGCTTGAAGTATGACGGGTATAAATAGAGATGACGATACAATCACTCCAGTTAATATAATGAAATGTTTTGCCCGTTGTCTACCGATCAGTCATTGGCATTGATAATTCATTGGCATTAATAATCAAGTAACGTGCATAGTATTGCTACCAACAGCGCGCTATGCTGAATTCCGGCACTTTTATAAACTGAAAAACATGACCAATATTGTTTTTGTAGAAGACGACCCGGAGGTCGGAAAACTGATTGCAGCTTACCTTGGCAAACATGATATTGATGTGTTTGTTGAACCACGAGGCGATACTGCACAAGCCGTTATTGAACAGCAACAACCTGACTTGGTGTTGCTCGATATCATGCTGCCAGGGAAAGATGGGATGACGCTGTGCCGTGACCTGCGACCAAGCTATGAAGGCCCTATCGTACTGTTGACCTCACTTGACAGTGATATGAACCATATCCTTTCCCTGGAGATGGGTGCGAATGATTATATCCTGAAAACAACGCCCCCGGCAGTATTGTTGGCGCGGTTACGTTTGCATTTACGCCAGCATAATCAACAACAAACCAAAGAAACCATCAGCCCGCCACTCACTGGGTATAATGCAATTCACTTCGGTCTGCTCTGCATTGATCCTGTTAATCGACAAGTTAATCTTAGTGATGAAGAAATTACTTTATCGACTTCAGATTTTGACTTGCTGTGGGAACTGGCAACCCATGCCGGGATTATCATGGACCGGGAAGCATTATTGAAGAATTTACGTGGTGTCAGCTATGACGGGATGGACCGCAGTATCGATGTTGCGATATCGCGCTTGCGCCGCAAACTTTACGACAATGCCCTCGAACCTTTTAGAATCAAAACCGTCCGCAATAAAGGTTACCTGTTCGCCCCGAATGCCTGGGAGTCTGTGCAGCAATGAGGAAGCTATTTATTCAGTTTTTCTTATTACTGTTCGTCTGCTTTATGGTGATGGCGATGTTGGTTGGGCTGGTTTATAAAGTGACAGCGGAACGTGCTGGTCGCCAGTCATTAGATGACTTGATGAAAAGCTCGCTTTCATTGATGCGCAGTGAGCTGCGGGAAATTCCACTGAAAGATTGGAATAAAACCATTGCCACTTTAGATTTAAATCTCTCATTTCAATTACATATCGAACCTCTCGATAAACGGAATCTCGGTGAGCGCTTGAATAAACGCCTACGAGCCGGTGAAATCATTGCTTTGGATGATGAATATACTTTCCTGCAACGAATCCCCCGCAGCCGCTATGTCCTTGCTGTTGGCCCAGTCCCTTATTTATTTTATTTGCATCAAATGCGGCTGCTTGATTTGGCCTTACTTATCCTGATTGGCCTCTCTTTGGCTCTACCGGTATTTCTTTGGATGCGCCCCCATTGGAAAGATTTGCTTAAATTGGAGAATGCCGCCCAGCGGCTAGGGTCGGGCCACCTGGACGAGCGCACGCATTTTGACCCCACTTCAAGTTTAAGCCGCTTAGGTGTCGCATTTAACCAAATGGCTGACAACATCAGCACCTTGATTGTCAGCAAGAAACTGCTTATTGATGGAATTGCTCACGAGCTGCGCACCCCACTGGTTCGTTTGCGCTATCGGTTAGCCATGAGTGATAACCTGACTGAAAGTGAGCAACTGGCTTTGAGTCGCGATATTGGCCAGTTGGAAGCATTGATTGACGAGCTGCTGACCTATGCTCGGCTGGATCGCCCGCAAGTCTCACTCAATCTGGAACCTATCGACTTACCGGCTTGGCTCGCGGCAAAAGTTATGGAGATGCGCTTGATTCATAGTGAGCGCGAAATAGAACTCGATATTCCTCATCGTGGCGATTTCGGCGCAGTTGACTTACGTCTGATGGAGCGAGTATTGGATAATTTGGTCAATAATGCCCTGCGCTATTCGACCCAACGGCTGCGAATTGGGCTGTGGTTTGATGGCGATAATGCTTGCTTACAAGTTGAAGATGACGGGCCGGGGATTCCATTAGAAGAACGCGCCCGAGTATTTGAGCCTTTTGTCCGGCTGGACCCTAGCCGGGATCGCGCAACCGGGGGCTGTGGATTGGGCCTGGCAATCGTTCACTCCATTGCATTGGCTTATCAGGGGAGTATTTCCGTTGATGCCAGTTCGTTAGGAGGCGCGAGTTTCCGATTTTGTTGGCCGGTAAAAGGTCTTTACTCACTCACTATCGACCAAGATGACTCTAAATAATGGTTTTGCCTACCCAATAATTTTGCCCAAATACTAGCCTTAATAAAACAAATCGGCCTATAGATTTAATGGAGTTTTTTATGACCACTGCTTATCAACACCTGCGCGCTACGTTTACACGCCTTTCTCGCTTTGAGCATTTGTCGGCCATTGCCGGATGGGATATGCAAACTATGATGCCGCCAAAAGGTAATCTTGCCCGCTCAGAGGCAATGGCGGAGCTAAATGTACTGCAACATCAAATACTAACGGCCAAAGATGTTGGGGAATGGTTGAAGCAAGCGGAACAAGAAACTCTGGATGATGTCGAGCAAGCAAATTTGCGTGAGATGCGCCGGCACTACAATAATGCCGTGTTGCTGCCGGAAGCATTGGTTGAGGCGAAATCACTAGCAGGTGCCCGCTGCGAACATGCATGGCGACAGCAGCGCATCGCGAATGACTGGAATGGTTTTGCTGAAAATCTACGTGAAGTGGTCACTCTCAGTCGCGAAGAGGCATCAATTCGTGCTCAAGCTGCCGGAACATCGCGCTATGACGCATTGCTGAACTTATATGAGCCGGGAACCAATAGTGCCGATTTGGACCGTATCTTTGGTGACCTTAAACAGTGGTTACCCGATCTCTTGCAAAAAGTGACAGCCAAGCAAGCGGATGAACCCTGCCTGATACCACAGGGGCCATTTGACCTGGAAAACCAGCGCCAACTTGGACTCAATGTGATGAAAGTGCTCGGTTTCGACTTTGATGGTGGCCGAGTCGATGTCAGTGTCCATCCATTCTGCGGTGGTGTACCGCAAGATGTACGCATTACTACACGTTATAATGAACAAGAATTTCTCAGTGCATTAATGGGTATTATTCATGAAACAGGTCATGCACGTTATGAGCAAAATTTACCGCGTGAATGGCTGGGCCAACCAATATCACATGCTCGCTCAACGGCAATTCATGAATCTCAAAGTCTACTGTTTGAAATGCAATTGGCCCGCAGCAAAGAATTCTTGCAAGTCATTCGTCCATTGGTGATACAGCAATTTGGTGAACAACCGGCTTTCGCAGAACAAAATTTTATTGCCCTGAATCAACGTGTTAAAACCGGTTTTATCCGAGTTGATGCCGATGAAGTCAGCTACCCTGCTCATGTCATTTTGCGCTACGAGATCGAAAAAGCATTGATTAGCGGTGAAATCGAGGTCGATGACATCCCGGCCTTGTGGAATGAAAAAATGCAGCAATATCTGGGGATTAACACCGAAGGTAATTACCGTAATGGCTGTATGCAAGATATTCACTGGACCGACGGTGCCTTTGGTTATTTCCCGACATATACACTGGGTGCTATGTATGCTGCCCAGCTTTTCCAAACGGCGCGAAATGCTATTCCCGGATTAGATAAGAATATTGCCAATGGTGACCTTAGCGCCCTATTCAATTGGTTACAGCAAAATATCTGGCAACAGGGTAGCCGCTATTCAACCGCGGAACTGATCACCAAAGCGACAGGTGAACCACTTAATCCTCGCTTTTTCCGCGAACATTTAGAGCGGCGCTATTTATAATTCCTCTTCAGTACCCAGATTGCCCTTTTATACGGACTCTCCCCCTGAGAGGCCGTATTCTCTACTGACCATAAATTTCAGCTTAGTTTCCAATTCCCCGATAGACCCAGTGGGAGCGCAACGGGGGATTACCATTAGTCATGGGCAATAGTTGGTGAATTAATTAGCCGGTGCAGAGGCTGCCAGCCTCTGCATTCGGGGCTGAACAATGAAGGTCATTGTAACACCAACAAGAAGCCCTAAAGGTAGTGCTTTCACGACAGTCGTCGCCCACACCAAAGACCATCCAGAGGTCAAACCATGCTGAGCGAACGTGACAACAAGTGCAATCAAACCTTCCATCATGATTGAGACACACACAGCAATCACACAGCGAAGGACGAAAGGAGTGCGGCTCGCAAGTAGCACAAAGTCAAATCCATTGACAATATCAACCAATAATCTCGTGCTTTTAGTGGCGTTGAGTTGCTTAAAATGAATATAACATCCGGACAGATAAATACCGGACTCGATATCAGCAGGATTTAAAGCAATCCTTCCTGTTGAACCTGATAGACAGTCCTTACTGCGGTCTGAAAACCAAGACTGCGAGCACATGATGGAGCCTAAGATCATCTGTTCGCTGCCCGACGAGGGAGGCTCGGGTGTTCAACTTGGTTCTATGTGGTCAAAGATAGCACTGAGTGATCTTTGACTTTTCACTTAAATGTATGTTGTAACTAAAATAGAGCAATTTGACATTTTATTTGGCGGTTTCATTCCTTTGGGCTTCCCTGCTATCTCCGCCATAAACTGTGCTCACACGCACGTGATAAATCGTATACTGAGTTGCCTATTAGTCATAACAATCAGCCCTGTACAATCGGTTACAAGCCGAAACCAATGACTCACGGAAGCCATTAATCATTTCCTCTATTCTCATTACAACGACCCAACGGGGCCGATATACAAACAGAAATCTGAGGAATAAATCATGAAAACAGTATTAGCTCTGATTGTTGCTGCAACTTTGGGTATGTCTTCTATCGCATTCGCCGCCGACACAGTTGCACCACCTGCTGCTCCAATGGCCGGAGCACCCGCTGTCCATAGTGCTCCAGCCAAAACTATGCATCACAAAAAAGCTAAAAAATCGATAAAAAAAGCGGAAAAAACTGCACCGGTGCAAAAAGCACAAGCGGCTAAAAAACACCACAAAACAGCGGCACAGACTAAATCTACCCCGGCAGCAGTACCGGCCATCAAATAGCAGCCAAAAAGCTGAACTCAGCTCTTCACGATGAGTTTGCAACAACTGAATTCACCCAACACCCGGTTTTCCGGGTGTTTTTTATCGGGAGTGCTGATAATGCTGCGCCGTTATTTATTTGAAATCACTCTGACCACATTAATTATTTGCGGGCTGATTACATTGTTTTTCTATTTATAACAACAATGGCCTATTTCGCTCTAAAATTATTGAAAAATCAAATAATGACAACACATCACATCACATCACTAATTATGTCTATAGTTAGCGGTAGGGAAAATCGTGATGAGCAATTTAATCAGTCGAACTCAGGTTTGTGAATAGATAACCCTCTAAGGAATAATAAGGCAGGCTAACTATTTATGCGTTTATCTTCATTATTACTATTAAGTCTGTTACCTCTTTCTGCGGCTCTAGCCCACTCACCGACAGACACGCAAAATGATGACGCCAGCATTGCAGATCAAATGACTCTGTTTTTCGGTAAAGATGACCGTACAGCGGTCACTGATAACTCCGAATGGCCATGGCAAGCGATTGGCCAAGTTGAAACGGCAAGCGGTAACCTTTGTACTGCAACATTAATCTCCCCTCGCCTGGCACTGACAGCAGGTCATTGCGTATTAGCTCCTCCTGGTAAAGTTGACCGGGCCGTGGCCTTACGATTTATTTCCCAAAATGGTCATTGGAAGTACCAGACGACCAGTCTGGAAACACTGGTGGATGCTAAATTGGGTAAAAAACTCAAACCTGATGGTGATGGTTGGATAGTTCCGCCCGCCGCCGCAGCGTATGACTATGCACTTATTCGATTAACGAGTAAAAAAACCATTCCAATCAAACCATTGCCTCTGTGGGATGGAACTGCGAGTGAATTAACTCAAGCACTTAAACAAGTTGATCGTAAAATCATTCAAGCAGGTTACCCCCTTGACCATCTGGACACACTTTATCGCCATGAAGATTGCCTGATTACAGGGTGGGCACAGCAAGGCGTGCTTTCTCATCAGTGTGATACATTACCCGGTGATAGCGGCTCGCCCCTACTGCTGAAGAATGGCGAAAAGTGGTCTTTGATTGCGATTCAAAGTTCCGCTCCCGCCGCTAAAGACCGTTATCTCGCGGATAACCGAGCTTTGGCAGTCACGGCCATAAAAGGCCGGTTAAAAACACTCGCAAATAAAGCAGCCAAATAATACGGGTTATTCTGCGAGATAGATTAATGGGCTAACAAAGGGACTTTATTGCCTATTATTTCTTATCTGCACGATGGGACTTTTGATTAAATTTAAAAACAAAAGTCCCCCCTAATGCTGCGGCATATCGACTTAACGTCGTCAGATTAGGCGAAATAATGCCTTTCTCCATCCGGCTAATATTCTGTTTCCTCAACCCCGCTCTCTGAGCAACCTCTTGTTGGGTCAGCTTACATTGCTGACGAGCAGCCTTAAGCTCCGTCATCATGGTTTGCCTAATCTGTAAATCTAAATAAGCTTCATTTACCTGAGGGTGATGTAAAGCCGCTGCTTTAACCTCTGAAAAAGGAATAATGTCAAAATCATCTTGTTTTTTCATGGCTGCAATCTCCGTTTGATTTCTTTCATACGCTGATAAGCCAACATCAGTGTCCGTCTGGAGGTCTTTTGCGTTTTCTTCTGCAAAATATGAATGATATAAACCTGCCGGTCAGCTTGATAAAAGAAAAAACCGCGCCCGGCCCCCTCCTTCGCACTGACCCTCAATTCTTTCAGCCCTTTTCCTAAATCCCGAACTACAGGCTCCCGTAACTCGTGATCATAAGCCTCTAACTCATCCAAAGCTTTGATCAGAGCCGCCTGTATCCCTGGCGGCAATTTAAACAACTCCCTTTGTGCCAACCCCAATAAATTAATCACATACATAAGCAATCCCTGCTCCCGAAAAACTCTATCAAACTCACCAAATGTAATCAAAAATGGTGACCTGGAATCAGACAAACTTTGAACAAGCCGCCTCATTGCCAAGGCAGATATAGCCGGAGTTAAAGGTCAGAAGCAATAGCACCGATGCTCAAGAAGGGACTTAATTGACTGTTTTCGAGGGGCTTCGCAGGAAAATTAGCGGTTTTCATCAATTACATATTTAAGATGCAAATAAGGATGCTTAACATATATAAATACTGAGTTTGTCAGTGGGGGGGGAAAGCTCCGCGCCCAAAAAATTAGGCCAGGCGCGGAGTGATATTCATTAATCCTTAAGCAGAGAGTTGGTCGATAGTTTGCAAAATACGTTTGTCCGAAATGGGATATGCTGTCCCCAATTGCTGAGCAAATAAGCTCACCCGCAGTTCTTCAATCATCCAACGAACTTCTTTAACGTCTTCATCTTGTTGGCGTTTAGGCGGTAACTTATTAAGCCATTGCTGCCACATTTGCTGGACATGTTCTATGCGCAACATTTGGGCGCGATCACGATGAGGGTCGACAGCTAACTTCTCCAGACGGCGCTCAATCGCGTGTAAATAGCGCAATGTATCAGGTAAGCGTTTCCAGCCATTATTAGTAACAAAGCCCCGGTAAATCAGACCACCAAGCTGGGCTTTAATGTCTGAAAGTGCCAATGCTTGCGAAATATCGACTCGGCCTTTTAGACGCTTATTAATACTAAACGCCGTGGTTAGGATCTGCTCAACTTGCTTGGCAATATCCACGACGGTTTCATTTAACTCAGCCCGCACTTTTTCTTGTAACTGAGCAAAATCAGCCTGTTGCCAGACCGGGCCACCATATTGCGCCACCAGTTTATCCACCCCACAAGCAATGCAATCATCAATCAGATCCATCACTTTGCCATAAGTATTGAAATAAAGGCCGAGTTTGGATTTATTCGGCAGTTTTTCATGTAAATACTTAATGGGAGAGGGAATATTTAGCAGCAATAACCGCCGTGTACCCTGCCACATTGCTTGCTGTTGCTGAGATTCCGTATCAAACAAGCGGATCGCAACACTGTCTTTCTCATCCACCAGTGCAGGATAGGCTTTGACTTCGTATCCCCCGCGGCGTTGTTCATAGCACACAGGAAGTGAGCCGAAGCTCCAGATATGTAAGCCATTTTGTTCAATACCGTCATCCGCCACGGCAGAAAGGGTTTCCTGCACCTTTTCTTGAAGTTGTAGCTTCAAAGCCGCAAGATCTTTGCCTTCACGTAGAGTCCGATTTTTATCGTCCAGCACACGGAAGGTCATTTTCAGATGGTCGGGAACTTGCTCCCATTGCCAACTCTCGCGTGACACTGTCACACCCGTCATGCGGCGCAACTCGCGCTCTAATGCCTCGAGTAAACTGGTTTCCAGCGGTGTTGCTCGGGCCAAAAAAGCTTCAGCATAATTAGGTGCAGGAACAAAGTTACGGCGCACAGGTTTAGGTAATGACTTGATAAGCGCTATCACCAGCTCACGGCGAATCCCTGGAATTTGCCAGTCAAACCCCTCTTCTTTAACCTGATTCAGGATCGGGAGCGGGATATGGACAGTGACCCCATCGGCGTCAGTACCCGGCTCAAATTGATAAGAAAGCCGTAATTTGAGCGACCCTTGATACCAATAATTCGGGTAGTCCAGCGGGTTAACTTTGTTCGCCCCATCCTTGATAAGCATGGTTTTTTCAAAGTTGAGTAACTCGGGCTGTGTCTGGCTGGTTTTCTTCCACCAGCTATCAAAATGGCGCGCAGAAACAACATCGCGTCCAATTCGCTGGTCATAGAAGTTAAACAGTGTTTCATCATCAACCAGAATGTCGCGGCGGCGAGATTTGTGCTCCAGCTCTTCAACTTCAGCCAGCAACTTTAAATTAGCCCGGAAGAAAGCATGGCGCGTTTGCCAATCTCCTTCGACCAAACCGTGACGGATAAACAGCTCGCGGCACAGTGGCGGGTCAATGGGGCCATAATTTATCTTGCGCTCAGTCACGATAGGTAAGCCGAATAAGGTCACTTTCTCGCTAGCCATCACCGCCCCTTGCGCTTTCTCCCAATGCGGGTCGCTATAATGGTGTTTAACCAAATGCTGCGCTAAGGGTTCAATCCACTCTGGCTCAATGCGGGCAGCAATACGGCCCCATAAGCGGCTGGTCTCGACTAACTCAGCGACCATGCTCCATTTAGGCGGTTTTTTGAATAAACCGGAACCGGGGAAAATGGCAAAGCGGGCATTCCGTGCGCCGGTATACTCTTGCTTTTCAACGTCTTTTTGGCCGATATGTGACAATAAACCGGTCAGAATAGCAGTATGGACGCTGCGATAATCTGCAGCGACACTATTGACCGGGATACCCAATTCTTTCACTACCTGGCGCAGTTGGGTATAAATATCCTGCCATTCGCGTACCCGCAGATAATTCAGAAAATCACTGCGGCATAATTTACGGAATTGTGCCGATGACAGCTCTTTTTGCTGCTCTTTCAGATAATCCCACAAATTAACAAACGCAAGGAAATCAGAGTCTTTATCAGCAAAACGCCGGTGTTTTTCATCGGAAGCTTGCTGTTTATCCATCGGGCGCTCACGCGGATCCTGGATAGACAACGCCGAGGTAATAATCATCAATTCGCGCACACTGCCGCTTTTCTGAGCTTCCAGCACCATTCGAGCCAGTCGAGGATCGACCGGTAATTGGGCCAATTGGCGACCGAGCGGTGTCAATTGTTGATGCCCGTTACTGGCAGTTTGGATCGCCCCCAATTCTTCCAGCAGCCGCACGCCATCTTGAATATTACGTTTATCTGGCGCTTCCACAAACGGGAAAGCCGCGATATCCCCTAGCCCTAGTGAGGTCATTTGCAGGATAACGGACGCCAAATTGGTGCGCAGAATTTCCGGATCGGTAAATTCAGGGCGAGACAGGAAATCCTGTTCGGAATAAAGACGAATACAAATACCGTCAGATACACGGCCACAGCGACCTTTGCGCTGATTAGCAGAAGCTTGGGACACCGGCTCTATGGGCAACCGCTGTACTTTGGTGCGGAAACTGTAGCGGCTAATACGCGCGGTGCCGGGGTCAATAACATACTTAATACCGGGCACCGTCAGTGAGGTTTCCGCCACGTTGGTTGCCAGTACAATTCGCCGCCCATGATGAGACTGAAACACCCTATTCTGTTCGCTATTTGATAAGCGGGCATACAGCGGCAGCACTTCCGTATGGGGCAGATTCTGTTTCATCAGCGCATCAGCGGTATCACGGATTTCCCGTTCGCCACTCATAAAGATCAGAATATCGCCGGGACTTTCGCGACCCAACTCATCGACGGCATCAAAAATAGCTTGTAGCTGATCGCGATCAACATCATCGGCATCATCCACAATGGGCCGGTAGCGCACTTCCACCGGATAGGTGCGGCCAGAGACTTCAATAATGGGCGCATTATTGAAATGATGAGAAAAGCGCTGCGGATCAATAGTCGCCGAGGTGATAATCACTTTCATATCAGGACGTTTTGGCAATAACTCGCGCAAATAACCCAAGATGAAATCAATGTTCAGGCTACGTTCATGGGCCTCATCAATAATCAGAGTGTCATATTGCATCAGCAGGCGGTCTTGCTGAATTTCAGCCAGTAAAATACCGTCGGTCATTAACTTAACCAGCGTATTTTCGCCCACTTGATCATTAAACCGCACTTTATAACCGACACTGCCGCCAAGGGAGGTGTCTAGCTCATCGGCAATACGGTTCGCCACGGTACGTGCGGCCAGACGGCGCGGCTGGGTATGACCAATCACCCCTTTTATACCCCGCCCCAACTCCAGACAAATTTTCGGTATCTGTGTGGTTTTACCCGACCCCGTTTCACCGGCGACAATCACCACCTGATGGTCACGGATAGCATGATAAATATCTTGTTTTTTCTGACTGACCGGCAAATTTTCAGGATAAGTGATAGCCGGACAGGCCGCCCGACGGCCAGCAACTCGCTGCATTGCAGTAGCAAATTCGGCCTCTATTTCACGGGTAATCGCCTCTACGGCCTCTGGATTATGGACTTTTTGTGCGCCTTGCAGCCGACGTCGCATGCGCTGTTGGTCACGGAGCATCAATTCCCCGAGTTGGGAGGATAATGCTGCGAGCGAAGATTTCACGTTCAATATTCCTTGTTACGCTGCGGCTGAAACTCACAGTATCAGCCTGATAATTTTAAGCTCTGAATGTGATTAGCTGATGTTTTTTATTCATTAATATCAATTTTGACCAACAAACTCGCTCTAAATCATCCCGAGTTTTTAATGATATAAATCTTTGTCATATAGGGTAACACAGCCCGGGTTGGCGCTGTAGCTGGCGCAGACGGCGCTATCTGACTCTCAGATTATCATTATTCAATAAAATCGAACAAAGAACGCAAAATATTGCGCTATCACTGTTAGAAAAACTTGAATAAAGTGTATCTCATTGAAAAGGCGTACCGCCTAAGTCGCTGTTAACTGTTAAGGAATTACAATGAGCAAAGTCCTGGTTCTAAAATCAAGCATTCTGGCAACCTATTCACAGTCTAACCAACTCGCCGACTTCTTTGTTGAACAATGGAAAACAGCTCATGCTGGCGAAGAAATCACCGTGCGTGATCTGGCTGCTCAGCCGATTCCGGTATTAGACGGCGAGCTGGTAGCTGCTTTGCGCCCTTCAGATGCTGCGCTAACACCACGTCAGCAAGAAGCTCTGGCGCTGTCTGATGAGCTGATTGCCGAATTGCAAGCGAATGACGTTATCGTCATGGCGGCACCGATGTACAACTTCAACATCCCGACTCAGTTGAAGAACTATTTTGACCTGATTGCGCGTGCTGGCGTGACTTTCCGTTACACCGAAAAAGGCCCTGAAGGCCTGATTACCGGCAAACGCGCTATTATTCTGACCAGCCGTGGCGGTATCCATAAAGATACTCCGACTGACCTGGTGGTTCCTTACCTGCGCCTGTTCCTCGGCTTTATCGGGATTACCGATGTCGAGTTCGTGTTTGCAGAAGGTATTGCTTATGGCCCTGAAGTGGCGACCAAAGCACAAGCGGATGCCAAACAGCTACTGGCTCAGGTTGTTAACGCTTAATAATAAAGAACTTTCGTGCAGAGGCGAGTGTCTGCGTTAATGCACGACAGCAATGACCTTGCATTGCCCTCGTTTTACCCAGTAGTCAATTTCATCATTGCGCGCCTTCAGGCGCGCTTTTTTATAAATGATGCGCCGAGTATCAGCGCTGCATCCATTGGCCATTAATACCGCGTACATATTCCCCCGCCGCCGCGCGGTTGACTAACTTTTGCCCCGCCAGCTTGGCGACATCCTCGGTTGAAATATGATTCTTCTGCGCCACTTCCTGATATTTCTGGGCTCTGGCGATATTAATTTGCTCCACCAGCGCCAGTGTTTCAGCATCTTTCTTTACCGGTGCCAAATACCCACTGAGGGTTTCACCCACGCGGCCTTGCTGCTTGGCCTGCTCCAACGTCAGTGCAAAAGCCCCAGTGCTAAACAGTAAACTGCCGCTTAACACCACGCAGCCCAATATTACGCGAAGCAACTTTTGTGTATCCCCAATCCAGCCGGACGTTTGCTTGTTCATAATGGCCTCTTAGAATAGATTGGATTGATTTTTAAGCAGATTTTCCACGTCTTTATCCACTCTAATCTGGATTTCATGCTCAATTTTGACATTCATATTGATAGTGATAGGTTTTTCCGGGGTTGCCACTTCCAGGCGTAAACAGCCGCTAAGCATAAAAATACCCAGCGCTATTGCCATAGGTTCCCATGTCAAAATCTTCATTCCTTCGCCCTCGCTGGTATGGATGCTGTTGGTCGCAACGAAATATTTTGCTGCAACCACTCTTGTAAATTGTCACCAAAACGTAGGCTGCGCCAGAGTTGGAAGATATTTTCCTCATGCTGATAGTTCAGCACTATCTCTCGTTTGGAGTTTTTCTGTGTATTAACACCATGAATCTTTGAACGCAATGTTAATTGACCCAAGTTATCGAGACTGACAGTGGCATAAGATTGGTAAATCTCCATGTAACGCAGCCAATCAATCGCCACCCCCGCCACAAAATTACTCTCACTGATTGAGTTTGCCAGTTCTGGGTCAAGCCGCAGTGTCACCGCGCCGTCATTCGCTATCCAACCATCGCGCACCAACCACTGTGGATTATTAAGATAAAGCGGCAATTCGCCATTGACCTTACCCGACATAGCCAGTTGTTTTGGTTGCAACACGGTAAATAGTTCACTTAAATCAATACCTTTTAATTTTAGCACTGCCGCGTCATGTTGGGGTAAACGCAAAGCAGACAAACTCAGATGCCCTTTCAAAATATCCATGCCAACATTGCTCAAGGTCAATGGGGCTTTCTCTGAATAGGGATAAGTTCCTTGCAAATCAGCGGTGATATTCTGCATTGTAAACAAGTTGTTTATCGAGGCAATACGCAGCATGACCGGCTCTTTCGGCCCCAACTGCCAGTGATGGTTTTCTAAACGATAAGACATAACAAAATCTAAGCCGCTCAGTTCACCGTCTGCCAGCCACATCCCGCCATTCTTCACGACCCAATGTCCACCGGCGGTAAAACCTTGCTCACGGGCCGCAGAAAAAGCCGCCTGTGCATAAAGCTCGCCATCCCGCAATTTAATCCCTAACTCTTCGGATAGCAGCGGTTGGAATACCTTCAGCGATTGTTTTGGCCACCAGCCCTCGCCGCGTAACCGCTCGCCATCCCAACGGCCACCTAACGCAATCGGCCCAATGGCTTGCGCTTGTAAATTCCCTTGCCATAGAAAATCATCGGGGGCGCGGCCATTAAGTTGTAGCGATAACACCGCAGGAGGCAAGTAGCCGCCGCCATCACTGAATGCCACTTTTTTAGCGCCCAGCTCGAACCCGGCAATAAAAGCAGGATGATGATTATCCCGCTGCCAGGTCAAGGGTTTGGTTAAGGTCAGCCGTGGCGCCTCAACCTTAACTAATCCATATTGCAGCCGATCAAAACCAGTTGAGAGTTTATCGACAGTTATCAGTGTTCCCTGCCAACGCCCCTTGCCGCCCATATCCCAACTCGCAGCCAGCGGCGGCAGGCGACCATTGCCCCAGTAGCGCCATTGCCAATGGCCTTTATCGGGCCAAAATTCTTGCGCCTGACCATCCAGATGCAGATTAAAATTGCCCCAAAAACTGTCCTGTGCTTCCACAATCGCCTGTAGCCGCCCCGTCACTCCAGCGGCAGTCACTTTAACGCCCGCCAGTGGCCAACGCGCATCTTTTATGCGCAATTCCGGCGTGATGTTACCGTGAGCACGCAGTAAAGCGCCGGGGTGCAGCACCCAAGTCGGGTTCAGTATGGAGCCACTGAGTAAGCCGGGAATAGTGGCATTCAAGACCATTTTTTCCAGATTAGCTTGCCCGCTAAGTTGGAATTTCATGTCACTGTTGACGAGACTCAAGCTACCCGGCCCAAGGGTCAGGACGGCGTTGCCTTTGCCACTTTCCCCCGCCGTGATGACATTAATTCGCGCCTCAATGGCGGTTTGGTCCAAGCCCTTATCCCAGTCATACAATGTCAGATTCACCCCCCCGCTGAGGGGTTGCAGCTCATAGGGCCATTGCCATTGGCCGTTGATTATCTGAATTTTTTTCGGGGATAAGCGCCATGGCAACCGCGCCAGCGGGGTATCATCACCGCGCTCTGTCAGGGTTAAAACCCCCTGTTGCTGTTGCCAACTCAGATTCAATAATAACGGTTTAGACAGATAGCCCGTCGTCAATACCCCGTCGAGTGCACCTTGCTCTGGCCAATCATCCAGCGACAATGGAATTTTAATTCCACCACTCAGTTCGAAAGGTTGCGGGGTACCGGGAACAGCAATCGAGAATTGATGCAGACTAAGTTGCTGTTCTTCATCCAGTGTGGCGGCGAAGCTCAATTGTGGGCCCTGATAACGCAATTCTTGGGTGAGTTTTTTATTGTCTGGCGATGTGAGGGCCGGTTTACCAGAGAATGTCAGTTTACCGGCGTATTGCTGCCACGGCGTAATCTGCAAATTGTTGATATTCAAGTCAAGCACGGAGAGCTGCTGCTGCCAATAGGCTAAATCTTGCGGCGCACTCTCGCCACTGCTCGGTAATTGGCTCAAGCAAGCGGTATCCACAGCGACGGTATTGGCCCCTAGCTGCCAACGGCCTTGGTGATAGCCGACACTCAATTGCCCAATATTTGCCAAGGTGCAGCCCTGCACCCGGTAACCCAATTGTGAAATACGCAATGCGCCATCATGCCAAACCGGCGGGCTAGCCAAGACCAGTTGGCTACCCGCAGGCAACCAGTATTGTGCAACTTTTGGTAGCCACTGCGGCAAGGTTTTCCATAATATTCCTAAAGAAATTGCGCTGATTAACAACAACCAACCCATTATTTTTGCGCATTTAGTCATGACTTGCCTTGTTTAATACCCTAAATAATTCCAATTGCAGAAAGGCGGCAAATGAAAGCACCCCGATGAACTTACACAGGTAAGTTATTCGGGTAATTGAGCGCAGCCAACACACCGACAGTTTGAAGCATGACGGATATATCACTCACCCGACGTCCGGTGTGCTTTAATCAATCTACTGCAATCATTCTACTGCAAGAATAGATAACGCTATCCTTGTAGATTAAACAGAACTGTTGCCATTGAAAGTTGGAATAAAAACCTTACTTCATTGGCATAAGAAAGTGACATACACCCTACTTAACTTATTACTGTGCTATTTAACTTATTATTGTGCCAAATTGTATGATTTATTCAAACCTGTTAAATTGATCACAATATTTTGGCGGAGACATCACGATGAAATTAGCCGTTTACAGTACCAAACAGTATGACCGCAAATACCTCGAATTGGTCAACAAAGATTTTGGCTTTGAATTAGAGTTTTTCGATTTTCTGTTATCCCCCAAAACGGCGAAGATGGCTGCGGGCTGTGATGCAGTTTGTCTTTTCGTCAATGACGATGCATGTCGCACGACATTGGAAGAATTGAAAAACGTCGGTGTGAAGATTCTGGCTTTGCGCTGTGCGGGCTTCAATAATGTGGATTTGGTGGCGGCGAAAGAGCTGGGTATTCAGGTTGTTCGTGTGCCGGCCTATTCTCCTGAAGCTGTGGCTGAACATGCAGTCGGAATGATGATGAGCCTCAACCGCCGTATTCACCGTGCTTATCAACGTACGCGTGATGCCAACTTCTCGTTGGAAGGTCTGATAGGTTTCAATATGCATGGCCGCACGGCGGGGATTATTGGTACCGGTAAAATTGGTGTCGCCACCATGCGCATCTTAAAAGGCTTTGGTATGCGGTTGTTAGCCTATGACCCCTACCCAAGCCAAGCGGCTTTGGATTTGGGCGCGGAATATGTTGACCTCAAAACCTTGTATGCCGAATCGGATGTTATTTCACTGCATTGCCCGATGACCCCAGAAAATCATCATTTGCTTAATAAACAATCATTTGAACAAATGAAAGATGGCGTAATGATCATCAATACCAGCCGCGGTGGCCTGATTGACTCAACAGCGGCGATTGATGCACTGAAGCAACAGAAAATTGGCTCGCTCGGCATGGATGTCTATGAAAATGAACGCGATTTGTTCTTTGAAGACAAATCTAACGACGTCATTCAGGATGATGTTTTCCGCCGTTTGTCTTCTTGCCACAACGTATTATTTACTGGGCATCAAGCTTTCCTGACAGAAGAAGCCCTGACCAGTATTTCTGCCACTACTATGCAGAATATTGCCCAATTGAAAAACGGCGAACATTGCCCGAATATTATTACCGCCTAATATATCCAGAAAGTCCGCAGGGTGAGTCTCAAGGATGAGGCTCATTCATCCCGATAAGCTGACTTATATTTTATAAGTGATTCGGTAATTGAGCGCAGCCAACACATCTGCGGCTTGAAAGATGGAGATAGCTATATACCCAATAGATTTCGAGGTGCAGGAAGGCGGCAAACGAAAGCATCCCGATGAGCTTACATTGGTAAGTGATTCGGGTAATTGAGCGCAGCCAACACATCTGCGGCTTGAAAGATGGAGGGTATATCAGCGAGCCGGGCAAGCGCCGCGCATTAATGCCGATTCTTCACAACGTTTGCCATCCGGTAACTGACACATTCCTACACTGCCGCCATTGAGTTGCTTAGCCACCGTCAATATACCGCCCGCATTCGCACAATTAACGGCGGCAGGATTAGACATATTCAGATTATGATGAACATTGGCACTGGTGGCTTGTTGCACCGGCTCACTGGTCTCATTGCTGTTTAAAAATCGAGCGGCTGGAACTGTCTCTATTGGGTCATTGCTGCTGCAAGCGGCTAAAAAGAACACAGCCCCGCCCACAAACCAAGATAATGCATTCATTCTTTTGCTCCGGCATGAATAATATATAGCGCTATAATAGGTTCATATAATAACTGTTATAATTAAAACACAACATAAATAAACAGAATTCGCTAACTTAATTTCGTGTCGAACAATACTGATATAACAATCAGAGAAAAAATCAAACACCTACCGAGGGTAAAAAATAAAATGGGAGCCATTATGATCACTGATTTACTACTAAGAATTACTTTGGCGGGTGCATTAGGGGGGTTAATTGGGTTAGAGCGTCAATTGCGGGCGAAAGATGCGGGATTACGCACACATATTTTGGTTGGTATCGGCAGTGCCATGTTTATGATTGTTTCAAAATACGGTTTTGAGGATTTACTAACCTTAGAACACGTCAGCTTTGACCCCAGCCGAGTCGCGGCGCAGGTCGTGAGTGGCATGGGGTTCCTCGGTGCTGGGACTATCATGATCCAAAAGCAGATGGTCAAAGGACTTACCACGGCGGCGGGAATGTGGGTCACGGCAGCAATTGGTCTGGTGATTGGTAGTGGCCTGTATGAAATTGGTATTTATGGCACGATGGTGACGTTAGTTGTGCTGGAAATCTTCCGCCAGTTAAGTAACCGCCTGATTGGAGAGCATCATTTTGTCGCGATTAAACTGCTGCCAGACAGTGTGCCACGTATTTTGGTTGCTATGCAAAAATTGCAGCTTCGCCCGATGAACCTGTCTGTCACCCACAAACCAGAGAAACATGAGCCAGACTGTGAACTCACTTTAGAAGTGACATTGTCACCGAAAAAAAGTTTGGATCTGGTGTATGAAACATTGTTAGCCGTCGAGGGAGTACATCAGTTGGATATTAAATAGTTTGACTGTATGCGCGGCGATAAAAATCACCGTTATCCCCGTGCATGCAGCTTGTAGTATGACGGGTATATGATTAATGCATCGAAGTCTTAGACAATAGATTAATCACCAACACACCGGCAATAATCAAACTCATGCCCGTCATTGCAGCCCAGTCCAACTTCTGTTGGTACATAAATACCGCGGCAACTGACACTAAAACAATTCCCAACCCTGACCAAATAGCATAAGCAATGCCTAGGGGCATAGTTTTAACCACCTGTGATAATCCCCAGAAAGCAATGCCATAGCCAATCACGACCACAATAGAGGGCACCAAGCGGGTAAAGCCATCGGAGGATTTTAACATCGTGGTTGCCACGACTTCAGCAACAATCGCCATCATTAAATACATGAAACCACTCATTATCGACCTCTCATTTCAGTGTTGGGCAGACATTATGCCCATCCGCAATTAAATGTTCATTAAATCGATTTGTACTTCACAAATATTTCACAACCAAGCCAAATTACAGCGCATTTATTGTGCTGTTCGTAATAAGTGAAACCTCATTGTTATTATAAATAGTTTTCTAATTGTAATAATTATTATCTGAAAGCCCCAATATACCGCCAGCCCCGCAATTCACCTTATTCTCCACATAATCTGGCGGCCCCGCCGTCACACAAATGCGATAACTGACAAAAATACTCTCTGCTAGAATTTCGCTATTAGTTCAAATAATCAGATAACAGTCAGAGACGCCCCCATTAGCACTTTTATTCTCTGCATGATAAGCAATGTGAAGGTATAAATTAATGATTACTACTGACGGCAACAGTGCAGTAGCTTCTGTGGCCTATCGTGCCAGTGAAGTTATTGCTATCTACCCTATTACGCCAAGCTCTACCATGGCCGAACAAGCTGATGCTTGGTCTGGCGATGGCAAAGTCAATATCTGGGGGGATGTTCCCCGCGTAGTTGAAATGCAGTCTGAAGGCGGAGCCATTGCTACTGTGCATGGCGCACTGCAAACCGGCGCATTATCGACCTCGTTTACCTCCTCGCAGGGATTACTGTTGATGATCCCCACCCTCTACAAGCTGGCGGGCGAGCTGACACCTTTTGTCCTCCATGTTGCGGCCCGCACCATCGCGACCCACGCGCTGTCTATCTTTGGTGACCATTCTGATGTGATGGCGGTGCGCCAAACCGGTTGCGCAATGCTATGCGCCAGCAGCGTGCAAGAAGCACAAGATTTTGCTTTGATTTCCCAAGTGGCCACACTCAATAGCCGCATCCCATTTATTCATTTCTTTGATGGATTCCGCACCTCGCACGAAATCAATAAAATTGTACCACTCAGCGATGACACACTGCGCCAGCTATTGCCACAAAAAGGGATAGACGGCCACCGCAGCCGGGCGCTTTCGCCAGACCATCCGGTGGTGCGCGGTACCTCCGCTAACCCGGATACCTATTTCCAGTCTCGCGAAGCGACCAATCCTTGGTATAACAATACTTACCAACATGTTGCCGATACCATGCAGGCTTTTGCCGCGGCCACCGGGCGCGAATATAAGCCATTTGAATATTACGGCCACCCACAGGCGGAGCGCGTTATTATTCTGATGGGGTCAGCCATTGGCACTTGTGAAGAAGTGATTGATAGCCTGCTCACGCGCGGTGAGAAAGTCGGCGTGTTGAAAGTGCGGTTATTCCGTCCTTTCTCTGCTAAACATCTTCTCAGTGTCTTGCCGCCATCCGTGACTAAAATTGCCGTATTGGACCGCACCAAAGAACCCGGCGCACTGGCCGAACCGCTTTATCTCGATGTCATGACCGCGCTGGCGGAAGCTTATAGCCGGGGTGAGCGGGCAACATTGCCGAAAGTGATCGGCGGCCGCTATGGGCTGTCCTCCAAAGAGTTTGGCCCCGACTGTGCGCTGGCGGTATTCAAAGAATTATCTGTTGACCTGCCGCGCCCGCGCTTTACCGTGGGGATTTTTGATGACGTGACCGGCCTGTCATTGCCACTCACCGATGAGAAAATCGAGCAACGTGCCACTTTGGAGGCGCTGTTCTACGGCCTTGGCAGTGACGGCTCGGTTTCGGCGACCAAAAATAATATTAAGATTATCGGCAACAGCACCTCACTGTATGCGCAAGGCTATTTTGTCTACGACTCGAAAAAGGCCGGTGGCCTGACGGTCTCTCACTTGCGAGTCAGCAAAACGCCGATTAACTCAGCCTATCTCATCAGCCAGGCCGATTTTGTCGGCTGTCACCAGTTACAGTTTATTGATACTTATCAAATGGCTGAGCGCTTAAAACCGGGGGGGATTCTCTTAATTAACACCCCGTTCAGTGCGGATGAAATGTGGCAGCGCCTGCCGCAAGAAGTTCAGGCGGTACTGCACCAGCGCAAAGCCCGCTTATTTGTGATTAATGCGGCAAAAATTGCCCGCGAATGCAAACTGGGCGCGCGTATTAATACCGTCATGCAGATGGCGTTCTTCCATCTGACGCAAATCTTGCCCACCGCCATGGCGCAGGAACAATTACGGGCGGCCATTGACCGCAGCTACAGTAATAAAGGGCCGGAAATTGTTACCCGCAACTGGCAAGCGCTGGATGCTACCCTGGATGCATTAGTCGAAATTCCATTGCAACCGATTGATGAAAATAGCCCGATGCGCCCACCGATTGTCTCTGATCAAGCGCCCGATTTCGTTAAAACCGTCACCGCCACCATGCTGGCCGGTTTGGGCGATGCCCTGCCCGTTTCGGCCTTCCCACCTGATGGCACCTGGCCGGTGGGCACCACCCAGTGGGAAAAACGCAATATTGCTGAAGATATTCCTATCTGGCAGCCGGATCTGTGTACCCAGTGTAACCACTGCGTTGCTGCTTGCCCGCACTCGGCCATTCGCGCCAAAGTAGTACAGCCGGATGCTATGTTGGGTGCGCCAGACAGCTTACAATCGCTGGATGTCAAAGCCCGTGATATGCGGGGGCAGAAATATGTATTGCAAGTCGCCCCAGAGGATTGCACCGGATGTAATCTTTGTTATGAAGTCTGCCCGGCGAAAGATCGGCAGAACCCAGAAATCAAAGCCATCAATATGCAGCCACGGCTGGCACATCTGGTGGAAGAAAAAGCGCACTATGATTTCTTCCTCAAACTGCCGGAAATCGATAAAACGCAAATGGAGCGTATTGATATCCGAACTTCACAGCTGATTTCGCCGCTGTTTGAATATTCCGGTGCTTGCTCCGGTTGTGGAGAAACACCGTATATTAAATTACTGACTCAGTTGTATGGCGATCGTCTGTTGATTGCTAACGCCACCGGTTGCTCCTCAATCTATGGTGGCAACCTGCCCACGACGCCGTATACCACCAACGCGGATGGCCGTGGCCCAGCTTGGGCTAACTCACTGTTCGAGGATAATGCCGAGTTTGGTCTGGGCTTCCGTCTGACGGTTGACCAACATCGCCAACGTGTCACTCGCTTGATAAACCAGTTAGCTCCACAGTTGCCGCAGGATTTGGTTGGGCAATTACTCAATGAGGATGCAACACCCGAAGTCCGCCGTGAACAAGTCATCCAACTGCGCCAGCTATTAAAAGAGATTCCGGGCAATGATGCCCAACAATTAGCCACGGATGCAGATTATCTGGTCGATAAATCTATCTGGCTGATTGGCGGCGACGGCTGGGCCTATGATATTGGCTTTGGTGGTTTAGACCATGTACTCAGCTTGACCGAAAACGTCAATGTGCTGGTACTGGATACCCAATGTTACTCCAATACCGGTGGTCAGCAATCCAAAGCCACCCCGCTGGGGGCGGTGACCAAGTTTGGTGAGCACGGCAAACGTAAGGCACGCAAAGATTTGGGTGTTAGCATGATGATGTACGGCCATGTCTATGTCGCGCAAATTTCGTTAGGTGCGCAGCTTAATCAAACGGTTAAAGCTATTCAGGAAGCCGAATCCTACCCCGGCCCATCATTGATTATTGCCTATAGCCCTTGTGAAGAGCACGGTTATGACTTGGCCTACAGCCATGATCAAATGAAGCAATTAACCGCCACCGGTTTCTGGCCACTGTATCGTTTTGACCCACGCCGTACCGACGAGGGCAAAGTGGCCTTAGCACTGGATTCCCGCCCACCAAACAGCGATTTGACCATATATGGACGCCCCGGATGTTACAAGTACTGGTTCGATACGGTTTGCGACCATATATCCGGCGTCATAAGTAGGTAAAGTTACCTGCGCCATGATGTTATCCGAACCCTGTTTCCTTATCACTACACCGGTATATTATTACCCAGGTCAACTTCAGGCTGTTACAGGGACGGTAGCCGTTTTCTCATCAGTGCCTGCAAACTCAGAGAGACATGTTTTCTTTAACGAGTATTGAGTTAATTCGCAGTAAAAGCCTTGCTCATATTAAAATCAACGCCATCGGTCAGTATTCGCCAGATGATTCTGGTCAGTTTATTCGCCAAAGCTACGGTGGTTTTCAGAAACCCTCGCCTTGCCTCGAGCCTCTTCAGCCAAAGACCTAGGTTGTCATCACGTTTTTTCACGCAGCGCATCACTGAGCGCGCGCCATGGATGACTAATGTTCTCAGGCTGCGATTGCCGTTTTTGGTCACAGAAGACAACCTTTGTTTTCCTCCTGAACTGTGCTGCCGGGGAACCAGGCCGCACCATGCGGATAATTCTCTGCCGTTGGAGAATTGTACTGCATCAACTTCACTGATAAATGCTGCAGCGATAAGCGGGCCAACACCAGGGACTGTTAATAAATGGCGATATGCTGTTTGTTGTGAAGACAATGCAGCCATTTCTTTATCCAGATAGGTAACGCGTTCATTGAGCGCCTGCATATCTTCCCGCAATAAAGAAAGCAATCGGCGAAGTGTGAAAGTTAAATTGTTAGATGCATCTTCAATAAGTTCAGGTAGCTGCTGCTGGAGACGCTGGATCCCAACGGGAAGAATGAGGCCGTTTTCAGCGAGCAAAGAACGAAGCTGGTTAGCCAGCGCGGTTCTCTGCTCAACCATCAGTTGACGGGTATTCCGCAGTGCTTTGATATCCTGCTGTTCCGTGGTTTTAACCGGAACAAAGTGGATACCAGGGCGGCATGCTGTTTCACAAATTGCCAGAGCATCGTTTGCATCGTTCTTCTGGCTTCTGACAAATGCTTTCACGTGCTGTGCGGGTATAAGCCTTACGCTATACCCCATAGAACTGAGGGTTCGCCCCCAGAAATGAGAGGTTGAACAAGCCTCCATCGCGATTAAAGTACCCGGCTCAAACTGGCGAAGCGTATCCAGCAATTTCTGACGTGATATTTTTCTGTTCCAGGCAACGGAACCATCAACCATCCAAACACATACCTGAAAAACAGATTTGGCAATATCGATACCAACAACTCTGATTGTGTTCATGTGGTGTTACTCCCAGATTAATTCAGTCAGTAAAAGTATGGCACTGACTACCTTAGGAAGGGGCGTCCATCACATCACCACATTACTCAATGAGCAGCGCTTCCGGCGGCTCAACACACAAGAGCCAGATGTGGCGGCGCGGTTGTATGCTGAGGCTGAAAAAGACCTGAAAAAACGCTATGACTTCCTTAGCTTGTTAGCCGGAAAACCGGATAAAACGCCGACCGAATAATGGTCTAAATTAATGCGCCAGCCCCACAAGCCAGTCAGTTATCTACTGACTGGCTTTTTATTTGGTGATGATTTCTATTACTCCTACATCTAAATTTGGAATGTCCACAGAATAACTCACTGGGTTACTTTCGGCTCTCACTGACAAGGAGGATATTATGAACATGAAAAATTGGATGTCCCGGCTGAGTGATTCACAGTTATTAAGCCAAATTTCCATTCCTGGAACACATGATTCCGCATCATTTCGCTCCAATGTATTAGGTGCTGGATTTACGCAAACACAAACATGGAATATAAGAGAGCAACTTGAACATGGCATTCGATTTTTAGATGCCAGATGTCGCCTTATTAATAATGTATTCACTATGCACCACGGAGCTGTTTTTTTAAAACAACAATTTGGTGATTTTCTCACTACCTGCATTGACTTTATTAAACGCAACCCGACAGAGTTCATTATTTTATCGGTTAAACAAGAACATACCACTGAAAAAAGCACTAAAGGATTTAATGAAATTATGCAGGAGAGATATATCAATCCGCATAATAAATTATTTTATCTGCAAAATAAAATACCTAGCATTGGGGATGTAAGAGGAAAGATAGTATTATTACGGCGTTACTCTGGTGATAAAGTGGGCATTAATGCCTCTCGCTGGAAAGATGACGCCACATTTGAAATTAAAAACAAAGGCTTTAATATTTATGTCCAAGACAATTATGATGGTTATACCGCATTAAGCCTTCATTTTAAAAGAAAATTTATTGATATTCTGCTCAAAGATGCACAGAAAAAACGTGCCCAAGATATATATATTAACTTCACCAGTATATCCGGTTTGTTAACACCCTATTCCGGGGCGCAAGGTCATCATTTAATAGATGGAATGAACATTTGGTTCTGCAAACAATATCGAGAAAAACAAATAATGGGGATTATCGTTGCCGATTTTGTTGATGTTCAGGATGGGGCAATTATTAAAACAGTGGTGAATTCAAATGTTTTCGTATAAATAATCACTCAGGTCACCATGAAAAATGACTCATTAATAAATTAAATACACCTTAAATAATTCGAGTTGTTGGAAGGCGGCAAGAGAGAAACAAATCGATCGGGAACCGATTTGAACAGCATTTATGCTAGCCCGCAGGGTGAGCCTCAGGGATGAGGCTCATTAATCCCGATGAGCTTACATGAGTAAGTGATTCGGGTTATTGAGCACAGCCAACGCGCATACAGCTTGAAGTATGACGGGTATATACACTTATTGGATGATAAACTTGTGTCATAGCAACATGCCCTGTCATGCCTCTAACTGGATATGAGTCACGAACAAATGCAAGAGAAACAAGTGGTTAATAAAAAAGAACACTACGATTTGAACAAGTTAAACAAGCGTCTGCGCCGCAATGTGGGTCAGGCAATTGCTGATTTCAACATGATTGAAGAAGGTGACCGCGTGATGGTTTGCCTGTCAGGAGGCAAAGACAGTTACACCATGTTGGATATTTTGCAAAGCCTGCAAAAAAGCGCGCCGATTAACTTCACCCTCATCGCCGTTAATTTGGATCAGAAACAGCCGGGCTTCCCTGAAGATATCCTTCCGGCCTATCTGGACAAACAAGGTGTTGAATACAAGATTGTCGAAGAAAACACTTACGGGATTGTGAAAGACATTATTCCGGAAGGGAAAACCACCTGTTCACTCTGCTCGCGCCTGCGCCGTGGGATTTTATACCGCACTGCAACTGAGCTAGGGGCAACCAAAATCGCGCTTGGTCATCATCGCGATGATATTCTGCAAACGCTATTCCTGAATATGTTTTATGGCGGGAAGCTGAAAGGCATGCCACCAAAATTGATGAGCGACGATGGCAAACATGTGGTTATCCGCCCATTGGCCTACTGCCGTGAAAAAGATATTGAGCGTTTCGCTGTTGCCAGAGAATATCCAATAATTCCTTGTAACTTATGTGGCTCGCAACCCAACCTGCAACGCCAGGTTATCAAAGATATGCTACGTGACTGGGATAAACAGTATCCAGGGCGGATTGAAACTATGTTCAGCGCGATGCAAAATGTCGTGCCGTCACATTTAAATGATCACCAGCTATTTGATTTTAAAAATATTACACACAACAGTGAAATCGTTGACGGCGGAGATTTAGCTTTTGACCGCGAAGAGTTGCCACTGCAACCTGTTGGCTGGCAACCAGAAGATGATGAAGATAGTGAAAAACAGCCACTGGTTCGTCTCGACGTGCTAGAAATAAAATAAACCACTGACTGATATTGCCTCTCGACAATAAGAGTTGAGAGGCAACGCTCTCGCCCTATCCTACCTCATTGTTTTCACTAAAAAATGCAAAAAAAATGCCGATATTGAGATAACATCGGCATCGTAACAATTATGTGCTATGCAGTAATTCAAAATAAAAGTATTACAAATATGGAGCGCAACGCCCATCGCTTGACGTTGCATTCACCTGCAAAATGATAATGCCTCAGCCATCACTGCCAAATGTTGATATTGCTCAATTTTACAGTGATTAGCGCCCTATCTGACACACTCTTTTACTCAACCGTCAGTGACTCATTAGAGCCATTTACTGCGTTTTAACCACCACGCAACACCTACAACCAACAGCACCAACATCATACAAAATGTCGCAAAACCAAAAGAATAGGTATTCCCAGGAATGCCACCGAGGTTAACACCAAATAAGCCGGTCAAAAAAGTGGTCGGTAAAAACACCATAGCCAACATTGACATAGTATAGGTGCGCCGGTTCATCGCATCGGCCATTAATGAGCTAATTTCATCGGATAACACCGCAGTACGCGCAATGCTAGAGTCTAAATCCTCTAAGCCTCGCCCCAAACGTTCTGAGATTTCCTGCATACGGCGTCGATCGTCATCATTCATCCACGGCAAGCGCTCACTGGCCAACCGGGAGAAAACATCGCGCTGTGGTGCCATATACCGGCGCAATACAATCAACTGCTTACGAAGCAAAGCCATTTGCCCACGTTGTGGAATTTTTTGTTCCAGTAAATCATCTTCAAGATCGATGATTTTATCGTGTAAATCTTCAATAAATTCATTGGCATGGTCGGTCACGCCATCAGCAATCTCCACCAGCCAGTTGCCGCTGTTAGTCGGGCCGGTGCCACTTTGTAAATCATTCAACACATCATCAATAGAGTAAACTTTGCGATGTCGGGTCGAGACAATCAACTTATCCGTGATATAAACCCGGATGGTGACTAATTGGTCTGGGCGAGCATCATTATTAAAATTGATGCCCCGCAACGTTATCATCGTGCCATCACCCATGCGAGTCACTTTCGGGCGGACGCTTTCACCAGCAAGACCATCCCGAACAACCTCTGGGAGTAACGGAGTATTTTGCAGCCAGGCAGCACTTTCTGGGTGTGTGTAATCCAGATGCAGCCAGCAAGGCTGCTCTGCGGTGGCGATGGCATCGGTATCAATGGAAGTCACGCCCCCTTTACCATCAAGTTGATAGGCATAAACGGCATCAGAAACCTGAAGTGCTTTTCCTTCGACTAGATCCACGACAATTTCCTCTATTTCAGCATTTATCCTGCAATAGGCTCAGTGTAACGTCCGCAACTCAATCTTTAAAGGTAATGCATCAGGATAACTTACTGTTCCATAAAATAATCAAGGCCGTTATCTATTAATCATTTAGCAGCAATAGCAGATACATTCAGTATAAGTTTTAGGACGACAGAACTTATATCTTTAACAGTGGAATTAAGGATACATAATGATAAAGGCACAAGGGTCATGCACAGCTTTGATGTACAATTCTTGCAAATTATCAACACGATATATTCAAGGGATATTGATTATGGAAACCAACTTCATTACGTTAATGAAAGCACTCATTGGTGGCGCAGGAGCGGGATTTGCATTTACCGGTGGCCTGTCTTTTTTAGTGCCCGCATTGACAGTGACCACTTCCCTTGCATTTACATTTTCAGCTATTGGGAGCGTATTAATTGCAGGTTTTTATCTAAGCAAAGTTTGGTGAACGACATTGGAGTCACTATCTTCCCACTGGTACTCACCGCAAACCACTGATGAGTTGGCAAAATTCTATTGTATTATTTGTGTTTCTTACATGTTAGTTCATATTGCATGGGATTGTATTTCCAAAAAAACACCGCCATTTGCCTTGGAAAATCTACAATATAAACTTAACGAATTATATTCATCGTCAACATTTGCCACAAGCATATTCTTATTTGTAATAATTTTAGATATAAACAACCCACTAAGAACATCTGATGCATTTATATTTCCACTGATAGTCGCATCACTAACCGGATTTATGATCTCGATATCGGCCATTGTTCCTAAGCGGCGCAGCCGTAAATAGCCTATTTGTTTTATATGATAATCATTATATAAACATAATCCGCCACTTATGCTGGCGGATTATGCTTTTATCAACATTAACTACCAAACGTTAACCATAAAAAAACACCCATTAGTGCTTGATGATATAAATCATTTGGCTATAAGCCACATCTTCAGGATTAGTTATCGGGTAACCTTTCACCCAGGGTTTAATTAAACGCCCATTTGTGAATTGATATATGGGTGCTATTGGGACTTGTTCAGCAATAATCTGCTCGGCTTTATTATAATCATCACTTAGCGCTTTAGGATTAGTTTGCTTACCCGCTTCGCTCAGCAAACGATCATAATTTGCACTCTTAAATTTAGCGATATTCCCACTGTGAGTAGAGGTCAATAATGACAAGAAGGTGGACGGCTCATTATAATCCCCGACCCATGATGCGCGGACTACATCAAAATTACCGGTATTTCGGCTATCGATATAGGTCTTCCACTCTTGGTTAATCATTTGAACATCCACCCCCAATGTCTTCTTCCACATTGAAGCAATGGCAATGGCTAACTTCTGATTATTATCCGAAGTATTATATAGCAAAGATAATTTCAGTGGTTTATCCGGCCCGTAACCCGCCGCATGCAACAGTGCTTTAGCTTGTGCGTTGAGTTCTTCCTGGTCTTGCTGCTGCAATAAATTGGCTACCGGATGATAACCAGCAGTGACATCGGGGGTAAAGTGATACGCAGGTTTCTCCCCCGTACCCAAGACTTTTTCAGCAATAATTTTGCGGTCTATAGCATAAGATAATGCTTTGCGCACCCGAACATCATTGGTTGGCGCACGTTGGGTATTAAATGCGTAATAATAAGTGCCTAGCTGATCCGGCGTATAAACTTGATCAGGAATATCTTTTAATAGTTTCTGATACAGATTTTTTGGGAAGGACTCGGTAATATCAATATCACCAGCTTGATAGCGCTTGGTGGCATTGGCTTCCTGATTGATAGGAATGAAAGTCACTTTCGTTAGAACAGTATGGGCATGATCCCAATAATAGTCGTTGGGCACCAAGACTAATTTCTCATTTACAACTCTATCTTGTAATTTAAATGCGCCATTCCCTACCAAATTACCCACTTTAGTCCAGTCATTGCCATATTTTTCAACCACGCTGGCGGGGACTGGGAATAAACTGAAGTTTGCAGTCAAACTGGGGAAATAAGGCACCGGCTTACTGAGTTTAACTTTAAGGGTGTAATCATTAACTGCACTGACCCCAAGAGCTTCTGGCGGCATTTTCCCCGCAATAATCTGTTGCGCATTTTCCATTCCGGCCAGTTCGGCAAACCAGGCGAAAGGAGATAAACTTTTAGGGTCAACCAAACGGCGCCAACTATAAACAAAATCCTGCGCGGTCACAGGCTGACCATTCGACCATTTAGCCTCTTTGCGCAACGTGAATATATAGGTTTGGTTATCTGCCGTTTTCCAGTTGGTCGCAACACCGGGAATTATCTGGCCATGCGCATCTTGATTAACCAATCCTTCAAACAAATCACGGGCAACCTGCGCCTCGATTAACCCCACAGCTTTCATCGGGTCGAGAGAGGCTGGCTCGTCTTTAATATGACGAACAAGTTCTTGTTTATCAGCCAGTATGGTGCCCGCAGGGACATCAGCAGCATTTGCCGCGCCCAGCGTTGCACCAACTAATGCGGCACACAATGCATAACGGAAATAGCGCATGATTAATAACCTTTTCGTTGTCGATCCATTTCAGCGAAATTAGTAACAATATCTCATCAACATAAACTAGCAGATTAGGGGCCACCATGACGATGATAAAATAAAAATACTGTCTCCAGTCGCGCTATAGAGTGCAATTCTGCCATCAGAAACCAAATGCAGTATGCATCACTAATTAGGCGCATTAGTTTACCCATCACAAAATAACTTATTGATTCAATATGATAATATTAAATGCTATGTTAAATACAATACGCACCTATTCGGAATAACAGAGAATATTATGAGCCAATATCGCCCCCGAACTGCACGGGGAAATCTGGTCACTTTAGGGCAACGCTACGGCACATCCCGCTTGGGCGCGCCGCTGCTTTATTTCCCGGCCCCCACCCCATCCGCACAAACTGGGCTGATTATTGCCGGAACCCATGGCGATGAAAGTGCAGCAATTGTGGCGCTATCCTGTGCATTGCGCAGTATTTCACCGGAACAACAGCGCCACCATGTCATCTTGGCAGTCAATCCTGATGGATGCCAACTGGGGTTGCGGGCGAATGCCAATGGTGTGGACCTTAATCGTAATTTTCCGGCAAAAAACTGGCAGGCGGGCGAAACGGTATACCGTTGGAATAGTGCGGCGGATGCACGAGATGTGGTGCTATCAACCGGCGTATATGCAGGTTCAGAGCCCGAAACTCAAGACTTGTGCGCATTAATAAGCCAACTGGCCCCGCGCTGGGTGGTTTCCTTTCATGAACCATTGGCCTGTATTGAAGACCCCGACAGCTCAGCGCTAGGTGAGCGACTGGCGGCGAATCTTGACTTGCCCCTTGTCACCAGTGTGGGTTACGCCACGCCGGGGTCATTTGGTAGCTGGTGTGCAGACATTCACTTACCCTGTATTACCGCAGAATTACCGCCCATTTCTGCCGATGCCGCCAGTGAATGTTATCTGCCGGCTCTGATTGACTTGCTGACCCTGGCAGATTAAGCCGACAAATCGATAGCGCCAGTCGAAAAATGTAACCCGTCATCGACATCCTGTTGTAGCCAGGTAGGGCCATCGAGATCAACAAAACGAGCACCTGGAGCCAGGGGTAATGCAGCACGAACAGCCCGTGAAGTGCACAACATGCAGCCGAGCATAATGGCAAATCCGAGCGATTTCGCTTGTTCGGCTAACAACAATGCTTCTGTTAACCCGCCACTTTTATCCAGCTTGATGTTGACCATTTCATAACGCCCCACCAGACCCGCCAAATCAGCACGTGTATGGCAACTTTCATCAGCGCAAATAGGCAATGGGTGAATAAAATTCTGTAACGAGTCATCCTGCCCTGCGGGCAGAGGTTGCTCCAACATTGCTACGCCTAAATCTGCCAATAATTGGCAACGCGCAGCCAAGCCCTCTGGACGCCAGGACTCATTGGCATCCACAATCAATGTCGCGTCGGGGGCCGCGCTACGAATAGCCACCAAACGCTCAGCAATAAGATGGTCATCCAGCTTTATTTTCAACAGCTTGGCACCCATATTCACCAATGCACTCGCACTGTACGCCATGGCTTCCGGGGTACCGATACTGACTGTCTGGGCCATCGAGAGATGGAGGATGGGTGTCGTTTGAGTCATAAGCCATAAACTTTGCTGATTTTGCAAACATTCCAACTGCCATAATGCGCAATCTACCGCATTCCTGGCGGCTCCAGCGGGTAATAGCTGTTGTAAGGTCTCACGCGAAATGCCCTGCTCTATGGCACTGACTACCAAGGCCAACTGCGCCATCACCGAAGATTCACTTTCTCCATAATGTGGGTATGGGGTACATTCACCAACAGCACGAATACCCGCCTCCTCAATCTCGACAACCACAACTTTTGCTTCACTGCGGCTTCCGCGGGAAATAACAAACGCAGAATGGAGAGGCCAAGCCTCTGGATAGCAACGCATGGTTCTCATTATGACTCCTCAGAAAATTCGGGTGCGGACATTCAGTATTAGAACCTAACGTCAGTAAAATCTGAATTATTTAGCAAATTTCTCATATCCAAGCTGCCATTGTTACCTTAAACTGAACTTCGTGTTACACATCTGTAAAAGGGATCAAATAATGACACAGACAGTACATTTCCAAGGCAATCCAGTGACCGTTGCAGGTCAACTGCCACAACCCGGCGATAAAGCCAAAGATTTTACTTTGGTCGCGAAAGATTTATCCGATGTTGCCCTGAGCAGCTTCGCGGGTAAACGTAAAGTTTTGAATATCTTCCCAAGTATTGATACCGGTGTTTGTGCCGCGTCCGTACGCAAATTCAATCAATTGGCTGGCGAACTTGAGAACACTGTCGTTCTTTGTATCTCCTCTGACCTGCCATTTGCCCAATCCCGTTTTTGCGGTGCTGAAGGCCTGAGCAACGTCACCACCTTGTCAACTTTGCGTGGCGCAGATTTCAAACAAGCTTACGGTGTAGCGATTACTGAAGGCCCATTGGCAGGTTTGACTGCACGTGCTGTCGTGGTTCTGGATGGTCAAGACAAAGTTATCTACAGTGAGTTAGTTAACGAAATCACCACCGAACCAAACTATGATGCCGCTTTAGCAGCACTGAAGTAATTTTCTCTACTTTAGTTTAATAAAGTCTAGTTTTAATAAAGTCTAAATTTAATACAAACGGCTGGCCCATCTGGGTGCAGCCGTTTTTTATAGCAATCTATGTCTTTATAGCAATCTATGTCTTTATAGCAATCTATGTTATCGCAGCTTATGCCACGCTTTATTCTTCTTCGCTTTCATCACTGGCAGGCCGTTTACTGCTTAAACCGTATTCGCGTAGTTTATTGGCAATCGCGGTGTGAGAAACCCCTAGCCGTTTGGCAAGTTTACGTGTGCTCGGATAATTGCGATAAAGGCGAGTTAAAACAGAACGTTCGAACCGTTTACTAATATCGTCGAGTGAGCCATCAAGCACTTCATCCCCTAGCGCCGCTTCAACTTCAAACTCCGGTAAGACGATATCCTGTGGCCGCAGCTCGGCTCCATCCAATTGCGTCAAAGCACGATAGATAGCATTTTTCAGTTGGCGCACATTACCTGGCCAACCATAATTTGTCAGGAAACTGCTCAGTTCAGGCGCCAACTTTGGCCGCGGCACACCTTGCTCGTCAGAAAAACGGGCAACAAATAGCGCCGTCAGGGGCATGATATCCGCTTGTCGCTCACGCAACGGCGGTAGAGTGATGGTCAACACATTGAGGCGATAATAGAGATCTTCACGGAATTCACCGCGTTGTACTAATTCCACTAAATTCTTTTGGGTGGCACAGATAACCCGCACATCGACATGCACCTCATGCTCTTCGCCGACACGGCGGAAAGTTCCGTCATTAAGGAAGCGCAACAGTTTGATTTGCATACGAGGCGACATTTCGCCGATTTCATCTAAGAGAACTGAACCACCGTTTGCTTGCTCAAAGAACCCTTTTTTACCTTCGACTGCATTGGGATAAGCCCCGGCGGCATAGCCAAATAGCTCACTTTCTACCACATCGTCGGGTAAGGAAGCACAATTAAGGCCGAGGAAAGGCATTTTCCCGCGCGGGCTGCGCAAATGGCAAGCGCGAGCCAACAAGTCTTTGCCAGTACCGGTATCACCGATTAACAGTAACGGCGCATCCAGCATCGCTAATTTACGTGCTTGTTCAAGCACTTGGCGCATCTTAACGCTGGTGGCAACTATCTGTTTAAATTCAGTATCATCGTTTACTGATAAAGTTTGCAGTTGTTGCCCCATGCGCACAGTGGATTTTAACATGACCACAGCACCCACCGTTTGATTCTGCTGATTTTCGTCTTCTAGCTGAATCGGGGTGATCTCCAGCAGGTAATCCTGATTGTTGATCAGCACACGTTCGGTATGAGGCGCGGTTTCTCCACCTTCAAACCAACGGGCAAAGTTATATCCCCCCAGTAGGCTACCTGCTGTTTTATGACGAATTTTCTCCTCATTGAGGGAAAACAACTCGCGGGCAGCGGGATTAGCTAACTCAAGGTTACCTTTTAAATCGATAGAAAATACCGGCTCTGGCATGGATTCAAGCAGTGCCCGCAGTGAGCGGTGCTCCCGCTCTGATGGCATAAAGGAGACGGTGCGAACATCGGTAACACCATCAATACGCCGGATGTCCATCATTAATGCACTAAATACACTGAAATCCAGCTGTGAGAAATTCAGATAAATACGGCCAATCGGATCAATTTCGATCCCGCGTAAGTCAATACCGCGTAAAACCAAGAGATCAAGCAACTCTCTCGTGAGACCGATTCGGTCTTCGCAAAAAACTTCCAAGCGCATCAGTATCGCCCTTATATATGGCAGGTGCGGAATATCTGCCTATGATAATACCCTGTCCCCCCTTGCTGATGAAGCAGTCTGTCAGCAAAAGTTGACAGGAATCGGCTTTTCGCTATTTTTTTTATCCAATCAAACTCACCAAGATAAGAGGATCACCCCCTATAGCCATCATATATAGCGAGTTATTACTTTTTATAGCAATAAGTTAGAATAATATAATGATAAGTAGCGTCAACATCCTCGTCAAGAACAGGTGACACTTTGCTTTATATCGGCCATCTGGCTATAGTATACATAGCCAATTGACCGAGGAGGTTACATGAGAGCATATCACCCGACCCCAGCGACCAAAACTGGGGCGCTATGGCGAGAGATTGGTTTGCCCGCCAGCCGCGGCACTGTATTGGTCGATAGTATCAAAATGGGTTTTTCAGTTGATGTCATCGACGGTATCCATTTATGGGCTTCTATCCCTAAAGCTGAAATATTGCGGGCCACGGGTATTCCCAGCCGCAGTCTGACCCGCAGACGCACACATGATGGCCGTTTCACCCCTGAAGAGAGTGAGCGAATTGCCCGTTTCGTCCGGGTAATGGATGCCGCAGTTGATCTATTTGGCGGTGATAAGGGCAAAGCTATCGCCTGGATGTCTACCCCGATTAAAGGTCTTGGTCACCGCAGCCCCGACTCCTTGCTGGAAACGGAAACCGGTGCACTGGAAGTCTGTGATTTAATTGGGCGTTTGGAGCACGGTGTATTTTCATAACTCAGTGGCGCAAGGAATAGGCCAAAGGGAAAGTAAACTATAAGGATCTGTAGATTATGAATAAAGCCCCAATAGGCTGGCACTTATGAAGTTCTACCGTATTGTGATGCGCCGTTATCTGGCGTCAACCTGGACCGGTTATGGCGCCGAAATCTATGGTGGCCGTTGGAATCATAAGGGGCACGCCGCCATCTACTTAGCCAGCAGTGTGTCTTTGGCGATGCTGGAAACATTGGTACATATCCAAGATAGCTCAACGCTGAGCGAGTTCGAGCTATTCCAGATTGAAATCGAAGATAGCCATATTCTGTTACTTCAACCGCAAGATTGGCCTGCTGACTGGCGCAGTGATCCCGCGCCGGCGACCACAATGGATATCGGCACCGAATGGTTAGAGCTGGAATCATCACTTGCATTACTGGTTCCATCCACTCTGGTGCCGTCAGAAAACAATCTACTGCTCAACCCTCGGCATAAAGATTTTCAAGCTTGCTTAAACAGTGTTAAACCACTCTCTTTTGCCTTTGACCCACGGCTGAAATAGTTTTTATTACGGAGTCGCTTTATCTTTCTTTGGTAATGTATTTTTCAACTGGCTGATCAACTGCCGGCGGAAATCCCCCAATTTGGGTTTATCATCTCCTAACCACGGTAATGGCCTGCACAATTCCATCGCTTTAATACCCAGTCGGGCAGTTAACAACCCCGCCCCAATACCTTGCGCGGCACGTGCCGACAAACGCGCGGCTAAATCTTGCGATAACCAATCCATGCCAACCTCACGCACCAATTCAGAGGCACCCGCAAAGGCGATATTGAGCAACACCAAACGGAACAAACGCAGGCGGCTGAAATACCCCAACTCAATACCATACAAAGCGGCAATACGATTAATTAGACGAATATTCCGCCATGCGATAAATGCCATATCGACCAGTGCCAATGGGCTGACGGCAATCATTAATGCCGACTCAGCGGCATAGCGGCTGATTTCAGCCCGCGCCAGATTATCAAGTGAAGGCTGCACCAGTTTGGCATACAATTCAACAACTTCGCGATCATTATGAGTTTCATGTAGCGAAGCATGCCAGCGCTGAAGTGCCGGATGCCCTTGATCCAGCCCCGCCTGACGCGCCAGCTTTTCACAAAATACGCGCCCCTGGCCGATTCCGTGACTCACCAGAAGTTCTCGTGCAATATCACGCTCTTCTGCCCGTTGCCGTAGGCGATATAACCGCCGCCACTCCGTCACCACCGAGCCAACTCCCGCCAGCACGATAAGCCCTCCGGCCGTAGTGGCTCCCAGCGCAATCCAATCCTGCTGTTGCCAGGCCTGATTGACCCATTGCACTGACTGAGCAATTACACTGACACCAAAGAGTGCCAACCCCACAGTGACCATTTTGCGCCACAAGCTGCGTTTGGGTTTCAATGCGGCATTAACCAACCCCTCTACCCGACCTTCTTCATTTTCTGCGTCCAGTTCCGGGGCCGCTGGATAGAAATTCTCAGCGGCATGTTGGTCAAAAGCCTGTGCGGCTTTTAATACTGGCTCATCTAAGGGTTGCAACGGCTGCTCAAAATCGATCCGTGGTTTTAAAGGTTCGCTCATCGCAGTTTATCTCCCAATAAGAATTCCATTACCGCGTCGAGACGAATATGCGGTAACGGGCTGTCAACATGTACGGTTTGAGGGCGAAACTCGTCAAAATGGAACCCTTGCTGCTGCCAAAAAGCAGGGCCGGGCAAACGCGCAGGAACATCGCCGGGGAAGACCGTCAGCGGCAGACCATCGCCCAATCGGTGACCGCGTAACGCGGGGATTTTTTGCCCCTGATGGTCAACAATTCCACTTTCCGTCGCCTGCACCGAGGCCAACCCGACACAATCCATGCTGATCCCTTCAAATGCAGCATTCTGCCAAGCTTCCTGTACCAATTGTTGCAGCAAAGAGACCAAATTAGCGTGTTGATCGGCTGTCACATGGTCGGCTTTGGTGGCGGCAAACATTAGCTTATCAATACACGGAGAGAATAAACGGCGAAATAGTGTGCGCTTTCCATAATGGAAACTCTGCATCAATTGTGTCAAAGCCAGGCGCATGTCGTTAAACGCCTGCGGCCCGCTATTCAGCGGTTGCAGACAATCCACCAGCACGATTTGCCGATCAAAACGCACAAAATGCTCTTTGTAAAAACCTTTAACCACCGAGTTGCAATAATAGTTAAAACGGGCGCGTAACATCCCTAAATTGGAGTGTTTATCGGCCTGAGCTAGCCGTGATTCACCAAGGCCACTCACATCCGGCCATGGGAAGAACTGCAATGCAGGTGCCCCCGCCATATCACCCGGTAGCACAAACCGCCCCGGCTGAATGAAATGCAGCCCTTCATTTTTGCAACGAATCAGATAATCAGTATAAGCCTGAGCAATCGCCGCCAGTTGATTTTCATCGGCAGCGGCCAGCGGATCACACTGCTGACAAAGCTCCAGCCAGGGTTTAGCCCACTCAGCACGGGAACCTTGTAACAAGCCCGCCATTTGATGCGACCAACTTAAATAATCTTGTTCCAGCATGGGTAAATCCAGCAACCATTCACCCGGATAATCGACAATTTCCAGATACAAGGTTGAGGTCTCTTTAAAGTGGCGCAAAAGAGAATCGCTGGAACGAAAACGCAGCGCCAAACGAATCTCACTGACGCCACGGGTCGGAGTCGGCCAATTTGGCGGTGTACCATATAAAGAGGCCAGCCCTTCGTCGTACCGAAAGCGCTGAATGCCCAAATCTCGTTGCGGTACCCGCTTCACGCCGAGTAGGCGCTCTTCGCGCACAGCAGAAAACAGCGGTAAACGTGCGCCGCTGTGAACATGAAGTAATTGATTCACTAAAGAAGTGATAAAAGCGGTTTTCCCGCTGCGGCTCAGGCCGGTTACAGCCAAGCGCAGATGTCTATCCATCCCGCGATTAACCAATGATGTAATCTCATTTTGCAGTCGTTTCATGCTTCTCCTTAGCAAATTGGCCCACCGCTGCTCCCATCGCACGTTTCAGCATGGGTTCCAGCATCATCAGCAGTAACCAACGCAAGGGTTTACGGCTGACATTCTTGACGATAAAGCCCGCGGCACCCGCTGGGCCATAGGTCAAAGCAACACTAAAAATTATTTTAATTAGTGTAGTTAATACTACACCTGCGCGGGGACGAGCAGAGTTATTGTTCATATTTATGCCCTCCGGCAGGCTTCACTGTGAAACGAATAGGTCACATTACAACTGACGAAAACGGCTCTGTACTCCGAAAGTTTCGGAAGTCACATAGCGCTCGACCTGGCGCAAGCGTTGTTCCCCAGCCCCCAATTCATATTCTAACTGGTCAAGAAGCTGGCGCGGTGTTGCTTCCTTATGCGCACTGAAACTAGACGCAGGTGCCGGTTCCAGCATAAAAGTCAGCACGATATAAGCCGCAATAGTGAAAACAAACAGGCCAAAGAATAGCGACAACACCACCATCACGCGAATTAATCGCACCGGAATATCAAAGTAATGCGCCAACCCGGCACAAACACCTTTGACCATCCCCTCTTCGGGCACACGATAGAGTTTCTTCTTACTTAACATATTGTTTTTAAATGAATCGTTTTTAAATGAATTATTTTTAAACATATCGCCCATTATGATTGCCTCCAGTTCGGATGCTCCGCATCAAGAATTTCCTCCAAAGTCTGAATACGCTCACGCATCCGACGGGCATCGTCAGTTAACTGCGATAACCGTTGCATATCCTGATGGCTGAGTTGAGCACCACTTTGCTGGCGATTGCTGTAATGCAGCCATAACCAAATCGGCGCAACAAACAGCACAAAAATGGTCAGCGGTATAGCAAGAAACAGGATACTCATTCATTCCCCTTAAATTTATGCTCGCGGGTATCCGCGTTGTCGTCATAGCAGGCCGCCTTTCTCCCGACGGCCCGCCCGGTATTTTTCTGCAATTGAGTGCCAACTTACTGAGCTGAATTCATTTTTGCTTTCAGAGCCGCCAGTTGATTGCTGATTTCGTCATCCGCTTTCAGTTCAGCAAATTGGCTTTCCAGTGATTTTTGTTTGCCGATACCCACGGTTTCAGCCTCTGCTTCCATATGGTCGATACGGCGCTCAAACTGTTCAAAACGTGCCATCGCCTCATCCAGCTTGCCGCTGTCTAACTGACGGCGAACATCGCGAGAAGATGCCGCAGCTTGATGGCGCAGTGTCAGAGCTTGCTGTCTGGCCCGAGTTTCAGTCAGTTTACTTTCCAGCTCCGTAATTTCGTGCTTCATCCGGTTGAGTGTTTCATCAACGGTCGCGACTTCACGAGTCAGCGTATCAATCAGCGCCGCCACTTTTTGCTTTTCAATCAGGGCGGCGCGGGCCAAATCTTCTTTATCTTTGCGCAAAGCCAGTTCGGCTTTATCCTGCCACTCTTGTTGCTGACTTTCACTGTGATCAATACGCCGCAGCAATTGTTTTTTCTCAGCCAGTGCACGAGCTGATGTTGAGCGAATCTCTACCAACGTATCTTCCATTTCCTGAATCATCAACCGCACTAACTTCTGCGGATCTTCGGCTTTATCCAGTAATGTATTGATGTTGGCATTCACGATATCGGCAAAACGAGAAAAAATACCCATAATTACATCCTCTTTTAACTTATTGGTTCTTTTAACTGAAGTTAGTTTTTTTAAACTGAAGTTGGCGTTTGGTTGCGCCGCTTCATATAATCTCGATAGTGATATATCAAGAGTCGTGCCAACTTTTAGTGAAAGTTAATAAGCTGAAAAATAACAAAAAAATATTTTTGACTGTTTGAGAATAAAAGGTAGAGTGATTATTCTCACCAACTATTGGCGAATTTCATCATGAGCGAGCAAATAGAAAACCTGTTAGGCGAAGCAAACTCTTTTGTTGAGGTGCTGGAGCAAGTTTCCGGGCTGGCAAAACTGAATAAGCCCGTGTTGGTGATTGGTGAGCGGGGAACCGGCAAGGAGCTGATAGCCCATCGTTTGCATTATTTATCAGACCGTTGGCAAGGGCCGTTCATTTCACTCAACTGCGCTGCACTGAATGAAAACTTACTCGATTCAGAGTTGTTCGGCCATGAGGCTGGGGCTTTTACTGGCGCGCAAAAACGTCATCTTGGCCGCTTTGAACGCGCCGACGGGGGCACGCTATTTTTAGATGAACTGGCCACTGCGCCGATGTTGGTACAGGAAAAACTATTAAGGGTGATTGAATATGGTCATCTGGAGCGGGTGGGTGGCAGCCAACCCTTACAGGTGGATGTGCGTTTAGTGTGCGCGACCAATGATAACTTGCCCGCGCTCGCAGCCGCAGGGAAATTCCGCGCTGACTTACTCGACCGCCTGGCATTTGATGTGGTGCAACTGCCGCCGTTACGTGAGCGTCAGCAAGACATTATGCTGCTGGCAGAGCATTTTGCTATTCAAATGTGTCGGGAATTAGGTTTGCCATTGTTCCCTGGTTTTACGCCTCAAGCCAAACAGCAATTGTTAGGATATCGTTGGCCGGGCAATGTTCGTGAGCTGAAGAATGTGGTCGAGCGCTCAGTATATCGCCATGGCGATAATAATGAGGCGTTGGATAATATTATTATTGATCCCTTTGCTCGCCGGCCAAGCAGAGAAGATGAAAGTCTCGAGAGCAATAATCCTGGCACCGCAACCGGCGAATTACCCTCCCTGCCCCTTAATCTTAAACATTGGCTACATAATAGCGAACATCACATGCTCCAACAGGCCTTGGAACAGGCGCGGTTTAATCAGCGGAAGGCCGCCAGCTTGTTAGGATTAACTTACCATCAATTACGTGGCATGCTAAAAAAACACGCAATATTAATGGGAGAAAATGAACCACAATAATAAACTCATGCACAAACTATTCAGGCCAATGTGAATATACTCGCCTGATGAAGATTTAATTAACACCTTCAACTCCCCGGAGATACTTATCTTTTACACACACATTAACCTTTAAATTAATTAGATAAGCAGCTTGAGCAAAGTTGGACATCCCTTTTGACGAATCACCATGCGTTGTATCTTCTGCAATAGCGCCGTACCAATTATCATTAACTTTTATATTAACAGCATTCACTGGAGAGCGCCCAGGACGCCACATCACACTCGCATTAAATTTCTGTATCACTTTATTATAAAGCATAGTGCCGTTATCAGCATCACATTGTGATTGTAAACTACCCGGCACAACTGCAAAACTAACGCTATTGAATATGGAAATAACAATCACAATACTATAGTTGATTACTTTCATGAGTTAACCTCTATTATATTTTCTGATGGATGAAAATATTAATTTATGACTACAAAATTGTTATTAGCATGAACATTCTATTATCCCCACCTCTGTGCTCGTGAGTGTCGCGTTTAAATTCTGTATGTTCTAAATTTCCAAAACATGCATTTACCATGGGATTGGTTCCTAATCTCATCATCCAGCTACGCGCCCATTGTATTACTGGCCTTCTGGTAAACACCGTGGGGAATGGCCCATCATTAGCTGTTGATCGTGTTTGTACAAATCTGGCATTGTGAAAGATAGATTCACTGCGTATCGTCCCCCGATAGATATAATAAGCTGTTTGAGAGGCTATCTGCTCTGGTTCAATTCTGTTATGCGCCATCCACTCTGATAAGTAGGGTGTATAGCGTAATATTCTCGATATTTCGTGATGTTGACCATGGTCATAGCCCCGTAATAAAAACTCTAATGTAGTGCCTGCGCTATACATATTTTCGGTTGCCCGAATTTGATAAATGTAAACTTGTGCATTAACATCACCCTGCGCATTCATACCACGTAAAATTCGCTCAGCATAATGATAGGCAAAATTGCGATTAGATGTCGTCGAAATAAAAGAACTACTGACGCTCCCGCCACCATGCTGATGACAACTTCTGCCAGTGAGATGTTCAACAATATTATTGTTATTACCCGCCGCACTAAAACCATTATTGAATACATCGTCTAAATCACGCGTATCAACTCGCCAGACAATATCCGGTGGTTTAGCCTTGCTATTAGGCATTATCAGAGTACTCATTAAATATAATACGATAAATTTAACTAATATCATTCACAACCTCTCATGAAATATATTAATATCTAATTCTCAATCAGATGAAATATAAATAGACATAAAATGATCAAGAAAAATATATCTCAAAATCACGGTATTTTATAAACCAAAATTCCTTGATATATACATAAAACATATAAATACCAAGGTGGATTGTTGGGATTGATACTTGTTATCAATATATAAGGGAGTCATAGGTAAAAAAAAAGCCAGCACCCGAGCTGGCTTAAAAAACACTGGAAGCAATGTGAGCAATGTCGTGCTTTTCTGTCAAAAGCCTGAAACTTTAGGCCTTGTCCCGAAGAGCAAAGCGATGATAATGGTTATCAATAGCACTTGCAAACACTTTGTTGAGAATTTTTCTCATTACCATACTGATTATGATGAGATTATGCGCGACCTCAGAATAAAATATCTCTCCGCCTAACGATAGACATCCATGATTTCCCAATGAATAAACCATCATTTACTGTTTATTGCTGCAACAAGCAGCAGACGGCGCAGTTGTTTTGCTCAATGGATTGGGGGGAGTGTCAGATTACGGTACAATGAGAGTATTGCTTACTGACTGCGAAGCGTTTATGCGTGCTTTATTTATTTGGATGCTGTCGATTTGGATGCTGTCGCTGGCTTGCCTTGCGACCCCAGCACTGGCGCAACCTACCCCGGCCGCCGCCCCCACTCAACCACTGCCGGATATCCGCCAGCGTGGATTTGTCTATTGTGTCAGTGGGATACTGAATACTTTCAACCCACAGATGGCCAGTAGCGGATTAACCGTCGACACTCTCGCGGCGCAGCTTTATGACCGTTTGCTGGATGTCGACCCTTATACTTACCGGTTAATTCCTGAATTAGCAGAGCGCTGGCAAGTGCTGGATAACGGCGCGACCTACCGTTTTCATTTGCGTAAAGATGTTCCTTTCCAGACCACTGATTGGTTTACTCCCACGCGAAAAATGAATGCTGATGACGTCGTTTTCAGTTTTCAGCGAGTATTTGATCCAAAGCATCCTTATCATGATGTCAACGGTGGTGAATATCCCTACTTTGATAGTTTGCAATTTGCTGACGCGGTACAAAGTGTCCAAAAGCTTGATGACTATACGGTTGAATTTAAACTGAAAGCCCCCGATGCGTCCTTTCTTTGGCATCTGGCGACCCATTATGCGCCAGTGCTTTCAGCTGAATATGCTGATGTCTTAGCCCAAAAGGGCCGACAAGAACAAATTGACCGCGAACCAGTCGGCACTGGCCCTTTCTTGTTAAACGAATATCGGTCTGGGCAATATATCCGCTTGTCCCGTAACAGTGACTATTGGAAAGGTTTGCCGCGCATGCCGCAGGTCGTCATTGACTTGGGCGTAGGAGGAACCGGTCGGTTATCCAAATTATTGACCGGCGAATGTGATGTATTGGCCTATCCAGCCGCGAGCCAGTTATCTATTTTACGCGATGATCCCCGCCTGCGCCTGACGCTACGCCCAGGAATGAACGTCGCCTATTTGGCCTTTAATACCCGCAAACCGCCGCTAAATGACCAACGCGTCCGGCAAGCCATAGCTTTATCAATCAACAACCAAAGATTGATGCAATCAATCTATTACGGTACAGCTGAAACCGCAGCGTCCATTTTACCTCGAGCATCCTGGGCTTATGATAATCAGGCTCAAGTAACTGAATATAATCCAGAAAAAGCCAAAGAAATTCTCAAAGAACTGGGCATTACTAAACTGCAACTCAACTTATGGGTGCCGACGGCATCGCAGTCCTATAACCCCAGCCCGTTAAAAACAGCCGAGTTAATACAGGCCGATTTAGCGCAAGTCGGGATTACGGTGAATATCGTGCCAGTCGAAGGCCGCTTCCAGGAAGCTCGCCTGATGGAGATGAACCACGACCTAACACTCTCTGGCTGGTCAACCGACAGTAATGACCCGGACAGTTTCTTCCGCCCATTATTAAGCTGTGCAGCAATTCGTTCGCAAACAAACTATGCTCACTGGTGTGACCCTGAATTTGATGAATTACTGCAAAAAGCCTTACGTTCCCAGCAATTATCGGCACGTATTGAATATTATCAGCAGGCCCAGCGTATTCTGGAGCAACAGCTGCCATTGTTACCCTTGGCGTCATCCTTACGGTTGCAAGCATACCGATATGATATTAAAGGTTTAGTGTTAAGCCCGTTTGGTAATTCTTCTTTTGCCGGTGTGTTTCGCGAAAGTCAATCTCGCGGAAGTCAGAGCGACGAGGGTAAAAAGCCATGATAATCTTTACGTTACGGCGCTTATTGCTGCTGGTGATAACGTTGTTTATGTTGTCATTAGTCAGTTTTAGTCTGAGCTATTTTACCCCTCACGGCCCGTTAAGCGGCGCATCGCTATTGGATGCTTACCAGTTCTATTTCAGCAGCTTGTTCCAGTGGGATTTTGGTGTTTCCAGCATTAATGGTCAGCCGATCAGTGAGCAATTACGCGAAGCTTTCCCCGCCACCATGGAACTCTGTGTTTTAGCTTTTACTCTGGCCCTGTTTGTCGGCATTCCGCTGGGAATTATTGCCGGGGTGATGCGCGGCAAATTTGCTGATATTGCCATTAGCTCAATTGCGCTTCTTGGTTTCTCTATTCCGGTGTTTTGGCTTGCGCTGTTATTGATGCTGTTCTTTTCACTGCATTTGGGCTGGCTGCCAGTCTCTGGGCGGTTTGATCTCTTGTATCAAGTCAAACCCGTCACCGGGCTGGCCTTGGTCGATGCCTGGTTATCAACCTCGCCCTATCGTAAAGAGATGATGCTCAGTGCGCTTGAGCACATGATTTTGCCCATCACGGCTTTAGCCGTGGCCCCCACCACAGAAGTTATCCGCTTAATGCGCACCAGCACCGATGATGTTATCGGGCAAAACTACATTAAGGCGGCGGCCACCCGCGGTTTATCCCGCTTCACCATTATTCACCGACATGTCCTGCACAATGCGTTGCCCCCCATCATTCCGAAATTGGGCTTGCAGTTCTCAACCATGCTGACATTGGCGATGATAACCGAAGTGGTTTTTAACTGGCCGGGGCTAGGCCGCTGGCTTATCAACGCCATTCGTCAACAAGATTACGCCGCTATCTCCGCAGGAGTGATGGTAGTCGGCTCGTTGGTTATCGTTGTTAATGTGCTATCGGATATTCTGGGCGCGATGATGACGCCGTTAAAGCATAAGGAATGGTATGCCCTTCGATAATGTCTACCGCGAGAAGAAAATGCCCAGCCCGCTGTTGTATACCTGGCGGCTTTTCTATGCTGATGGCCTGGCGATGGTGGGGTTTTACGGTGTCCTGGGGTTGTTGGCCCTGTGTCTGTTGGGCAGCACTCTGGCCCCTTATGCCCTCGACCAACAGTTTTTGGGCTACCAATTACTGCCGCCCTCCTGGTCACGTTACGGTAATGTCTCTTTCTTTCTGGGCACTGATGATTTAGGGCGCGATATTTTAAGCCGCTTATTGGCCGGTGCGGCATCGACTTACGGCTCCGCGCTGCTGGTGACGGTGGCGGCAGCCCTGTGTGGCGTGGTGTTGGGGGTTTTTGCGGGCATCACCCATGGTTTTCGTTCGGCGATTCTTAATCACGTGCTGGATACATTGCTCTCTATTCCATCACTGTTGCTGGCCATCATTGTGGTGGCCTTTGTCGGCCCCAGTTTAGAGCACGCGATGTTCGCCGTCTGGCTGGCACTGTTACCCCGCATGGTGCGCACCATTTATAGCGCCGTGCATGATGAACTGGATAAAGAATATGTGATTGCCGCTCGTCTGGACGGCGCTTCCACCCCGCATATCTTGGCCTACGCCATTTTTCCTAATATTGCATCGGTGTTAGTCACTGAATTTACCCGGGCGTTATCGATGGCGATTTTAGATATTGCGGCATTGGGTTTTCTCGATTTGGGCGCACAATTACCCTCACCGGAATGGGGCGCGATGCTCGGGGACTCGCTGGATTTAGTCTATGTCGCCCCGTGGACAGTAATGCTGCCCGGCGGAGCCATTTTGGTCAGTGTGTTGTTGGTTAACCTATTAGGTGATGGTATGCGCCGGGCGATTAATGCGGGTGTTGAATAATATGGAGTCGAATAATGCCGTTACTTGATATTCGCAACCTCACGATTGAGTTTATGACCGCTGAAGGAATGGTGAAAGCCGTTGACCGCATCAGTATTACCCTGACTGAGGGTGAGGTTCGCGGGCTGGTCGGCGAGTCAGGGTCAGGTAAGAGTTTGATTGCTAAAGCCATCTGTGGAGTGAGCAAAGACAATTGGCGCATTACCGCTGACCGCTTTCGTTTTGATGACATTGATTTATTGCAATTGACTCCGCGTGAGCGCCGCAAGGTGATCGGCCATAATATTTCGATGATTTTTCAGGAACCGCAATCTTGTCTAGACCCATCCGAAAGTATTGGTCAGCAATTGGTGCAAGCTATCCCCGGCTGGACATACAAAGGCCGCTGGTGGCAACGATTTCATTGGCGCAAACGTCGGGCCATCGAGCTACTGCACCGGGTGGGGATTAAAGACCATAAAGATATTATGCACAGTTATCCTTATGAGTTAACAGAAGGCGAATGCCAAAAAGTGATGATTGCTATCGCGCTGGCCAATCAGCCCCGCTTGTTGATTGCCGATGAGCCGACCAATGCGATGGAACCGACCACTCAAGCGCAAATTTTCCGCCTGCTGGCGCGACTTAATCAAAATAACAACACCACGATTTTGCTGATAAGCCATGATTTACAGATGATGAGTAAATGGGCCACTCGGGTTAATGTGCTGTATTGCGGTCAGACTGTAGAAAGTGCAGTTTGCGAAGATCTGTTGGCTACCCCGCACCATCCTTATACTCAAGCGCTAATCCGCGCCATGCCCGACTTTGGTCGCGCTCTGCCACATAAAAGTCGGCTGAATACTTTGCCGGGAGCCATTCCGTCGCTGGAACATTTGCCGATTGGCTGCCGTCTGGGGCCGCGTTGCCCTTATGCACAGAAAACCTGCATTGAAACACCGCGCTTGCGCTTGGTGAAAAACCACGCCTTTGCCTGCCACTTCCCCTTAAATCTGGAGGAGCAATAATGGCCGAGACGTTGCTCGAAGTCCGAAATCTGAGCAAAACTTTCCGTTATCGTACCGGATTATTTCGCCGTCAACATGTCGAGGCGGTTAAATCGGTCAGTTTTACCTTGCGCGAAGGCCAGACTCTGGCGGTGATTGGTGAAAATGGCTCGGGTAAATCCACCTTGGCGAAAATGCTGTCGGGCATGATTGAGCCGACCGACGGTGAATTGCTGATTGATGACCATCGTCTGGTGTATGGCGATTATGCTTATCGCAGCCAGCGTATCCGGATGATTTTCCAAGACCCCAGCACCTCATTGAACCCCCGTCAGCGTATTGGTCAATTGCTGGATGCGCCGCTGAAACTGAATACCGATTTAGATGCCGCGGCACGCGAACAGCGCATTTACCAGACGTTACGCCAAGTGGGGCTGTTGCCGGATCATGCTAATTATTATCCTCATATGTTAGCCTCCGGCCAAAAGCAGCGGATCGCACTGGCGCGGGCCTTGATCCTGCAACCTAAAGTGATTGTTGCCGATGAAGCTTTGGCCTCGTTGGATATGTCCATGCGCTCACAGATTATTAATCTGATGTTGGAATTACAGGAAAAACACGGCATATCCTATATTTATGTAACCCAGCACTTGGGCATGATGAAACATATCAGTGACCAGGTGATTGTGATGCATGAAGGGGCGGTGGTGGAGCGCGGCAGCACCGCCGAAGTGCTGGCAGCGCCCTTGCATGACTTGACCAAACGATTGATTTCCAGTCATTTTGGTGAAGCGCTCACCGCAGATGCTTGGCGGCGGGATACCGCGAACTTCTGACTGACTCACTGCTGACCATGAGCGCCAACTCGGTTTTGGCGATATTGAATCTGACTCCGCGATCTCTTGATCGCGGTTTTTTTATACTCCTAAGCTGCCCTTTACCCGGTTACTGGCTAACGTAATAACATTTTTGTTATATATAATAATATGTTATTACTTTTGGTTATTGATTATGGTTTAACGTTATTTTATCTCGCAAACCCAATCGGTAATGATATCCACTGTGTTCATTCTATAAAACAACAGGATATTTCGCCGATGCTGAACCCCCGCTTCTGCCATAACGCCCAACCAGATACCCCGCGACTCGCCCTGTTCATCATTCATCCGCACCCGTCGCAAGGGGCTGCGGCGTGTCACCTACATTTTTTAACTTTGGCGTGTTGCTGCCCTTAACTTGGAGGTCACTATGGTGCAATTTAGACGGCAAGATAATGCTCATTGGTATCATGAAACTCAGCGCAGTGGCCGGGCTATTAGCGCGCAAATTACCGACGAAAATGACACGGCACATAGCGGTAACATCAGCAATCCCTATCATGGTGAAAACCTCATTGAACAAGGTGTCTTCCTGCTCGGCTTAGCCAACGATATCCCCACCCCTTTAGGTGATATCTTACAACACCATGCCGCAATTTTATCTGCTTCAGATGCCATGTATCAGGCGCTTTTCCCTCCGGTTGTGGCGTTAGACCCCGAAAATACCTTTTCTCTGTATGACCGGTTAAGTAGCGCCTTGACTGTTGCTCAGGTTACCGGAGTCCAACGATTATGCAGCCACTATGCCGCCCGCCTCACCCCACTTTCCAGCCCGGATGCCTCGCGGGAAAGTAATATACGGCTCACACAAATCACCCAGTATGCACGCCAACTCGCCAGCCAGCCGACCTTGATTGACCGGCATGCGCTGCAACAGTTAGCAGAGGTGGGGCTGACAAATGCAGATATTATTGTTTTATCGCAGATAATTGGTTTTATCGGTTTTCAGGCCAGAGTTGTCGCCGGTTTTTCTGCTCAAGCGGGTTATCCGACCGTCATGCTGCCCGGTTTCCCGCGGATGGAGGATGCCCCCTCAAGCCCATTACCCGAAAGTCAGCCACAATGGCAAGGTTGGTTGTCCTCACTGGCGGAAAATGAGTCTATTACCGCAGAAGAATCACCGGTTGATGTCGAGGTCACACTCAACCAACTGCTCGCATACCATCAAGAGAGTTTGTCAGCCTATAACGCGATTACCGCGCAGTTAGATAACCCAGCGCGAGTTCCCTTTTCACCGACCAGCGAATCTGACTGGCAGGAATTAGTCTCGCTGGTCAGTGCCCGAATCAACGGCAGCCTCTATTGCCAAACCCGGCATCAGCATAATTTGCAACAACTGCCCGGAAATAACTCATTATTAACCGCGCTACAGATGGGGATTAATTCGGCTTTGATTGACAGTGCATTAGCCGCCCAGCCCAATAAACAAATGACTCATCAGCTTATCTCTGTTACGGCCGAGCTGACCCGCGCCCCGGAGCGCTTTAGCCACCAGCATATTAGCCCGTTGCTGGCCTTGGGTCTCAGTGATAAACAGCTACTCAGTATTATTTTTTGTATTGCCTCGGCGGGCTGGGCCAACCGCCTACGCCATACACTGGGGCAAACTGTTTGACTCAAGCCCCGTTGCTACCATTATTCTCGGTGGATAATGAGCCATTCTTGGGCAACATCAAAGAAGTGCTGGGCCAGCGGTGTCACCCGCCCTGGCTCAGCTACCGCCACCGCAGCATGGCGGTTCATCTTAGGAATATCCACCGACCTGCGCTGTAACGCTGGGGACATTTCTTCCAGCAAACTGCCTTGCGGGAATAAACCACAGCCCAAGCCGACAAAAATCCCTTGTAGCAATTGGAAGATAGAGGTGCTTTCCAGCCGAATATGTAATGACAGCTCTGCATCGCGAAAATTATTATCCAGATAGCGGCGGAAATAGCGGCTCGGCTCCGCCAAACAAAGTGGCAATGCGGCTACCTGGGAAAGTGTTAGCGGCTCAGTGCCAATCAATTCAGGGAAATGTTCCGGGTGGAATAGCAACTCAACCCCACCATCAATGAGCGGTTGAGCTTGAAAATGCAGTTCATTCAAAGTGCTCAGTTCGAAAAAACCGATTCCCACATCAACCGAGTGCCCCGTCAGGGCTTCCAGCAGTTGATCAGCACTTAACACTGAGACCCGATAGTCCAGATGGGGGTAGCGCTCACTGGCACTTTTCAGCAATTGCGCCAATGAAATGCTGCATTGCGGCACTATACCAATCCGTAGCGTGCCATTCAGACCGTGCTTAAGTGATTCCACCTCCAGCTTTAATCCTTGATAGACAGAGACAATTTCTCTCGCCCAGGCTAAAACTCGCTCACCTTCAGCAGTAAATCCTTCAAAATTATTGCCACGGTTTATCAGTGGCACACCCAGCTCCCGCTCCAGATTTTTCAAGCGCATTGACAAAGTTGGCTGGCTGACAAAGCTGGCTTCTGCTGCACGACCAAAGTGCCGTTCGCGCTCCAAATTACACAGATAGATAAGCTGTTTGATATCCATACAAAATCTCAGATTTTCATGATTCGATGCAGTATACCATCGTGCTTCCATCCGGTGTTTTGCCGCACTGCCGTTTTTTAGACCAAAAATTTACATAACTCTGGGATCCAGCACTCAGTTTGCTGCTCGACTCAAGAACTTGCCTGATTAACATTTAACCTAATTTTGGATAATTTCAGACTTTTCATTATAAGCACAATATTGATTTGACTATTCACATACATTTAACGATATGAACCATGAAATGGGTAAATAGCAGAATATATGCCTGAATAAAATCAGTTCAGCTTTTAATCAAAACAAAAAATCGCCAAAGAGCTAAAACATAAACGTTAATTCTGCATAACATTTGCAACATAGCTGCATCGCGCTGACTGGGATAAATGTAACAGAACATTGCAAAACCCTTGTCTCGTTGACAAAGATAGTGAACATTAACCGCCGCTAAACATCTTATAACAACGCAAAAGGATGCCATCTCGCGCATTCACTTTTGTCTTTTCTGTCATTTATATCTATGTCAGGTAGTGAAAACAGGGGTTTCCGTGTCAACAGCAAACAACCATCAACAACCAAAAGATAGCCAACAGCCACCAAACGGCAGTCAACCCGAAATCAGTTTGAATGCTTTCAAGCAACCGAAAGCGTTTTATCTGATCTTCTCTATAGAACTTTGGGAACGTTTTGGTTATTACGGCCTGCAAGGGATCATGGCCGTTTATCTGGTAAAAATGCTCGGGATGAGCGAAGCCGATTCGATAACCTTATTCTCCTCTTTCAGCGCCCTGGTCTATGGCTTCGTTGCCATTGGTGGTTGGTTAGGGGATAAAGTTCTCGGTGCGAAACGCGTTATCGTGCTGGGTGCGCTGGTGCTGGCGGTGGGGTATTCCATGATAGCCTACTCCGGCCATGATATTTTCTGGGTCTATCTGGGCATGGCAACCATTGCTGTTGGTAATGGTTTATTCAAAGCCAACCCATCCTCCTTGCTGTCAACCTGCTATAACAAAGACGACCCGCGTTTGGACGGTGCATTCACCATGTACTATATGTCCATTAACATAGGTTCGTTCTTCTCTATGATGGCAACCCCATGGTTGGCAGTGAAATATGGCTGGAGCGTCGCATTTTCACTGAGTGTTATTGGGATGCTAATCACTCTGGTGAACTTCTGGTTCTGCCGTAAATGGGTGAAAAATCAAGGTTCTAAACCTGACTTCGCGCCGTTGCAATTTAAAAAGCTGCTGATGGTACTGGTCGGCGTGGTAGCGCTGATTGCGCTGTCCAGTTGGCTGCTGCATAACCAAATAGTTGCCCGCTGGGCGCTGGCGCTGGTGTCTCTCGGCATCATCTGTATTTTTGCCAAAGAGACATTTTCACTGCACGGCATCGCGCGCCGTAGAATGATTGTGGCATTCCTGTTGATGCTGGAAGCGGTGGTGTTCTTTGTGTTGTACAGCCAAATGCCAACATCACTGAATTTCTTCGCCATTCATAACGTTGAACACTCCATCTTGGGGATTAACTTCGAGCCGGAACAATTTCAAGCTTTGAACCCATTCTGGATTATGGTTGCCAGCCCAATACTGGCCGCAATCTATAACAAAATGGGCGATAGCCTGCCCATGCCGCACAAATTTGCCTTCGGCATGGTGCTCTGCTCCGCCGCCTTCCTGGTACTGCCATGGGGCGCAAGCTTAGCTAACGAACACGGTATTGTCTCTGTCAATTGGTTAATCCTCAGCTATGCATTGCAAAGTATTGGTGAACTGATGATTTCTGGCCTGGGTCTGGCAATGGTGGCGCAATTAGTGCCGCAGCGCCTTATGGGCTTCATCATGGGGTCATGGTTCCTGACCACCGCGGCTGCCGCGATGATCGCCGGTAAAGTTGCCGCATTGACCGCTGTGCCAAGTGATATCACTGACGCCCATGCATCACTGGCCATCTATAGCCATGTGTTTATGCAGATTGGTATTGTAACTGCTATCATCGCGGTTCTGATGATGCTGACTGCACCAAAATTATATCGCATGACATTAGCACCGAGTGACAGCAACAAAGCACCGTCCGCCACAGCCGTTTAATCTGCTGGTTGGTTAAAAGCGCTCCTTCGGGAGCGTTTTTTTGTTTAACATCCGCGGGCGGTCAGTTATTTGACCATACCGCCAACTGATAGCCGTCTGGATCGGTAAAGTGGAAACGCCGCCCACCGGGGAAAGCAAATACCGGAATAACAATCTTGGCACCCGCCTGTTCCAGACGTTTTTGCGTCTGTGCTAAATCATCAGCATAGAGAATGACAAGTGGCCCACCATTGGGCTTAACCTCGCCCAAAGTAAAACCCCCGGTCAATCGACCATCAGTAAATTCACAATAGCTCGGCCCGTAATCCGTAAACCGCCACTGAAAAACCGCCCCGTAGAAGTCTTTCGAACGGGCAATATCACTGACAGCAAACTCTATATTATCGATTCGATTATCATTTCCCTGAATACTCATAGCGGCTCCGGTAATTAACGCATTAATTAATGTCACGGTTTAATCTTAAACATTTACTCAATTGATATCTCCATTATCACCACAGCCAATGTGAATAACGCCCCTCTTTTGTACAAAAAATAAACTACACTTTAAAGTGTTCCAGGTGCATTAACCCCGAGAAGCTTACTGTAGTCGGTGATAATGAGGTGATTTATGATCAACCATGTTTGGGGACTTATGACCCATCCCGGTCAGGAATTACAGCAAATCAAACGTGAGGGCGAAAGCGTACGCCACATGTATGCTCATCACATTCTCCTGATGGCGGCTATCCCGGTGATTTGCGCATTTATCGGCACCACGCAAGTCGGTTGGAGCTTTGGTGACGGCCAGAGCATAAAACTAACCCCGCTAACCGCGCTCTATTCTGCTGTGATTTTCTATGTGCTGATTCTGGCCGCCGTGGCACTGATGGGCCGGGTCATTTACTGGATGGCCCGCCGTTATGAAAGCCGACCGAGTTGGCAAAATTGTACTCTGTTCGCTGGATATGCCGCCACACCGATGTTTTTGGCGGGTGTAGTTGCCCTCTACCCAATCATCTGGTTGTGCTTATTGGTCGGGGTGATTGCACTTTGTTATGCCGGTTATCTGATGTATCTGGGGATCCCCACTTTCCTGAACATTGACCGGCAAGAAGGTTTTATTTTCTCCGGCTCGACCTTTGCCATCGGGGTGCTGGTGTTAGAGTTACTTCTGGGCCTCACTGTCTTATTGTGGGGTTATGGTTCGCGCCTGCTGTAATCATTGATAGCGGCAATAACTGATGACAGTAACAACTGAATTCTGTGACACTGTCACTGGTGGCAACGCGTCGCTCTCCAGGCAATGTCTCAGTGAACAGCCCTTAAATGGTTTTTTTTAAAGTCGCTAACAGGCTTTTATGGTGATTAATGTCGCCTGGATCGCAATCTCTTACATCCCCGCACAGAATAAGGTTGTACACTGTGTGTGACTGATGCAAACAAGGCAAAAAAAATGAAAAAGCTGACATTAAAAGAAATGACCGAAAGTGAGCAACGCGATGTCAAAACGCAACTCGATAAAGCCAGGATAAATTTAGGAAGGGCACTAACCAATTCAGAACAAAATAAAGTCAAAGACGAAGCAATAGAAAAAATCATGAACGCCCGAGAACAAATCGCCAAGTTAACCCGCGTAGAAAGAAAAACCAAAAAAACAGCACCAAGCACAACCACCTTTAGCTGGTCAGCCTCTATCAGCACACGTCCACCACGGTAACAACTCGTCCACTGACAGAAAATAACTGTCATGGATGGCCTACAGTGGCGGAAATTCACTGCTGTAGGTCAATTTCTTACTTCCCGCATAATTATATTACATTGTACTAGCTGCATTTTTTACCTCCCTGCCTTAGGATTAATAGAAGCTTTTATCTTTCAGTTCGCTATTAAGGAGTCTGTGATGAAATTGTTCTATAAACCCGGTGCCTGTTCTTTGTCCCCCCATATTGTATTACGTGAAGCGGGGCTAGATTTCAGTATTGAAAGCGTCGATCTGGCGACTAAAAAAACTGAAACGGGTGAAGACTATTTGCGCATCAATCCAAAAGGACAAGTTCCTGCTCTGTTACTGGATGACGGAAGCCTACTCACCGAAGGTGTGGCTATCGTGCAATATCTGGCAGACATCGTGCCCGATCGTCAGCTAATTGCACCATCAGGCACCCTTTCTCGCTATCACGCCATTGAGTGGTTAAATTTCGTGGCGACTGAATTACATAAAGGCTTCAGCCCACTGTTTAACCCGAAAACACCCGATGAATATAAAGCGATTGCTCGTGAGCGGCTGGATAAACAATTCAGCTACGTCGATAGCGAATTAGCAAAACATGATTATCTGTTAGGCTCAAAATTCAGTGTAGCCGACGCCTATCTATTTACGGTCACCCGTTGGGCGAATGCACTGAAGCTTGATATTAAGCAGCGCAGCCATTTAGACAAATATATGGCGCGGGTAGCTGGCCGCCCGGCAGTAAAAGAAGCCTTGGCAGCAGAAAAGATATAAAGAAATAAGTCATTAGCGGGATTAAAGTGCCCCTGATTAAGGGGCACTTTAGCAACAGATTATAATTTCGTCGCCGTGAATTGGCAGCCAGGATTAACAATCGCATCCTGCGCCGCAACCACCTGAAGTTCATACTCACCCATCTCCTGAGTTTTCAGCATCACTTCATAGACTGCGGCAGTCACATGCTCAAGCGCTTTATCCAATGGTTCGCCTTTGAGCAAATTGACCAGCAATAATCCGCTCGTCAAATCACCCACACCGACTGGCTGGCGTGTACCAAAATCCACCAGCGGGCGGCTAATGTGCCAGGCATCATCAGCGGTCACTAATAACATTTCAAAACAGTCCAGGTTATAGCCGGCGCGGCTCAAATGCTTGACCAAAACAACTTTCGGCCCTTTAACACAAAGGTCACGGGCGACCTTAACAGCTTGTTCGACATTTTCGACTCGCGCACCACTGAGTTGCTCCAGTTCGAGCAGATTAGGCGCAATAATGTCGCTGGCAGGTAATGCCTCTTGGCAGAAAAACTCTGCTACACCCGGTGCGACAATACAGCCTTTTTCAGGATGTCCCATGACCGGGTCACAAAAATACCAGGCATTAGGATTGGCCTGCTTGACGCGCGCAACGGCCGCCAAGATATGGCCGCCTTGTTCCGGTGAACCAATGTAACCACTCAATACGGCATCACAATCTTTCAGCCGATCAATATCGGCAATACCTTGAACAATTTCAGTCAGATGGCTGGCTGGCATGACACATCCCGTCCAGTGACCATATTGAGTATGATTCGAAAACTGGACAGTATTCAGAGGCCAGACATTAACACCCATCCGGCGCATAGGAAACTCAGCCGCACTATTACCCGCATGGCCGAAAACAACATGAGACTGAATTGAAAGTATATTTTTCATTGGTACGGCCTAAAGTGAATAAACCATCAGCAAAAAAATAAGGAGCACACTTGCCCCTTATTTTCTTTTACTCTTACAGCCAGCTAATCAGGCAATAATGTTTTTTGCCACGGCGCAATAAGGTATAGCGCCCAAATAGACGATCGCTATCCGTGAACGTGTATTCCGGATCGGATTGTTTCTCACCATTGATAGCCACGGCATTAGAGTTAATCATGGCGCGCGCTTGACCGCGGGACGGAACCAACTCCGCATTGACCAACGCTTGCTGCAAATCAGCATCACGGGTCAGTTCAATGGTCGGCATGCCATCTTGCGCCAACTGAGCAAAGTCAGCTTCTGTCATCTGGTTTAAATCACCGGAGAACAAACTTGCGGTGATACGTTTAGCCGCCGCCAGCCCCTCTTCGCCATGCACCATGCCCGTGACATTTTCTGCCAACACATACTGAGCGCGCGGGGCTTTGCCGCTATTTTTATCTTCTTCTTCCAACGCATTAATCTCTTCCAAACTCATGAAAGTAAAGAACTTCAGGAAGCGATAAACGTCAGCATCTGCGGTATTGATCCAGAACTGGTAGAATTTGTAAGGGCTGGTTTTCTGCGGATCAAGCCATACCGCGCCACCTTCAGTTTTACCGAATTTGGTGCCATCTGCTTTGGTGATCAATGGGACGGTCAGACCATAAACCTGCTGCTGGTGAAGGCGGCGAGTCAAATCGATACCCGAGGTAATGTTACCCCATTGGTCAGAACCCCCAATTTGCAGCGCCACACCGTGCGCTTTATTCAGGCAAGCAAAATCATAAGCTTGCAGCAAATTGTAGGAAAACTCAGTAAATGAAATACCGCTGTCGTCACGATTCAAGCGCTGTTTAACGGCTTCTTTATTAATCATCTGATTAACAGAGAAGTGTTTACCGATATCACGCAGGAAAGTCAGCACATTCATGCCACCAAACCAATCATAGTTGTTGGCGGCAATAGCGCTGTTTTCACCACATTCAAAATCCAGGAATGGTGACACTTGCCGGCGAATTTTCTCCACCCACTCATTCACCGTATCTTCAGTATTCAGTTTACGTTCGCTGGCTTTGAAGCTTGGGTCACCAATCATACCGGTGGCACCACCGACTAAAGCGACCGGGCGATGCCCCGCCAGTTGGAAGCGCTTTAAGCATAACAACGGAACCAGATGACCCAAATGCAAGCTGTCTGCGGTCGGATCAAACCCGCAATACAGTGAAATTGGCCCTTGCGCCAGTCTCTCTGCTAACGCGTCTTCATCCGTAACCTGGGCAACGAGGCCCCGCTCTTGCAATTGTTTAATCAGGTTGCTGCTGGTCATCAACGACTCCATTGTTTTTCACAAAAATTGTTTTTACAAAAATTTGTCTTTTACGAAGGGTGCTAAAGGAAAGGCATAGAATAAAGCGCCCGCCGCACGAGCGCCAGAATTTCATCATTCTCAGGGCGCTAAACGGTCAATTTCCCATGCATTTGCATCCCGTTGATAGATAAAACGGTCATGCAACCGGTGTTCGCCGCCTTGCCAGAATTCGACTGAGTCGAATTTAACGCGGAACCCGCCCCAAAAACTGGGCAGCGGCACATCACCTTGCTGGAATTTTTGCTTTAGCTCGAAAAATTTACTTTCCAGCACCCCTCGGGCAGAAATTCGTGAAGATTGCTGGGATACCCAAGCGCCAATCTGGCTGTCTTTCGGACGGGAACTGAAGTATTTCAACACTTCGAGGGTGGAAAGGCGCTCTGCTTTACCAAGGAAAATGACTTGTCGGTCGAGCATATGCCAGGGGAATAATAAACTGATATGCGGATTTTCAGCTAATTGCTGCGCTTTGCGACTGCCTAAGTTGGTATAAAACACCAAACCCTGATCGTCATAATGCTTCAACAGCACAATCCGCTGATAAGGCTGACCATTCGCATCGACGGTGGCCACGCACATGGCCGTCGGGTCAGGCAAGCGTGCATCACAGGCCTGTTTGAGCCAGCGCTCAAACAACTCCAATGGATTTTCGGTTAAATCGCTACGGCGTAGACCACCGCGAATATATTCACGGCGCGAGTCTGCCACATCAAATTCATTCTTGTCAGTCATGTAAGCTCGATCATGCACAGGAAAGCAGTGATTATTATTCTGCCCTTGCAGCAGCAGAATCACAATCACCTTGAGCCAGCAACAGCCTGATTACTTGATCAAAGTATTTATTTTATCAATACGCAGTCATTGATAATGACTTTTTCGTCACGCTCAACAAAAGCCGTATTCCCTTTCGACCAGAAAGTATAGTGACCATCACTGTATTTGGCACCAGACGCCGCGCGCACTTGTGGCAAGGTCAGTTGTTCACCATCTAAAACAAAGCTGACTTTATCTTGTTTATTGTCTTGCAACACTTTCAGCTTGGTGGTGCCACATTGATAATGCAAGGTTTCGCTCTTCGTGGGTTCTACCAAACTGCACCCCGCCAGCATCAATACGGCCACAGCGCCGAAGATGGTTGTCGTGCCCATTAAATATTTCATTTTGCCGTCCTTATTGCGTGAATAAACCAGCGTAACCTAGGGCAGCTTAACACTGTCATCGTAAGGATACAGGATAGACAGCTCCTAAAATGGTCTCACAACTGGCGCCGGTCACCGAGGGCAAATTGCCCGATTTACCGGATAAAGTTCGGAATGCCAGCCAGGCGAAGGCCAATGCTTCCATATCATCGCCACTGACGCCAAAATCATCGGTGACACACACTTCAGTACCCGGCAGCAAGGTTGACATCCGCGACATGACTAATGGGTTGCGCGCCCCGCCCCCGCAGACCAATAACCGCTCACAGCCTCCGGCTAACTGCACTTGCTCAGCAATAGACAGTGCGGTTAGCTCCGCTAATGTCGCCTGAATATCCTCAGGTTTTATGCCCGGAATTTTAGTCAATTGCTCATCCAACCATCCTGCATTGAAATATTCGCGCCCGGTGCTTTTCGGCGCGGGTTTGGCAAAGTAGGGATCACTGAACATTAGTTTCAGGAGTGGCTGATTAACCCGCCCTGACTGGGCCCAAGCGGCGTCTTTGTCATAAGGTAAGGAGCGATTGCGCCAAATCCAGCTATCCATCAGCATATTCCCAGGCCCGGTATCAAAACCGCGCACCGGCGAATCAGGTAATAGCAGAGATAAATTCGCAATGCCGCCAATGTTCAACACCATCCGCCGCTCAGTGGAATGGGCTAACAATGCATGGTGGAAGGCCGGAACCAGAGGTGCGCCCTGCCCGCCATAGGCCATATCCCGGCGACGAAAGTCCCCGACAGTGGCAATTTTTGTCATGGCAGCAATACGGTTGTTATCACCTAATTGCAGGGTAAAGGCCGGCTCTCCCAGCGGCTCATGCCATACTGTTTGCCCGTGACAGCCAATGGCGGTGATATCTTGCCCCGTCAACCCCTCTTTGGCCAATAGCGCCAACACGGCTTCGGCAAATAACATCCCCAATTGGGCATCGAGCTTACCCACTGCGGATAGTGTGGTCGACTGCCCCTGGCACATGCCAAGAATGTCGTTCTTCAGCTGTAGCGGCATCGGGTGGCAATAACTGGCCTGCTGAGCCACCATGCGCTCATCAATGGCAGCCAGCACGACGTCAACGCCATCCAGACTGGTTCCTGACATAACTCCAATAAAACGGCCTGATTTCATAGCAATGACCTTATTTCCCGTTGAGGGACAAAATAGCAACAAGACTTTACGCCAGCTTAGTCAGAATAATAAAATTAACACCATGAAAAGATATACTTTTTTAAGTGTATACCGCCATAGGGGCATGTCTTAAAGAAGGTTTTCTATTTGCAGGAAGAATCACATAAAAGTTATTGATGCTGACATTTTCGTTTACAGCATGATATTTCTGACTTTAAGAAAGTTAAACCGCCGTTTAATATTGGTTGAGCTATCACCCGCTAAGCTGCGGATCCATTAATGTGGTCGAAAACTTAAACGACCATCAAAAATAAGTTAAGTAGTGAAATAAATACTGGGGTAAGCCATACTTTATGCAAATACTAGGCCGTCAATAGGCTGGATTTGGATATACCAGACATACTGAACCCTAATACGGTTATGCATTTTAATAGGAGTTTTTATGATCAAGCCATTAATCGCCATCGCTATTGCTGCGGTAACTCTAACCGGTTGTGCCAACAACAGCACCTTGTCTGGTGACGTTTTTAGTGCATCACAAGCCAAACAAGTACAGACGGTGACTTACGGCACATTGCTTTCCGTTCGTCCGGTCACCATCCAAGGCGGCGATGACAACAATGTTATGGGCGCTATCGGTGGTGCTGTTCTGGGTGGTTTCCTGGGGAATACTGTGGGTGGCGGTACCGGACGTAGCCTGGCGACCGCAGCGGGCGCAGTGGCCGGTGGTATGGCAGGACAAGGTGTTCAGGGTGCAATGAACCGTACTGACGGCGTGCAACTTGAAGTGCGTAAAGATGATGGCACAACCATTCTGGTGGTTCAGAAACAAGGCCCAACCCGCTTTAGCGTTGGCCAGCGCGTTATGCTCGCCAGCAGTGGTAGCACCGTCACTGTTAGCCCGCGTTAATTAATACCGCATGCGACAATACATCAGTAACAGTGCATTAATAACAGCACACGCGTGATGTCATCGATAAAAGCCAGAGATCATAACGATCTCTGGCTTATTTTTACGGCTAAAAATTTTCTTTCTGCTGTGAATAGAGTCGTAACGCTTTATTTTACTTACTTTGTAATTGAATAATGTTTCTCTCGAGCTTATCAATCAAGCCAGATAATACTTCAACTTCATCTGCTGAGATCCCCCCAAGAATTTCTTTGCGGGTGGAACGTATGACTCCATCAACCTGCTCTATTATCGGTGAAGACTGTTCCGTCAGTTTTATCCTCTTTGCACGCCGATCATTTGCACAAGTATGGCGTGTAATTAGACCTTTCTCCTCCAGTTGATCTAAGGTTCTAACTAATGATGGTTGTTCGATACCAATCGCTTTTGCCAGTTGAATCTGTGATTGCTCAGGTGGTAAACGATTAATGTTATGCAAGGTAACCCAATGCGTTTGGGTCAGTTCCAACGGTTTTAACCGATGGTCGATCAGTGCGCGCCAAACGCGAACTAATCGTGCTAAATCAGATCCTAATGTCGATTCCAATTGCCCCTCCTTTTATTTAGCGTGCTAGCATAACTACCAGAGTCCAGTCTATTTTGAGTAATTAACATTAAAAACACAAATGTATATATACCGTCGATGCTAGGACAATAGCAATAAATACGGAAAATCCTTTAAAAATATTTATGAATTTACTTAAATTACCACTTAAGGATTAACCTTATGTATGTATCAATATTATCCGCAAAGGCACCCTTATCAGATTTGGTATTAGGTGCGTCTATCTATTTCCCACCAATATTCAAGGCAGTTATACTCGGTTTGGTGCTATGGCTATTGATCCATCATGTGCTGCGGAATTGGATCTACTCTGGTGATATCTGGCATCCAATATTAATGGATCTATCCATTTTTGTCATTGCGGTCAGCGTTTCTTTATGGATATTAGCCAGTTGGTAAATTGATATGAATCATCCGTCACTTAAATATTTCTCTTCAGTCATCGTGTTCGCCCTCGCACTCTGTGCCGGTTGGTGGATGTGGAATTATTATATGCAATCACCCTGGACTCGCGATGGTAAAGTCCGGGCAGAATTAGTCAGTATCACACCAGAAGTCTCTGGTCGATTGGTTAAAATATTAGTTCATGATAACCAGTTGGTAAGCTCGGGTAGCTTATTATTTGTGATTGACCCACAACCCTACCAATTGGCTCTGGATAATGCTCAAGCGGCCGTAGTGCGTGCTCAGGCTGAATTAGCTAAAGCCAATCATGAGGCCGAACGTCGCCGAAACTTACCCAAAAACATCATTTCAGGTGAAGATCTTGATATCGCCAACCTAACAGCGGACAGCATGAAAGCGGCCTATCAAGGCGCGTTGGCAAGCCTCGAGCAAGCGAAGTGGAACCTTAGCAAAACTAACATTTATGCCCCAACCAACGGGTACATCACCAACTTGCAAACCCGCGTAGGTGACTATGCCACTACCGGTACGCCATTAGTCGCGCTAATCGATACTGATTCATTCTATGTGATGGGCTATTTCGAAGAAACTAAGCTCAGACACATTAGAGAAGGTAATAAAGCTAATATTGTTTTGTATAATGGAAACATTCCTTTACAGGGAGTGGTGGAAAGTATTGGGCGCGCCATTTATGACCAAAGTGTCGATACTGGCGGTAATTTATTAGTGGATGTGAAACCGAATGTGCCCTGGGTGCGTCTGGCACAGCGAGTTCCGGTGAGGATTAAATTGTTGGATGTCCCGGCTGATGTCACATTGATTGCTGGCACCACCTGCACCATTTCGCTGGTGGATTAAACCATGCGCCTCACTCTCCCCTCATGGCAACAAACGCCTTGGGGCAAGGCTAATGCGGGTCAGTGGCGTTACGCACTGCGTAATTCGCTGGCTATGTGTTTATCCCTATGGATTGCGTTTACGCTGAATTTAGATGAGCCATACTGGGCGATGACCTCCGCAGCGGTGGTCAGTTTCCCGACCATCGGGGGCGTCATCAGCAAGAGTATCGGGCGAGTTATTGGCAGCCTGATTGGTGCTGCGGCATCATTGATAATTGCCGGCCATTGCCTAAATGACCCCTGGCTGTTTACTTTTGTCATTGCCACTTGGATTGGCCTGTGCACATTTGTCTCAAATCACTATCAAAATAACGTTTCCTATGCTTTTGCTTTAGCCGGCTACACCACCGCGATCATCGCTTTCTCTACCGTCAATACCACTGACACACAACAAATCTTTGATATCGCCCAGGCCCGAGTCTGTGAGGTGATTACCGGCATTCTCTGCGGCGGTCTGATGATGATGCTGCTCCCCAGCACTTCAGACGGCGAAGCACTGCTGACATCATTGCGCCGTATGCAATCGCGCTTGCTGGAACACGCAGAATTATTGTGGCAAACCGAACAAACGCCACAAATTCGCACTTCACATGAGGGAGTCATTGGGCAGATCCTCACCATGAATCTGCTGCGTATTCAGGCTTTTTGGAGCCATTACCGCTTACGGCGGCAAAATAATGTATTGAATTTTATTCTGCATCGCCAGCTACGCATCACCAGCGTGATTACCAGTTTGCGCCGCATGCTAGTTAACTGGCCATTGCCGCCAGAGAATCTGCCAGCCGTGCTCGCGCAATTGCTAGCGGCCTTGCAGCAACCGGGCTGTGATAAATACCAGATAGCCAAGATCCTGCAACAAATTGCTCCTCATGATGAGTTTGATTATCGCCATCGGGCTTTTTGGTTAAGATTGCGGCATTTTTGTTGGCTTTATTTGCAGGTGAATCGCTGGCTGGCGCAACTGGATAAAGAACCTGAAATCGGCATGGTGTTACCGCCGCCAGTGACCTCATTGGCGCGCCATACTGATACTTATGAGGCCGCTTATAATGGTCTGAGAACCTTTGTTTGCATTGTTATCGGCTGTGCATTCTGGATACATACTCAGTGGAGCTCAGGCAGTGCCGCGCTGGCATTGGCGGCGGTGAGTTGCGTGCTCTACTCCGCCACTCCCTCACCGACAGAAAGTATTGCCACGCTACTGAAAGCCATTGTTTTGCTCTCTATTAGCTGCTTTATTCTGAAGTTTGGCGTGATGGTGCAACTTGATGATTTTTGGCAATTTGCCGTGCTGTTATTCCCGATTCTAATCACCATGCAAATGATGAAACTTCAGCATCCGACTTATACCGCCCTGTGGGGGCAATTGATTGTTTTTATGGGGTCGTTTCTGAGTGTGACCAACCCGCCCAGCTATGATTACCAAGACTTTCTAAATGATAACCTCGGCAAGCTAGTGGGCGTCATGTTGGCGGGCGTTGCATTTCAGCTACTGCGCCCTAGCTCCGATAAACGCAAAAGTCGGCGAATTATTCGTATGTTACGGCGTGATTTTATCGACCAGCTCAGCAGCCATCCGCAACAAAGCCAGAGTCAGTTTGAATCACTGATATATCACCGCATTAATCAACTCAATCTCAGCAAAGATCAACCGGCGCGCTTGTGGCTGCTCCGCTGGGGCATGGTGCTGCTCAATTGCAGCCATGTGGTGTGGCAGTTGCGTGATTGGCAAACCACTTCAGCCCCTTTATCCGCGGTGCGGGATGTGTGTATTCACTGTCTGAAAGGCTGCATGACCGAAAAAGGTGTTCAGCCCAGTTCACTGCAAGCCACGTTGCAGGAATTACAGCGCATGAATGCAATTCTAGGACAATATCCGGATGCCTCTGGCCGAGAGTTGGCCGGGCTTATCTGGCGATTGTATTGCTCGCTGACTCAACTTCAGTTGGCAGTGCCGGGTGAGGAAAATAGTGCTGGCGAGGAAAATAGTGCTGATGAGAAAGATAAAGTTGCGCCAGCCTGAAGCTCGCTGGCGCAGAGAACTCACTTAAGGCACGTCATAGCCCAGCGCAGCACGGCGAATACGGAACCATTGCTGGCGTGTCATTGTGAGAGAGAGTGACGCCCATGCGGATTTAACCCGCGCTATCTTACCAGAACCAATAATTGGTAATGGCGCCGAAGGCAAACGTAGCACCCAGGCATAAACCACTTGTTCAATACTTTCAGCGTCGATTTCGTCCGCTACTGTCTGTAATTCATTACGCAATGTTTGGAACTCAGGGTCACTAAACAGGCGGCCACCGCCCAAACAAGACCATGCCATGGGCTTAATACGCAACTGTTGGCAAGCATCAAGTGTCCCATCCACAATCGCGGGCTGATGCAGCGGTGAAATCTCTACCTGATTCGTGACCAATGAGAATGGCAGCCGTGATTGCAGTAAACTGAATTGCGCAGGCGAAAAGTTTGAAACGCCAAAATGTTTTACTTTGCCGCTTTGGTGTAACTGAGTGAATGCCTCAGCCACTTCGTCTGCATCCATCAATGGATCTGGGCGATGAATTAGCAACAAATCAAGGTAGTCTGTATGCAGATGCGTCAAAGATTGTTCTGCACTTTCAATGATATGAGAGCGGTCAGTAATATAATGTCCCAAGGCATGCTCTGGCTTAGCTGTGGTGGCAATGCCACATTTACTGACTAACTCCAGTTGGCTGCGTAGGGAGGGTTTAAGACGTAATGCTTGCCCGAATGCCTGTTCGCATTGATAACCGCCGTAAATATCAGCATGATCCGCAGTTGTGATACCCAACTCAATATGTTGCTCGATAAAAGTCAACAATTGCGCCGGAGTCATGTCCCATTCCATCAGCCGCCAATAACCGCAAATCATGCGAGAAAATTCAGGCCCGATCGGAGCCAGTTGACTACGTGTATCCATTATTAGCTACCTCATTTATTTATCTGCCCATAAGCATACACAACCCGCAGAAAGGTTAAATCCTCCCAGGGCAATGAATTGGGGCTGATCAACGAAACCGCCATAATCGCTAAACACTAAGGCAAAATAATGACGCATCAGAATAATGAAGGTTGTTCTGGTAAGGGATCATCCTGTTGTTTGTTAGCCCGCTGCAAACGCAACAGCCGTTGACGACACAACCGCAGGACATCTCGCTTTTGCGGGTCACTCATTTTTATCCAATGAAAGCGCTCATCCCGGCTACGCATACACCCACGACAAAAGCCACGGTCATCTGTTTGGCAGATACCGCGGCACGGGCTGGGGATGTCAAAAAACTCAAGTTGCTGAGCCAAATCGCCTCCTGCTGCTGACATACCTGAAGAACTTGAGATTGCAGCTAACACCCCTGCGGCCCCAAGTACAAGAGGTATACTTTAATTGAAGACTGCTTCACGGCGGGTGACAAGTCTTATTATTCATCATTCCTCACAAGGCACCCTGATGACTAAGGTTATCTTAAGTTTTATTCAGTAGCATTCTGTCAATTAGTAAACTGTAGGGTCTTATTTTCACAATGAATGCTCGATATAAGTTACAGTGTAACGATTTGGTTTTTATTTTAGCCAATGCTCTGTTTTTTACTCTCTTCCAGAATGCGCTGTTTATTGATAAAGCTTGGTCGCTCATTCACTTTGACAGCAGTGACAGTTATTTCTTTGCCGCCACTATACCGGTGGTCATTTTCTGCGCTCTTAATATTATTTTCAGCCTGTTGGCCGTACCCGTGTTACGCAAGCCCATTATTATTCTGTTTCTGCTCGGAGGGGCCGTCAGCAACTATTTTATGTTCAGTTATGGTGCCGTTATCGACGCCAATATGCTGCAAAATGCTTTTGAAACCAATGCGCAAGAAGCTACCGCCCTTTTCACACTGCGCATGGCTTTGTGGCTGCTAATGTTAGGTATCTTCCCCGCCACTCTTGTCTGCTTGGTGCGCATCAACGCAACGCGCCCTTGGTGGTATATGCTGGGGCTGCGAGCTGCCAATATCCTGCTATCAACCGTCATTATCATGCTTGTCGCAACACTGTTTTATAAAGATTACGCCTCGCTTATCCGTAATAATAAAAGCATCGTTAAGATGCTCACACCGAGTAATTTTGTCAGCGGCAGTGTCCAGTTCGCCAAACATAAGTATTTCGCCAGTAATATGGCGCTAGTGACAATAGGCGAAGATGCCCATAAAGGCCCTTTAATTAGCGGGCAACAAAAGAAAACCTTGGTCATTTTAGTGGTGGGTGAAACTGCCAGAGCAGAGAGTTTTTCCTTGGGCGGCTATGGCCGAGAAACTAATCCACGCTTGCAAAAACAAGGTGTTATCTATTTCAAAAACGCATCGTCATGCGGGACTGAAACTGCGGTTTCGGTACCCTGCATGTTCTCCAATATGTCACGTAAAAATTATGATGCCACACTGGCCAGCCACCAGCAGGGCTTGATGGATATTCTGGCTCGCGCCGGGTTAAATTTGTTGTGGCGCGAAAATGACGGCGGCTGTAAAGGTGCTTGCGACCGCATTCCCCATCAAGACGTCACCCAGTTACAACTCACTACCGATTGTGAGAATGGTGTCTGTTTGGATAACGCATTGCTCTACAAGTTAGATAATTATATCAATGGAATACAAGACGATAGCGTGATTGTACTGCACCAAATGGGCAGTCATGGCCCAGCCTATTACCGCCGCTCAACACCCGAGATCCGTCAGTTTTCGCCAACCTGTGATAGCAACCAAATTCAGGATTGTACCTCCCAGGAGTTGGTGAATACCTACGACAATTCCATTCTTTATACTGATGCGATGCTAGACAGCACCGTTAAATTGCTGCAACAACATCATGATAAATTTAACACCGCGCTGGTCTATCTCTCTGACCACGGCGAGTCATTGGGTGAGAATGGCCTGTATTTACACGGAACGCCCTATATGTTCGCCCCCAGCCAGCAAACACACATACCTTTATTGATGTGGTTATCTCCTGAATATACAAAAAACTATGGCATTAATCGCCAGTGTTTATCAGATAGCGCCCAACACGATGAAGTTTCACAAGACAATCTCTTCCACACCCTCCTGGGGATGATGAATATTCAAACTACTGAATATCAGCCTGGAATGGATTTACTACAGAAATGCCGGAGTTAAGATTAATCGGTAAAATGCCCCAATAAATAGCCAAACTTAGTGCCAGTTTCTCCTCTGCTGGCATTTTTTTCTTGACCTAGACCAATCGGTCTATTAGTCTTTTAAGCATGAACAAAATACAGCACGCACATGTAGACACCCGTGAACATCTGTTAGCAACCGGTGAGAGCCTCAGCCTACGCCTCGGCTTTAATGGTATGGGTCTCAGTCAGTTGCTCACCACTGCGGGTATCCCGAAAGGGTCGTTTTATCACTATTTCCGCTCGAAAGAAGTATTTGGTGAGGCGATGCTACAGCGCTATTTTGATCGCTATGATGCTGCAATGGAAAACCTATTGACAGGTTCACAAGGTGATAAACGTCACCATCTGCTGCACTATTTTGCTCAATCTATTGCTAACTATTGTGGCAGTGAATGTCACAATGCTTGTCTGGCGGTTAAACTATCAGCCGAAGTGAGTGATTTATCCGAACCTATGCGCCACGCGCTAGATATTGGCACCTCTCGCGTCATTGGTCGATTGCAAGATGCTATCGAAGCCGGTGTTGAAGAAGGCTCTTTGCGTATCATGCTGTCCCCTGCTGCGACTGCAGAAACGCTCTATGCCTTATGGCTCGGCGCGTCACTGCGAGCCAAGGTGAAACGCTCCGTTACGCCGCTGACCTGTGCGCTAGAAAGTATCGAACTGATTTTACAACCAGCCCAATAATCCAATGATCCTGAGTTTACTATTTTTTATTTTCAGGATTTATCCAGTCACTAGTCGACTGGTCTATTAATATAGGATGCACCATGAAGACTGCTAAACTGTTCTCCCCTTTGAAAGTTGGCGCGCTCACTTTGCCGAACCGTGTATTTATGGCCCCGCTGACGCGCTTGCGCAGTATTGAGCCAGGTGATATTCCAACACCATTGATGGCTGAGTATTATCGTCAACGCGCCAGTGCGGGTTTGATTATCACTGAAGCAACACAGATTTCTTTCCAGGCGAAAGGTTATGCCGGGGCTCCGGGGTTACACACGCAAGAACAGTTAAACGCATGGAAAAAAATCACCCAAGCCGTTCATGATGACGGCGGACATATTGCCGTACAGTTATGGCATGTCGGTCGTATTTCGCACAGCAGTTTACAGCCGGGCCAACAAGCCCCTGTTGCGCCCTCAGCAATTGCTGCAGACACTCGCACGACGATCCGTGATGAATCCGGGGCTTGGGTTCGTGTTCCCTGCTCTACCCCGCGCGCGTTGGAAACGGAAGAGATTCCAGGCATCATTAATGATTTCCGCCAGGCGACAGCCAATGCTCGTGAAGCTGGGTTTGACTATATCGAATTGCATGCGGCACACGGCTATTTATTGCATCAATTTATGTCTCCGGCATCAAACCAGCGTGCCGACCAATACGGTGGTAGCATTGAAAACCGTACTCGCCTGACGTTGGAAGTGGTTGATGCCACTGCGGCTGAATGGGGTGCTGAACATATTGGTATCCGTATTTCACCGCTGGGGCCGTTCAATGGTCTGGATAATGGTGAAGATCAGGAAGAAGCGGCGCTGTATCTGGTTGAAGAATTAAACAAACGCAATATCGCGTTTCTGCACATTTCTGAGCCAGATTGGGCGGGTGGCAAGCCTTATTCGGATGCATTCCGCGATGCTGTGCGCGCCCGCTTCAAAGGTGTGATTGTCGGTGCCGGTGCTTATACTGCAGAAAAAGCTGAAAACCTGATTGAGAAAGGATTTATTGATGCCGTCGCCTTTGGCCGCAGCTATATTTCCAACCCGGATCTGGTTGAGCGGTTGCAACAAAATGCGCCACTGAATGAACCTGACGGCGAAACTTTCTACGGCGGCGGTGCTAAGGGCTATACCGACTACCCGACCTTGTAATCTATCAATCTATTGGTTTCATAACGGTCAGGCTATGCCTGGCCGTTCTTATTTGCACCACATAAACTGACCGTCATAGGGTAGTGAGTGCAATGATATTACTATATGATTATAAATTAGCTTTGATTTGCAATGAATTTTCAATTTTAAATTATTGATAATAAAGAGGTATTATGAAGCGCTTACTCCATACCATGATCCGCGTTGGTGACTTACAGCGTTCCATCGATTTCTACACCAAGGTATTAGGAATGTGTTTGCTGCGTACTAGCGAAAATACCGAGTATAAATACTCACTGGCATTCGTCGGCTATAGCGATGAGAGTGAAGGCTCAGTCATTGAGCTGACTTATAACTGGGGTGTAGATAGCTACGAAATGGGGACTGCATTTGGTCACCTGGCACTGGGTGTGGATGATGTTGCCGCCACCTGCGACCAAATTCGTCATGCGGGGGGCAAAGTGACCCGCGAAGCTGGCCCGGTAAAAGGCGGTAATACAATTATTGCTTTTGTCGAAGATCCCGACGGTTACAAAATCGAGTTAATCGAGAATAAGAGCGCTGGACACGGCCTCGGAAACTGATTAACCAGAGGGCACCAACAAGGTGCCTTTTTTCTCATCGCGATATCCCCCTGCATCCCACGCCAAAATTTGACATAATGCGTGCTGAATTCGTTGAAGATAAGAAACTGATGGCAGATAAAAGTGACCTTAACGCCCTGAGTGGCCGTTTTCGTGGGTATTACCCCGTAGTAATTGATGTGGAAACCGCCGGTTTTAATGCTCAAACCGACGCATTACTCGAAATTGCCGCCGTAACCTTGCAAATGAACAAGGATGGCTGGCTGTTGCCTGATGAAACGCTCCATTTTCATGTAGAGCCGTTCGAGGGTGCCAATTTGCAACCGGAAGCGCTGGCATTTAATGGGATAGACCCCACCAATCCATTACGGGGTGCGGTCAGTGAACATGATGCTTTACACGCCATTTTCAAAGCCGTTCGTAAGGGATTGAAAGATAAAGGCTGCAACCGCGCCATTATCGTTGCGCATAATGCCCACTTTGATCACAGCTTTGTGATGGCGGCGGCTGAACGCGCTAGCTTGAAGCGCAACCCGTTCCACCCCTTTGCCACCTTCGATACCGCAGCGCTCAGTGGGTTGGTTCTGGGGCAAACCGTATTGGCAAAAGCTTGCCTGACGGCAGGTATTCCGTTTGATAGCAGCCAGGCACACTCTGCTTTGTACGATACAATGCAAACGGCAAAATTATTCTGTGAGTTAGTCAATCGTTGGAAGAAACTCGGTGGCTGGCCGGTACCTGCGGGCGAATCCGAGCAATAGGGTTCCAGCAAAAAATAGAAATTGACCCATTAAAAAAGGTGGCCAGCAAGCCACCTTTTGTTTTTTATACTGACCTGCCAGCATATTACTCTGCTGCGGGTTTTTCTTCTTCAGTACGGTATTTATCTGCCGTTTCTTTCAGCAGTTGTTGCAGTTCGCCACGCTGATACATTTCCATCAGGATGTCACAACCGCCGACCAATTCGCCGTCAACCCAGAGTTGTGGGAAGGTTGGCCAGTTAGCATATTTTGGCAACTCAGCACGGATGTCAGGATTTTGCAAAATATCAACATAAGCAAAACGTTCGCCACACGCGGATAGCGCCTGTACCGCCTGAGCCGAGAAACCGCAGTTTGGCAGCTTAGGCGAGCCTTTCATATAAAGCAGGATTGGGTTTTCTGCTATCTGGCGCTGAATTTTATCAATCGTCGTCATTTCTTGCTTCCTCAAGCCATTTCGTGGCTACAATACTTAGAACCTAACCATTAGGGCTATTTTATTATTGCGTCCTGTCTATTGTAGCGACTGTCACTACTGGAATAAAACGCCATCTTTTGCAGGGGCTTTACTCTGTCAGCAAATGGTTATATTGTCAGCTACAAATATGTGCATTCAGAATAACATTTTTGATCCCATGACTTCATTATTATCTTCATCGTGGGATACCAGAAGTACCGGGCAGCTAACCCGTTGACATATGGTTAATTTAAGGCCATTTACCGGGTGAAAAAGCGACGATTGCGACGCCATTAATGTTTTCTCACAATATCGATTCAAATCCTGTCGCTCTCTGCTTTTTTATATCCTGAGTTTCAGCAATACTGTGACTCTTCATATTCATTTCAGGGCCAAGGTTGGTAGCGTTATTATGCGTTTAATTTTTACGCTGTTTGTGCTGCTGTTTACCCAGCTATTTCTAAACCTTGCGCATGCTTCGCCGCAGGCTCACGTCTCGGCTGAGCAAAAGAAAGGCCAAATCAGTCAGGCCAACTCTGATGACCGTAAAAAACGTAAAGCCGATAAAACAACTAAAAAAGCCAAAGTGACCAGCAATAAAACCGCCAGTAAAAATGTCACAAATAAAACAATCGCCAATAACGATAAAAAGAAAACAGCGGCTACTGCCAGCAAAGCCATTAAGAAGAAAACCCCGGAAGTCAGTAAAACTACCGGAAAAAAATCAAGCAGCAGTAAAACAATTCCGAGTAAAACAATCGCAACTAAAAAACCGCAGATTAAAACCGCAGCCAATAAAAAAGCGGCGGTGAGTAAAACAGAGAAAGTCGCTTATGGCCGCCACCGAAATAAAGCCCAAGGTAAAGCGGATGCCGAATTAGCGGCAAATAATAAGATAAAGCTCAGCCCTGCACATAAAAAGCGCTACCAGCACGCCAAACAGACTGCGATGAGTAAACTGATGAAGCAAGTCGGTAAACCTTATCGCTGGGGCGGTACCTCCCCTAATACAGGTTTTGATTGCAGCGGGCTTATTTATTACGCCTATAAAGATGTCATCAGAATAAAAATGCCGCGTACAGCGAATGAAATGTATCATTTACGCGATGCTGCGCCGGTTAAGCGCGCTGAATTAGAAAGTGGGGATTTAGTCTTCTTTAATATAGCTAATCGTGGTGTTGCTGATCATGTCGGTGTTTATTTAGGCAACGGCAAATTTATTCAGTCGCCGCGTACGGGTGAAGACATTCGTATTAGCATGCTAGATAATGACTACTGGCAAGATCATTATGTTGGCGCTCGCCGCGTCGTAACACCCAAAACTATTCGCTAATCAGAATCTATTCGCTAATAAAAACCATTCACTAATATCGAACCTGGTAGCGCTATCGGGTGCCAATAACCCAATCATCACTCCCCTTAATCGAATAACAGCAGTGAATGGTTTTTACGCAATACCACATCAAACTATATGGTTATCTCTGTCATTTCTGTTGAAAGTTGTTAAGATTAATACCCACAACAAAAATAAAACAATTACGATTTTAACCGCCCCTCACCCTGTTTTAGCGACTGCGAAAGATCGGATTTGAGGAGCAAACACCCTGAGCAACCCCGAAAGGAGAGAGCGATGTCTTTTGAATTACCGGCATTACCTTATGCACAAAATGCACTGGAACCGCACATTTCTGCTGAAACGCTGGAGTACCATTACGGCAAGCACCACAACACTTATGTGGTCAACCTCAATAATCTGATTAAGGATACTGAGTTTGCGGGTAAATCCTTGGAAGAGATTATTAAAACCTCCAGTGGCGGTGTCTTTAATAATGCAGCCCAAGTCTGGAACCACACCTTTTACTGGCACTGTTTATCACCAAATGGTGGTGGCGAACCTACTGGCAAAGTTGCCGATGCCATTAATCAATCCTTTGGTTCTTTCGCTGAATTTAAAGCACAGTTTACTGATGCGGCAGTGAAAAACTTTGGCGCAGGCTGGACGTGGCTGGTCAAAAAAGCGGATGGCACACTGGCGATTGTCAGTACCTCAAATGCGGCAACACCGCTGACGACTGCGGATAAACCACTGCTGACGGTGGATGTATGGGAGCACGCTTATTATATTGATTATCGTAATGCGCGACCAAAATATCTGGAGAACTTCTGGGCTTTAGTGAATTGGTCTTTCGTTGAGAAAAATTTAGCCTGATACCGCGCAAACAGAAAGATACACACGTGGTTATTATCAGTAGAAATAATTAAGGGCGGGTTAACCGCCCTACTAATGGCTTCATACCGGCAAGCGGTTTAATTAATTCATTACCGCCACGAAGCTAAAAACAATAATCATTGCCAGCGCACCAACAGTCGTAATCAGCGACATTTTCAGATTGGTATCCATAAAAACTCCTCAGCCGGTTAATCTTTATACTCGTCATACTTCAAGTATAGTAAGGTAAAGGCACACAATTAGTGCGTTAAATCATTTTCCCACAGTTAAGAAAAAAAATCTTGTGCTCATTACGCACTTTATAACATTGATTAACGCTTTCACTTTTCCTCCAGATCAGCCAAAATTCGCAGTTCATAACTGTATGCCGACTCATAACGTCCAATAAAACCTCTCAGACAGCCTGCTGATTCAACTTACCAGCCTACTATCGTGTTTCTGTCTGAGCGGTGTTCGAGTCATACAGGCAAACGATTAACATAATACTTACCTGCTGTAACAGGTGAGCTTAGGAGTCATTCTTTTTATGGCAACGATTAAAGATGTGGCCAAACACGCGGGTGTGTCCACCACCACCGTTTCGCACGTTATCAATAAAACTCGTTTCGTCGCCGAAAATACCAAAGCCGCTGTGTGGGCGGCCATTAAAGAGCTGCATTATTCGCCCAGTGCTGTGGCCCGCAGCTTGAAAGTTAATCACACTAAATCAATTGGTTTGTTGGCAACATCCAGTGAAGCACCCTATTTTGCTGAGGTGATCGAAGCGGTTGAAAATAGTTGTTATAGCAAAGGTTACACCCTGATTTTATGTAACTCTCATAATAATCTTGATAAACAAAAAGCCTATCTATCCATGCTGGCGCAAAAGCGTGTCGATGGATTATTGGTGATGTGTTCTGAATACCCTGAACAATTGCTGGGGATGTTAGAAGATTATCGCAATATTCCAATGGTGGTGATGGACTGGGGTACCGCCCGTGGCGATTTTACTGACTCGATTATTGATAATGCATTCGAAGGCGGCTATTTAGCTGGCCGTTATCTTATTGAGCGCGGTCATCGTGATATCGGTGCTATTCCCGGTCAGTTATCACGGAATACCGGTGGTGGTCGCCATCAGGGCTTCCTGAAAGCACTGGAAGAGGCCAATATCCCGCTACGTGACGAATGGGTGGTTCAGGGGGATTTTGAGCCAGAATCCGGTTATAAAGCTATGCACCAAATTCTGACGCAAAAACACCGCCCGACCGCCGTATTCTGTGGCGGCGATATTATGGCGATGGGGGCAATATGCGCGGCGGATGAATTGGGCCTGCGGGTGCCACAAGATATTTCGGTGATCGGCTATGATAATGTGCGCAATGCGCGGTATTTCTCACCGGCGCTAACCACTATTCATCAGCCAAAAGAGAGATTAGGTGAAACCGCTTTTGCCATGTTGCTCGACAGAATTGTTAGTAAACGCGAAGACCCACAAACGATTGAAGTACACCCTAAGCTGGTCGAGCGCCGCTCTGTTGCTGATGGCCCCTACCGCGATTACCGCCGTTAATCTTCACCTGCCGGTAGCCCTCATGTTACCGGCAGCTAACGCTGTGCGTTCAGTCCTCAATCACGGCATTATCATCTTTTAGCCATTCATTATTAAGTGTGACACTGTCACCTAAATACGTTAGCATCCATGCTAAAGCTGGCGAATGATTATTCTGCTCCCACGTCAAACAACACGGGCTATCAGGAAGTGGCTCGGCCAAGGTTAATACCACCAGTTTCCCTTGTTCAATCAAGGGCGACACCATATGCGCGGGCACCATTCCGACACATAATCCTGCACACAGGCAATCTATTCCCGTCGCCCAATCGGGTGCCACTAAACGCTGTTGGTTATCCAAGGTCCAGGTGTCTCGTTTCGGCAGATTTCGCGCGGTATCCTCCAAACAGAGTGAGGGATAAGGCCGCAATTGGTCATCAATAAGGGAACCGGTCAAGTGGGCTAAGGGATGATTGACGCTCACCACACAATGCCAGGTCAAAAAACCCATGTCGCGGAAGATAAACCGCCCGCCAACCGGAATGGCGCGAGTCGCCCCAATGGCCATTTCAGCTTGGCCATCCGCCAGTGCATCCCAGACACCATTAAATACCTCATAGCGTACCCGCAGTTCGATATCAGGAAAATGGCGATAAAAATCCAATACTAAGCGGCGACTCCGCTGAGGTTTGACGATTTTATCGATCACGATATTGAGTTGCCCACGCCACCCATTCGCCACTTGCTGGCACTGTCGCCGCGTGCCATTCATTTTTTTGATAACATCTCGAGCTTCTTTGATAAAAACCCTGCCCGCTTCCGTCAATTCTACATCCCGGTGACGCCGTACAAATAACGGCACGGCCAGCCATTCCTCCAACTGGCGCACGGTATAACTTACCGCTGACGGGACGCGGTGCAATTCTTGAGCAGCAGCGCTGAAACTCCCGGTGCGGGCAACTGCATCGACCACATCCAATGAATATTCTGACCACATGATTATGCACTTCCCTTAGACTGAATATTTACTATCAATTTTTTTGATAGCATGGCGCAAATATTACCGTTTCACAACAGAATACCTCGCCGCTAGAATGCCCCCCGCAATGGAATTTCCATGATAAGAGTTTTGCCTGCAAAATTATAATGAGACACAAAAAATGAAAACGACTTCTAGTTTCATGTTCTACCTGGCCGGTTTGAGCATGTTGGGGTACCTGGCCACCGACATGTATTTGCCTGCCTTTGGCGCTATGCAACAAGAGCTGCACACCTCTGCCGGTTCCATCAGTGCCAGCCTCAGTATCTTTCTCGCTGGTTTCGCTATCGCTCAACTTATCTGGGGGCCTGTTTCCGATAAGTTAGGCCGTAAACCTGTGCTATTAGTCGGGTTGGGCTTATTTGCCATCGGCTGTTTGGGGATTTTATGGGTTGAAACAGCGGCACAGTTATTGGTTCTGCGTTTTATTCAGGCGGTGGGAGTCTGTTCTGCAGCCGTGAGCTGGCAAGCATTGGTGGTAGATAGATACCACAGTAGCAAAGTCAATCGGGTGTTTGCGACCATAATGCCTTTAGTGGCGTTATCCCCCGCGTTAGCCCCTTTATTAGGTGCGTGGTTATTAAACCACTTTAGTTGGCGGTCAATTTTTGTCGTTTTATTGGCGATTACATTGCTACTGCTGATCCCGACCGCACTGCTTAAGGAACGGAAAAAAGTGGCCTCGGATGGCGGGCTTAAAAGCAAAAGTGCCATTAGTTTCTGGCAATTGCTGAAATCTCCGGTATTTAGCGGCAACGTAATGATGTTTGCTGCATGCAGCGCCGGTTTTTTCGCCTGGTTAACCGGCTCGCCTTTTATTTTAGGTGATATGGGATATAGCCCGAATGCCATTGGTTTGAGTTATGTTCCACAAACATTAGCCTTTCTGCTAGGGGGTTTTGCTTGTCGCAGTGCATTGAGTCGAATTAAAGGCAACACTCTACTGCCGTGGCTGTTGGCCGGTTATGCCCTCAGTATGATTGCGCTCTACCTGATCGCCACATTGACGACACCAACACTGGTGACCTTACTTATTCCGTTTTGCATAATGGCGCTGGTGAATGGTGCCTGCTACCCTATTATCGTAGCGAATGCATTAATGCCCTTTCCGGCGAATACTGGCAAAGCGGCGGCGCTACAAAACACACTTCAGTTGGGTTTGTGTTTTATTGCCAGCATGGTAGTTTCGCTCTTTATCAGCCAACCTTTACTGGCAACAGTCACGGTGATGCTATCGACGGTCGCTTTAGCCATATTAGGTTATGGCATTCATTGCTACGCGATGAAAAATGAAAAAAGCCATACTAATAATGATGACTATAATTACGCGGAGTCATAATCTCCAATAAAAATAGTCACTAAAGAACATGCAGGCCGGACGCGATTTATTATTGAGAAAGCGCTCCGGCCAGCCTATACTCAATCGAACTGATTAGATTACCATTTAAAAAAAGCATTATCTTAAGCATTTTCTGTGCGCGTGGATTGTGTCACATTTCCTCTTATGGATGAGTTGCCCTAAACCAAAGTGTCATTAGGGTTTCTTCTTAATCTTCCTCTGTCCGTAATGGATACCAGACACCAACTTTATTGGTATGTACCCGCGTATATAAATTTTATCGCGAGTCATAAGTCAGAAGAAAGTGATGGAGAAGCTATGAGTTCATCCTGTATTGAAGACCAAAGTATTCAAGAAAATCCGTGGTTTCGCATTATACAAGAAATGCTGAATCGGGCTGATATTGAAATCAATGGCTCACGCCCTTTCGACATTCAAGTTAATAACCCGAACTTCTTCAAACGGGTATTACAAGAAGGATCTTTGGCATTAGGTGAGAGTTATATGGATGTTTGGTGGGAATGTGACCGTCTGGATATTTTCTTCCAACGCGTTCTCAGATCGGGTCTGGAAAAACAACTTCCACACCATTTCAAAGATACTTTACGCATTGCTGCTGCGCGTATAATCAACTTGCAATCAAAGAAAAGAGCCTGGATTGTCGGTAAAGAACATTACGATCTGGGCAATGACCTGTTTAGCCTCATGCTCGACCCCAATATGCAATATTCTTGCGCTTATTGGAAAGACGCCACAACACTTGAGCAAGCGCAGGAAAACAAATTGCAGATGATTTGTGAGAAACTGCAATTAGCGCCCGGCATGACCTTGCTCGATATTGGTTGTGGTTGGGGCGGGCTTGCTGCTTATGCTGCACGTCATTTCGGGGTGTCCGTCTCCGGCGTGACCATCTCGGCTGAACAGCAAAAATTGGCCCAAAAACGTTGTGAAGGTTTGGATGTCACTATTTTGCTGCAAGATTATCGCGACCTGGATGAACAATTTGACCGCATCGTCTCTGTAGGAATGTTCGAACATGTCGGCCCCAAAAATTATCGCACCTACTTTGAGGTGGTTAACCGAAATCTGAAGCCTGATGGGTTATTTTTACTGCACACCATTGGCGCTAATCGTACTGACTTGAGCGTTGACCCGTGGATTGATAAGTATATTTTCCCTAATGGTTGTCTACCGTCAGTACAACATATAGCCCAAGCCAGCGAACCTTATTTCATCATGGAAGACTGGCATAATTTCGGGGCAGATTACGACCGAACACTGATGGCATGGTATGAACGCTTCCAAGCCGCATGGCCGAATTTAGCGGAGAATTACTCACCGCGATTTGAACGGATGTTTAGCTATTATCTGAATGCTTGTGCGGGTGCATTCCGCGCCAGAGACATTCAATTGTGGCAGGTATTATTCAGTCCAAATGGCGTAGAAGGCGGTATTCGAGTGGCGCGTTAGTCTCTAAAAACGCTGTCAAGGTGGGGGCTCATCAGCCCCCTACTCTTTTAGTATCCTATCCCCGGATAGCTTTATCAGCCGCCGCTGCAGACAGCTGTGCAATATCGCGTTGCGCTAATACCCGCTCAACGGTATCCACCACCGCCTGCGTCTGTGGGTCTATCTCGATATTCACTCTATGCCCCAAACGCTTTTTACCTAATGTGGTGCGCGCCAGTGTCTCTGGGATCAAATGCACACAAAAACGATTGCTTACGACTTCACCGATAGTCAGGCTAATGCCATCAATACCGATAAAACCTTTATGTAATACATATTTCATTAAATCGTCGCTGGGCAGTCGAAACCAGATCTGACGGTTATTTTCTGATGTATATATTTTAGTTATTTCGGCGGTACACATAATATGCCCGGACATAAGATGCCCACCAATTTCATCGCTGAATTTAGCCGCGCGTTCCAAATTAACCACATCACCGACCTTAATATCACCCAAATTGGTGATACGCAGGGTTTCCTTCATTAAATCAAAACTGACCCGATTTCCATTAACTTCGGTCACTGTTAAACAGCAGCCATTATGGGCCACAGAAGCCCCCAAGGCTAACTCAGGCAACATTTCAGTGGGCATTTCAACCACATGAGTACGGAAGTTGGATTTTTCGTCGATGGCTACCACGGGCGCGGTGCCTTGAACAATACCGGTAAACATACGCCATGCCTCTTATCTAGAGAGAAAATTTCTTTGCCGTGATTCTGCCTCAGAAGATAAAGAAAACCAAACCACTTAGACTAAAAATTACTATTGAAGTTATTTCGTTGATATTCAGTTGATATAGCCTAAATAATTCGAGTTGCAGGCAGGCGGCAAGTGAGTGACAAATCGGTCGGGAACCGATTTGAACAGCATTATTTATGCTAGCCCGCAGGGTGAGCCTCAAGGAGGAGGCTCATTCATCCCGATGAGTTTACACAGATAAGTGATTCGGGTTATTCAGCGTAGCCAACGCACATGCAGCTTAAAGTATGACGGGTATATTTAATGACAAGGATTGCTTAAGCACGGTGAGAAGGTACAATCTTTTATACTTTTTATGCTCCAAAGTTTTTCCGCTATTTTATTTATCGCTCATGCGCGATAAATAGTCGTTATTGACATCATAACTAGGTTATACCCAAGTAACTTCGAGATGCAGGTAGGCGGCAACCGAGTAACAAATCTGTCGGGAGCAGGTTTGAACGCTGCTAGCAACGGCCTCGAAGAGGCCTGGCCCATGAAAGGGCCGAGTAATGAGGGCAGCCAACCCCCTTGCATCTTGAAAGTCGACGGGTAGAAAAAGGTGTATGCGTGCAGAAGTATATTGTCGAAGCGCGTAGCTTATTAGCTCTCGCTATTCCTGTTGTTATTGCGCAATTGTCCCAAACAGCCATGGGCGTGGTTGATACTATTATGGCCGGTTCTGTCAGTGCGACCGATATGGCGGCTGTTGCTGTTGGGACTTCTATCTGGTTACCGGCTATTTTATTCGGTCACGGGTTATTATTGGCGCTGACCCCGACGGTCGCCCAACTTAACGGATCAGGGCGGCGCAATCAGATTGCTCATCAGGTCAGACAAGGGTTTTGGTTGGCATCCTGTGTCTCACTATTAATTATGGTGGTCATCTATAACAGCGACCAAATTATTAGACAGATGCATAATATTGACCCGGTGCTGGCCGACAAAGCGGTTGGTTTCCTGCATGCCATTATGTGGGGAGCGCCCGGTTATCTATTTTTCCAAGTGCTGCGAAATCAGTGTGAGGGATTATCCAAAACCAAACCTGGGATGGTGATTGGCTTTATTGGCTTACTGGTCAACATTCCCATTAACTATATTTTTATCTACGGTAAATTTGGTGCCCCGGCGCTCGGCGGGGTGGGTTGCGGGGTAGCAACCGGGACAGTTTACTGGGTGATGTTCTTGATGATGCGCTGGTATGTGACTCGCGCCCGCTCACAGCAAGATATCAAACTAGAGAAAGGTTTTGCCGCCCCTGATTGGAAAGTGATGAAACGCCTCGGTGGCCTTGGATTGCCCGTTGCACTGGCGCTGTTTTTTGAAGTCACATTGTTCGCGGTAGTGGCACTGCTGGTTTCTCCGCTAGGGATTGTCGCCGTTGCAGGGCATCAGATTGCCCTCAACTTTAGCTCACTGATGTTTATGTTACCGATGTCACTGAGTGTCGCCGCGACCATTCGTGTTGGTTTTCGCCTCGGTCAAGGGTTGGTTGATGACGCCAAAGTGGCCGCCTATACCAGTATTGCGGTTGGGTTAATGCTGGCTTGTGTCACCGCAGTGTTTACCGTGGTATTCCGAGAGCATATTGCGCTGCTGTATAACAAAACTCCGGAAGTCGTGGTGATGGCCTCCCACTTAATGTTGCTGGCAGCGCTTTACCAATTATCTGATGCTATTCAAGTGATTGGCAGCGGTGTATTGCGCGGTTACAAAGATACCCGCTCGATCTTCTTTATTACTTTTACCGCGTATTGGCTGGTGGGGTTACCGAGTGGCTATCTGTTAGGGCTGACCGATTATATTGTTCCGGCCATGGGGCCTAGTGGCTTCTGGATTGGGTTTGTTATCGGCCTGACCTTGGCGGCGATCTTAATGGCGCTACGCATCCGTTGGTTACAAAAGCAACCGTCCGCTTTTATTCTGCAAAAAGCGGCACACTAAGCGCTATTATTTTGGAAGCTAATCGTATTGTGGGCGTTAATCACAGCGGCTTATGCCCATGATTAACGCCCCTATAAATCAGAAAAGATGAAGAAAAAAACAGCGTAATGGGTAAAAGCTCAGCAATTACGTGAGTTTGCAGTGAATATTATGTTTTTCCCCTTGCCAGCAGACGGGCAGCTCGTTAATATTCGTCCCCGCTGTCAGCATTGATGGCAGGTAATAAGAGTGAAAATAATATACCCAAGTAATTGGAGCTGTAGCTAGGCAGCAAATGCACGAGTCCCGCAGAGCTGACTCAAGTCAGTGATTCGGGTGAGTAAGTGCAGCTAACAACGCTATGGCTTCAAGATAAGAAGGGTAGTATGTGCGTCCGTAGCTCAGTTGGTTAGAGCACCACCTTGACATGGTGGGGGTCGATGGTTCGAGTCCATTCGGACGCACCACTTTAATTAAATTACCTGAAGTGACCAGAGTATCATGTGCGTCCGTAGCTCAGTTGGTTAGAGCACCACCTTGACATGGTGGGGGTCGATGGTTCGAGTCCATTCGGACGCACCACTTTGGTATTATCTACAAATTTCAAATTGATAGTTTCTCAATGCGTTCTTAGCTCAGTTGGTTAGAGCACCACCTTGACATGGTGGGGGTCGATGGTTCGAGTCCATTAGAACGCACCAATCTGCTGTTTGCTTAATTTCCTGTCTGACTCAATATCCCCTACTCGAATTTCTTAAGTCTGGTTATATTGCTTTCATCAATTTTTCCGCCATCCGCTTGTTAAAATTGTTAAAAACTTTTTTTGTTGCGCAACAAACTAAGTATTATTCTCTCTGTTTGCGCGACTAATGGCCCATTTTTATAAAAAACGACAATGAGTTTCTGTTTTCTATTTCATTTCCCGCGACTTACCGCTTATAATACGAACCGTCGTTTCAGTTGAATGGTTTCAGCATCTTGATCTGCCGATACGCTAAAAAAATACAACTCACATTTACGCCATCGTATACCGATCATGCGTTTAGCCTCGTGCTAAAGTTTTCCATTCTATTTCCGCAACTGTCATCTATTCTTAGTAATGTTTTGCTTCTTGGTAACGTTTCGCTACACCAGACACTAATCAGATCCCACTCCGTTGCTGTATTTAACGGAACATTTGCTTTTTATCCATCACAACTTGTAGAAAAAATCCGTCATGAAAAAGACTAAAATTGTTTGTACCATAGGTCCAAAAACCGAATCCGAAGAAATGCTGACGAACCTGCTGAATGCAGGTATGAACGTTATGCGCTTAAACTTCTCCCACGGTGACTATGAAGAGCATGGTCAACGTATCAAGAATATCCGTGCTGTTATGGCAAAAACTGGCCTGAAAGCCGGTATTCTGCTGGACACCAAAGGCCCTGAAATCCGCACCATGAAACTGGAAGGCGGCAAAGATGCAGCGCTGGTTGCAGGCCAGACTTTCACTTTCACCACAGACCAAAGCGTTATTGGCAACAATAACATCGTTGCTGTGACCTACCCGGGCTTTGCCGCTGACCTAAAAATTGGCAACACCGTACTGGTTGATGATGGTTTGATCGGTATGGAAGTGACTGAAGTCACTGAAAATACTGTAGTTTGTAAAGTGCTGAACAACGGTGACTTGGGCGAAAACAAAGGCGTTAACCTGCCAGGCGTTTCTATCCAACTGCCTGCATTGGCTGAAAAAGATAAAGCTGACCTGATCTTTGGTTGTGAGCAAGGCGTGGACTTCGTTGCCGCTTCCTTTATCCGTAAGCGTTCTGACGTGCTGGAAATCCGCGAACACCTGAAAGCACACGGCGGCGAGCACATCCAGATCATCTCCAAAATTGAAAACCAGGAAGGTCTGAATAACTTCGACGAAATCCTGGAAGCCTCTGACGGTATCATGGTTGCCCGTGGTGACTTGGGTGTTGAGATCCCGGTAGAAGAAGTTATCTTCGCCCAGAAGATGATGATTGAGAAATGTAACCGTGCACGTAAAGTTGTTATCACTGCAACTCAGATGCTCGATTCCATGATCAAAAACCCACGCCCTACTCGTGCAGAAGCCGGCGACGTCGCTAACGCCATTTTGGACGGTACCGACGCCGTGATGCTGTCTGGTGAGAGTGCCAAGGGTAAGTACCCATTAGAGTCTGTCACCATCATGGCAACCATCTGTGAGCGTACAGACCGTATCATGCCAAGCCGCATCGAAACGCTGAACGATAATCGCAAAATGCGTATCACTGAAGCGGTTTGCCGTGGCGCAGTAGAAACTGCAGAAAAACTGGAAGCAAAAGTGATAGTGGTGGCAACTGGCGGCGGTAAATCCGCTAAGTCAGTTCGTAAATACTTCCCAACCGCGACCATTTTAGCCCTGACGACCAATGAAACCACTGCTCGTCAGTTAATTCTGACTAAAGGTGTGATAACTCAATTAGTCGCCGAAATTGCTTCAACAGATGACTTCTACCGCATTGGTAAAGAAGCGGCTCTGGCCAGCGGTCTGGCGCAGAAAGGCGACGTAGTCATTATGGTTTCTGGTGCTTTAGTACCAAGCGGCACCACCAATACCTCTTCCGTACACGTTTTATAATCTCAACGAAAGAGTCAATACTAATTAAAAACGCCGCTTTTCATAGCGGCGTTTTCTTTTTAAACATCTCTAAATAAACTTTCCGAAAAATCCATTTTATCCTAAGCGCCCAAAAGTTTTTTTCTGAGTCGGACTTTTCCGAAAGAATCCGGCTGTTTTCCCTCGTTTTTTTAACTTTTTTTTAAAACAAGATGCTTCTTTGAGCGAACGATCAAAATAAACCCCCCTAATACTAAAAATTTATTCTCTTTCGAAAAAACTTTGTGTAATACTTGTAACGCTACATGGAGATTAACTTAATCTAGAGGGTGTTAATAATGAATCGTACTAAACTTGTACTGGGCGCGGTAATTCTGGCTTCTACTATGCTGGCTGGTTGTTCAAGCAATGCTAAAATCGATCAACTGTCTTCTGACGTTCAAACTCTGAACGCTAAAGTTGACCAACTGAGCAACGACGTGAACGCAATCCGTTCTGACGTTCAAGCAGCTAAAGACGATGCAGCACGTGCTAACCAACGTCTTGACAACCAAGCTCACGCTTACAAGAAGTAATATTACTTCCTGAATGAAAAATGGCGCACATTGTGCGCCATTTTTTTTATCTTGCTAAAACCAGTTTCTGATTGTGACCTTCCCTGCTGACCTCTTCCCTAACGCCCTACTTCATCAACTCGTTTCACAATATGGGTGCACGCTATGCTTTGCCACAGCAAACCGACGGCTGCCATGGCAAAGGTGCGTGTGAGATGAGAACTTAGCTCACAGCTCTTAGTTTGCAGCTGAATAAACCGGGCCTGGTTGAACCAACTTAGGCATCTCTTGCTCCGTAGGTTGCTGCTCTTCGTTCTGTGGTTGTGCCTGTTGCTCGCCCTGAGGCGCTACAGCAACCGGAGCCTGCTCAGTGGCAGTCTCACCTACAGTGACGATGACGGGCATACCAGCACGGCGAACAATCGCTTCCTGAACCACTTGTGCATCAGTCTGGCTGTCGTTGATAAACTTCTGCAGGCTGCTGCTGATAGCAATTGGCATTGTTTGCGGATCATCACTGTCTACACGAGACAACGGCTGATGAACTTCCACATAACGCTTACCATCTGGCTCAACAGAATATTTAACCGGTTCATTGATGATTTGCACGCGAGTACCTTTAGGTACGGATTTGAACAGCGCTTCAATGTCATCCGGACGTAAGCGGATACAGCCGGAGCTGACACGCATACCAATACCAAAGTTCGCGTTGGTGCCGTGGATCAAGTATTCACCTTTCCCCGCAGACAACCGCATAGCAAACAGCCCCATAGGGTTTTCCGGGCCGGCCGGAACCACTGATGGCAAAGTAATACCTTCCGCCAAATAGTTCTTACGGATATTTGCCGTTGGTGTCCAGGTTGGGTTCGGGATCTTTTGGCTGACTGTGGTTGTCATCGTTGGGGTATTACGCCCTAACTGGCCGATACCGATTGGGTACACCACAACTTTGTTTTGACCTTTAGGGTAATAATAAAGGCGCAGTTCAGCCAAGTTGATGACGATACCTTCACGTGGGGTATCTGGCAGCAACATCTGGGTCGGAATAGTGAGCACTGAACCCGGTAATGGCAAATACGGGTCAGCACCTGGGTTTGCTTCCAGCATCCCCAACAAACCGATTTTATAATCGGCAGCAATAGCCTCCAGCGGACGGCCATCATTTGGAACAGTATAAGTAGTATTTTCACCAATCAGACGACTATTGGCTGGCGGCAGAGGATACTCGGTCGCATTGGCAGCAGTGATACTTCCCGCCAGACAAGTTGCGAATAACATACCAATCAAAGTTAATGCACGTTTCATGCTTAGTTCCTACATCACTTCTTAAAATTCGATTTACACGGTTATATCCAATAAATCTCAAATTGCAGGAAAGCGGCAAGCGAGTGACAACTTGGTTGTAAACCATGTTGAACAGCGCCTCAGAGTGAGGCTCATAATCCCGATGAACTTAAACAAGTAAGTGATTCGGGGGAACGAAAAGCCGCCAACGCGCCAGCAGTTTGAAAAATGACGGATATATCTACGTTAATTTTAGCAGCCAATTATAAGGCCACCATATAGTAACAGCCCATATTATAAAGGCAATTTATATCTCTAAAAATCAAGGTGTTACAATGTAATTTATTGTGCTTTTTCTGGCATGGAGGCCGATTTAAGCTGCTGAAATATCACCATTTTAATACTGTGACGCGCGGCGCAAAATGCACACAGCGCGAAGAATAAAGCACAAAATGTTGGCGTAGATCAGCAAACGTTGAGGGCAACAGCCTTAGTGCGAATGGCGCGGATCATGGCTTCAAGACCTTGGGAACGCGAAGGTGTTAAGTGCTGACTGAGGGCTAAATCGGCAAAAAAGGGCCGAACATCTAACTCAATTATCTGCTGTGGAGTCAAACCTTGATACAGGATGAACACCACCGCGACCAAACCTTTGACGATAGCGGCATCACTATCACCGGCAAAAACCACATGCCCAGCTTCAGAGCGAGTCATTGCAATCCACACCTGGCTTTGACAGCCAGAGATAAGATTTTCTGGTTGGCGCTGCTGCTCAGTTAAGGGCGGCAACTGCGCACCTAACTCGATCACATACAGGTATTTTTCTTCCCAATTTAAACAGCGGGAAAAATTACGAATCAATTTATTTTTATCTGGCAAACCAGCCATAACATGCTTCCTAAATAATCCCCCGCGTCCTTGAAGCCGCAGGGATATTAGCTACGTTCACGATTCAGCCCGTCCGTGGGCCTCGCCTCTATGAGGCCGCTGCTGCCTACCGGCAGCGCCAATGACTTTGGGTATAATCGGTTTTAAAGAACACTCAGCCCAGCAATTTTTCGATGCGCTGCAACCCAACCACCAGCCGATCAACTTCCTCACGGGTATTATAAAGCGCCAGCGACGCCCGGCACATGCTTGGCACCTTGTAGAATGCCATCAGCGGCATGGCGCAATGATGCCCGGTACGAATCGCAATACCGTATTGGTCCAGGAAACTGCCGACATCATAAGCATGATGTGGCCCCAGATTGAACGCAATAACCCCAGCCCGGTTTACCGGGCCATACAGTGTCAGGCTGTTAATCTGGCGCAGTTGTTCCCACGCATACTGCATCAGTGATTGCTCATATTGCTGGATATTAGCAAGCCCCAACTGATTCACATAACTGATTGCAGCACCCAGCCCCATAATACCGGCAGTATTGGGAGACCCCGCTTCAAAACGCCATGGCGCATCAGCAAAGGTGGTGCCCTGTGTCAGGCTGACAGTTTTGATCATCGCACCGCCCCCTTCCCATGGCGGCATTTTTTGTAGCCATTCACTTTTGCCGTACAAGATACCAATGCCCGATGGGCCGTACAGTTTATGTCCAGAGAAAACATAAAAATCGCAGCCCAAATCCTGAACATCGACCGGCTGATGTATCACCGCCTGTGCGCCATCCACCAGCACCACCAAACCCGCGGCTTTAGCTTGCGCCACGATCTCTTTAATGGGATTCACTGTCCCCAGCACATTGGAAACTTGAGTGATCGCCAACAGTTTAGTGGTGCCGTCAATCAAACTCGTTAACGCGGTTAATTCAAGTTCACCCGTCGCCATCAGCGGCCAAACACGGATTTCAATGCCAATCTCTTTTGCCAGCATCTGCCACGGTACAATATTGGCGTGATGCTCCATTTCGGTAATGATAATGCTGTCACCGGCTTGCAGAAAATGGCGGCCATAACTGTTCGCCACTAAATTGATAGCTTCCGTCGTGCCTTTGACAAAGACGATTTCTTCCGCAGAAGCGGCATGAATAAAGTCCGCGACCTGTTGACGTACCGCTTCCATTTGCCCAGTCGCTTCGGCACTCAGAGTGTGAATGCCCCGATGAACCGCCGCATAATCTGCACGATAGAAGTTAAGTTCCCGGTCAATAACCACTTGTGGTTTCTGTGCGCTGGCGGCGCTGTCCAGATATGCCAACGGCTGGCCGTTAACCTCACGGCCAAGCAGCGGGAAATCAGCTCTGACTTGCTCAATACTGACTTGCCCAATAGAGAAACTCATAGCGACTCCCCAGCCAACCGCTCGGCAATTCGCGCCAATACAGCTTTGCGAATGGCTTCGTGATGGATGGCTTCGGTCAATTCGGCGGCAAAAGCAAAAATAATCATTTGCTGCGCATCAGCTTGATTGATACCGCGTGATTGCAGATAAAATAGCTGTTCTGCATCAATACGCCCGACGGTAGCCCCGTGACTGCACTTCACATCATCGGCATAAATTTCCAGCTGTGGCTTGGTATCTACCTCAGCTAACTTACTGAGCAGTAAGTTATTATTGGTCATCTGGCCGTCAGTTTTTACTGCATGCTGAGCCACTTTTATTATGCCATTGAAGACAGCTTTACCCCGCTCGCGCACCATGACCTTATGGAGTTGGCGGCTATCGCAATAGCCTTTGTTATGTTCCAGGTAAGTGCGGGTGTCACAAATTTCTCGCCCTATAGGAAGCAGCAAGCTATTCATCGACAAACTGGCACCCTCGCCATTTAACTGGGCGCTGGTGTTATGGCGGGTCAGCCCCGCACCGAGCAAGAAGCTATAACTCTTCGCTCGCGCATCACGGCTTAACACTAAGTCATTATGGGCAAAATGGGTGCTTTGGGGCGCTTCGAACGCCAGTTTGCAGTGGTTCAACTCTGCATTCTCACCCACCGAAACAGTCAGCCGCGCACCGGTAAAATGCGGCTGTTCATTAAGACTGACAAAATGCTCAATGACCTCTGCCTGTGCGCCCGCCTCAATCGCCAGATGGTGACGGTAATGGCTGGTATTCACCACCTCAGAGCTATTGCCTGAACTGATATGCAACAGATACAGCGGTTTATCACTGTGTTGCCCGACAGGCAAACGGATGTGCAAGCTTTCCTGAGCCAGACTTTCGGTCAGATGCAAAAAGACTTCCGACTGAATCGCCGCTGGAAACTGAGTATTTTCAGTTATATGTGCCAGTTGATACGGGCCACATTCACTGTCACTCAATTCCGGGGCATATCGTCCATCAATGAAAACCAAACGATGGGCATCTTGCAACAATGACAAATTATCGCGCTGAGCCGCCGTCACTTTCACCGCCGGAGCAAAGCCGAAGCTATGGGCGAATAAACGCTCCAGCGGTGTGTATTTCCAATCTTCATGCTTGATGCTGGGGAAACCCAATGCCAGCACCTGTTGCCAATGTGCCGTAGCTTCAGCACCCTGACCATTTTGGTGCTGCTTAAGCTTTTGACTCTGTTCAAATAGCTGGCCAAAATTCGCTAAGGCATTACTACGCTGTTCGGCAAGAATGCGTTGTTGATTTGGGGTATTACTGTTGGTCGGTAAGCCAGCCATAGCCTTGCTCCTCCAACTGTTTCACCAGCGTGAAATCACCAGACTTAATGATTCGCCCCTGATACAGCACATGGACAAAGTCTGGTTTGACGTAATCGAGGATGCGCTGATAGTGAGTCACAATAATAAAGGCGCGATTCTCATTGCGCAGCGAGTTCACCCCGTTGGCGACAATTTTCAGCGCATCAATATCCAGACCGGAGTCAGTCTCATCCAAAATGCATAAAGAGGGTTCCAGCGCCGCCATCTGCAAGATATCGTTGCGTTTTTTCTCACCGCCCGAGAAGCCCACATTCACTGAACGGGTCAGTAAGTCTGCCGGCATTTTGAGCAACTCAATTTTCTCTTCAATGAAATCAGCAAAATCAAAACGATCCAGCGGTTCCTGTTGGCGATATTTGCGTACCGCATTGACGGCGGTTTGCAGGAAGAAATGGTTACTGACCCCCGGAATTTCTACCGGATACTGGAAAGCCAGAAAGACGCCCTCACCCGCACGATCTTCTGGGGCCAGCTCCAGCAAATCTTTGCCCTTGAAAGTCACACTGCCTTCAGTGACCTCATATTCTTCCCGCCCGGCCAGCGCCGCAGACAAGGTACTTTTCCCTGAGCCGTTCGGCCCCATAATGGCATGCACTTCGCCGGGTTTGATGTCCAGATTCAAACCATTGAGGATCTCGTTACCTTCGACACTGACTTTTAAGTTCTTGATGCTTAACATAGGTTTCCTTGGTGCGCAGGCGCGCAAAACTCTGCAAATACTTATTCAGCTCAGACTTAACCAACACTGTGTTCCAAGCTGATGGCCAACAATTTCTGTGCTTCGACGGCAAACTCCAGCGGCAATTCGGAGAACACGTCCTTACAGAAGCCGTTAACAATCATTGAGATGGCATCATCTTCACTGATACCGCGCTGCAAGCAATAAAACAGTTGGTCATCACCAATTTTGGAGGTTGTCGCCTCGTGCTCCAATTGCGCCGTATTATTACGCACTTCCACATAAGGGAAAGTATGCGCGCCGGAATCCGGGCCAATCAGCATCGAGTCACATTGAGTGAAATTACGCGCGTTATCCGCGCCCGGCAGGATTTTCACCAACCCACGATAGGTATTTTGGCTGTGTCCGGCGGAGATCCCTTTGGCAATAATGGTTGATTTGGTGTTTTTGCCAATGTGGATCATCTTGGTGCCGGTATCCGCCTGCTGATGGCCGTTAGTCAGCGCGACCGAGAAGAACTCACCGATGGAGTTATCGCCCTGCAAAATCACACTGGGGTATTTCCAGGTAATCGCCGAGCCAGTCTCAGATTGGGTCCACGACATTTTGGAGCCATCACCTTCACACAACGCCCGTTTGGTCACAAAATTGAGAATACCGCCGGTGCTGTCAGCCCCAGCAAACCAGTTCTGCACAGTCGAGTATTTCACTTCGGCATTTTTATGTAAAATGACTTCAACCACCGCCGCATGCAACTGATAACTATCACGAACGGGCGCGGAGCACCCCTCGATATAACTGACATAACTGTCTTCGTCAGCAATCAGAATGGTGCGCTCAAATTGACCGGTTTTGGCAGCATTAATGCGGAAATAGGTTGATAACTCCATCGGGCAGCGCACCCCTTTCGGCACATAAACAAAAGTGCCGTCAGAAGCCACTGCGGCATTGAGCGCGGCAAAAAAGTTATCTTTCGCTGGCACCACTGAGCCGAGATACTTGCGTACTAAATCCGGGTACTCCTGAATAGCTTCACCAAATGAGCAGAAAATAATGCCTTGTTCGGCCAGTTTCCCTCGATAAGTGGTTGCCACCGAAACCGAGTCAAAAATGGCGTCAACCGCCACTTCAGCGCCTTCCCGCACCGGCACCCCTAACTGGGCAAATGCAGACTCGACCTCGGCGGTGAGGTACTCATTCATTGCTTGTTCAGACAAATCGCTAGCGGCAGACGATTGCTGCACCGCTCCGGGCTGCGAATCACAGCTATCATCACAGCTGCCACAGGATGGCGCTGAGTAATAGCTATAATCCTGATAATCCAGACTTTTATAATGTGCTTTCAGCCAGTGCGGTTCTTCCATTTCTAGCCAACTTCGATAAGCCCCCAGGCGAAACTCCAGCATCCAGTCCGGCTCATTACGCTTGGCAGAAATGGCGCGAATGACATCCTCACTGAGGCCTTTCGCCAGCTCATCAGTCGCGAGCTGTGTAAAAAAACCTTCTTTGTAGCGACCATCGCTGACCCAAGCCTGCACTTCATCTGGAACTTCTACATTGCTTCGTGTCATTTCGTTTACATCGCTCAAACGCCAAAACTCTCGCCACACCCGCAGGAATGCTGAGCTTTAGGATTATTAAATTTAAAAATCTGATTCAGCCCTTCGCGGACGTAATCCACCACGGTGCCATCAATAAAAGGCATCGCTTTCAGTGGCACGTAAAGTCTGGCGCCGCCCTGTTCAAACACTAGCGCGTCACTGGCCGGCTCCTTGGTCATATCCATCACATACGCAAATCCGGCACAACCGGATTGCTTCACCCCAAGCTGTAACCCTTTGACTTCAGGGTCCTGTTGCATGAGTCGGGTGATTTGCGCCGCTGCGCTGTCAGTGATTGTAACGCCTTGCCAAACATTATCATCGAGTGAAAATGTCCCGACGGATTCCTGTTGCATATGCCCTACCTTAATACCGGTGAGATTCTCACTTTTCAGGTTAATAATGAGCTGGCTGATTATGGGGAAATCAACACAGCTTATTGACAATGGTAGTGATAATAATTATCACTTCAACCGTTTGTTTTGCAGGGATATTAAGAAAAGTACCGTTTAGACCTCAAATGAGGCGGCAACGAACAAGCATGCTGCGATGGCCGAAGAAGTCTGGATAAACAAGTGCTCTTTTATCGCCATGAAATAAAACAATAATTATCACAGCGATGTTCAAATCCCTTGTTATTTCAGAGGCTAATCGGGTTAATCCCTGAATTTTTAAACATTCATAAAAAATACCTATTTCTCCATTAACTTTAGCTGAAAACTCTCTCAGGGGGAATGAAAATGGATGTACTCTGGCACAGAGCCACATATAGGTATGCATTTCGAGGGAGTATACTCTAAATAATTCGGGTTGCAGGAAGGCGGCAATTGAGCGAGTCCCCAGGAACTTACACAAGTAAGTGACTGGGGTGAACGAAAGCGGCCAACGCACATGCAGCTTGAAGTATGACGAGTATATTATGTGGGGGATAGCACGGCAGTAGTCAAACGGGAGGTACAACACAGGTTGTTTTGTTCATCAAAAACTTCAATTTGCCAAACCTGATGGCTGCGGCCAACATGAATAGCACGACAACAGCCGCGCACTTTCCCAGACCGGGCCGCTTTTAGATGATTGGCATTGATTTCCAACCCCACGACTTGTTGCCCGTCAGTGGTACACAAATACCCCGCCATCGACCCCAACGACTCCGCCAACACCACTGACGCCCCGCCGTGCAGCAGCCCAAAAGGTTGAGTTGTCCGATGGTCTACCGGCATCGTCGCTTCCAATTCGTCATCGCCCAGCCGGGTTATTTCAATACCCAAGTGGGCGACCATACAATCAGCGCCAATTTTGTTCAGTTCAGCTAGCGTCGTTTTGCGTTTCCAAAGCATCCTTTCCCCTTCCCACTTGAAGTTGCATAAATGTTAATGATCTGTAGATATTAAACCAACTCTAGCAGCGCCTGCAATGGGTGCCGCAAGCCATTGCCTTCAATGCGTTTAACCTGACTGCGACAAGAATAACCGGTGGCTAAACAACGTTTACCCGGTAGTTTTTGTAAAGCCTGCTGCCAGGATAATGCATAAATACCTAATGAATTATCGATATTTTTTGCTTCATGACCATAGGTTCCCGCCATGCCGCAACAGCCGACACTGACGTTTTCCAGCTTGGCACCATAACGGGAGAATATCGAGGCCCAATGCTGACTACTGGCTGGCAGCGCCGTGGTTTCAGTGCAATGGCCGAACAGATACCAAGATTCGCCACTGATTGGCTGTTCGGGTTGCTCCGTCAGCGCCACCTGTAGCCACTCATGAACTAACTGCACACTAAACTCACCACGAGAATCACCCAAAATCTCTTTATATTCATCGCGATAACAAAGCACCAAGGCCGGGTCAACCCCCACCATTGGCATACCCAATAGCGCAATGCGATTAAGAAAATCAGCTGTTTTCCGGGCTGTTTTGGCAAAACGTTGCAGGAATCCTTTGATATGCTGCGCTTTACCATTCGGCGAGAATGGCAATAACACCGGATTGAAACCGAGTTTCTCCACCAGCCGAACAAAATCAGCAACAACCTGCGCATCGTAATAACTGGTAAACGGGTCTTGCACGATCAAAACATGTTGGCTGCGCTCAGCTGCGGACAACTTCTCAAGCTGTTCCAGCGTCATGGTGCTGGCGTAATGCCCAGACAATGACTGCTTTAAGCTTGGGCTGGACAATAGCGGTAAATCCACCATGCCGATGCTTTTGCGGCTTAATGCACCCACCCAAGGTTGCTTGAGGAAGAAGTTAAACACTTTCGGCGCTTTCGCCATCAGCGGGGCATAATCTTCCACACCCGCGACGACATAATCACGCAATGGCCGGTGATAGCGGGTGTGATACAACTGTAGGAAGCGGGAGCGGAAGCCCGGTACATCAATCTTTATCGGGCATTGTGTCGAGCAAGCTTTACACGCCAGACAGCCCGACATCGCCTCTTTAACCTCATGAGAGAAATCATAGTCACCCTTGCTGGCATGCCAGGTATTGCGCGTTTTTTCAATCAACCCGCGCAAGCTGGGCCGCTGGGTTGCCAGCCCTTGCTCCAGAGCTACTGGGTCAACCCCTTGCTCGGATAACAGCCGTAGCCATTCTCGTACCAGCGTTGCCCGCCCTTTCGGCGAATGAATCCGGTCACCGGTTATTTTCATTGACGGACACATGGGGCTGCGGGCATCAAAGTTAAAGCAAAGCCCATTACCATTGCACTCCATCGCGCCACGGAATGAGGTTCTGACCGCCAGTGGGATGCGCCGGTCCAGAGTGCCGCGTTTGTCGGGGGTGTCCACTTTCATCATCGGCGCGTCACTGGCCAATGGAGAACAAATTTTCCCCGGATTCAGGCGGTTATCGGGGTCAAATACTGATTTTATCTGCCGCAATTCATGATAAAGCACCTCACCAAAGAACTCTGGGCTGTACTCTGCGCGGAAGCCCTTACCATGCTCCCCCCACAACAAGCCACCATAGCGCGCTGTCAGTTGCACCACTTGATCTGAAATCTGCTTCATCAGCATTTCTTGTCGCGGATCGCACATATCCAGTGCCGGACGAACATGCAATACGCCAGCATCCACATGGCCAAACATGCCGTAAGTCAGGTTGTGGCTATCCAACAACTGACGGAATTCAACAATATAATCGGCTAAATGTTGTGGTGGCACACAGGTGTCTTCGGCGAATGGGATTGGTTTGGCTTGCCCTTTACTGTTGCCGAGCAGCCCCACCGCTTTTTTGCGCATGCCATAAATACGTTCAATCCCGGCTAATTCACTGCAAATCTGGTAGCCAATCACCCCGCCTTCATGGGCCGCCATCAAATCATCCAAACGCTGGCAAAGTGCCTCCATTTGCTTGTCAATCAGGGGTTTATCATCACCAGCGAACTCAACAATATTCAGCCCCAGCATCTCTTTATCAGGGACATCAGTAATCAATTCTTTAACCGAGTGCCAGACAATATCCTCTTTCGCCAGATTGAGGACTTTGGAGTCCACGGTTTCCACTGACAGCGCTTTGGCTTCCACCATAACAGGGGCATTGCGCAGCGCGGAATCAAAAGAGTCATATTTCACATTCACCAAACGGCGAACTTTTGGCAAAGGTGTAATGTCCAGCGTTGCTTCGGCAATAAAGGCCAGAGTGCCTTCAGAGCCGGTTAGAATCCGCGTTAAATCAAACGTTTGTAGGTCATCACTAAACACATGACGTAAATCATAGCCGGTCAGGAAGCGGTTTAATTTAGGGAATTTTTCCAGAATCAGCGCACGTTGATCACGGCAGCGATTCAACACTGTATGGTAAATACGGCCAGTGACGGAATCTTCCTGCGCAATCGTTTCTGCCAGCGACGTCTGCATCGCGCGGGTGTCCAGCATCTCACCCCCCAGTAAAATGGCGCGCAAACCCAGCACATGGTCAGAGGTTTTGCCATAAACCAATGAACCCTGACCAGAGGCGTCGGTGTTAATCATTCCGCCCAAAGTGGCGCGATTGCTGGTAGATAATTCTGGTGAGAAGAAATAGCCGAACGGCCGCAGATATTGATTAAGCTGGTCTTTAATCACGCCCGCTTCAACCCGCACCCAACCTTGCTCGACATTTATCTCCAGAATGCGGTTCATATGGCGCGACATATCCACCACAATACCGGTGTTCAATGCCTGGCCATTGGTGCCCGTTCCGCCACCGCGTGGGGCGAAGACCAACGATTTGAAATTATCCTGCCCCGCCAGGCGGGCAATCAGTGCCACATCCGCAGTCGAGCGCGGGAATATAACGGCATCAGGCAGTAATTGATAAATACTGTTGTCCGTCGCCATGGTCAGGCGATCGGCATAATGAGTGGCAGTATCGCCGGTGAATCCGTGTTGCTTCAAAGCATCCAAAAAATCCAGCACCAACGGAATAACACCCGGTGCTTGAGAAATCTGTGGGATCATTAGTGCGACCCTATCTATATGTGTCATTGTTTTAAGGATTATTCCACTGGAAGATTATCTGTTCGCAATCACCTTTGTCGAACGATTTATATCAATTCAGAATGATGCGAAAGTGATGACTATCAGCCAAGGTCAAATACCGTCATAAACTATTCAGTATCAAAATTTTATATTGCGCAAATAATAGCCATGGCGCAGTAAAAGCGCGTTACTTTGACACTTTTTCTGCCATCAGATTTATATTACGCCAAGCACTTCGCCACTTTTTTGATAAAAATACAGTAGTAAAACTCAAGTGGCCTGTTAAAAACGGGGGAAATACACCATGATTACAGCTAAGACTGAATGAAATTGGTGCAGAACCCTCATTAGTGCAAAATCTAATGGGTACCCAAAAACGGTATGATGGCCATCTTGCCATGAATTGTGAAGTGAGAACCCACTGATGAGTTACCCGCAGCTACGTCGTTTCGATTTACCCAGACTGATGTTTGGGGTGATATTCATTATGATAATGATTATCGCCAGTTTTTGGGTGGTACAGCCCTTTATTATGGGCTTTGCCTGGGCTGGCATGGTGGTTATTGCCACCTGGCCGCTGCTGATCCGGCTGCAAAATCTACTTTGGGGCAAACGCTGGTTGGCTGCGATTATTATGACCATCCTGTTGATTTTACTGTTTGTTATCCCGATTGCATTACTGGTCAGTAGCCTGGTGGAAAACAGTGGCCCGCTTATCCAGTGGGCATCTAGCCCATCCAATTTAAAAATGCCCGATGTCACCTGGTTAAAATCAGTCCCTATGGTGGGTAACAAGCTGTATAGCGGCTGGCATACATTGATTGCCGGTGGCGGGAATGTCCTTATCGCCAAAGTTCAGCCTTATGTCGGTGCCGCCGCAACCTGGTTGGTCGCACAAGCCGCTCATATCGGCTACTTCTTGATTCATCTGGCGCTGATGGTGCTGTTCAGTATTTTGCTCTATTTCCACGGGGAACAAGTGGGCTTAGGCATTCGCCATTTTGCAGTGCGGGCGGCAGATAAACGCGGTGATGCCGTAGTCGTGCTGGCGGCGAAAGCCATTCGCGCTGTCGCGTTAGGTGTTGTGGTCACTGCACTGGTGCAAGCCGTGTTGGGCGGGATTGGTCTCGCCATTGCCGGGATTCAATACGCGACGCTGTTCACCGTCTTAATGTTTATTTGTTGCGTCGCGCAACTGGGGCCACTGCTCATCATGATCCCCGCCGTCATTTGGCTATACTGGACGGGTGATTCGACCTGGGGCACCATCTTACTGGTGTGGAGCTGTATTGTCGGGACCATGGATAACGTCTTACGGCCTTATCTGATCCGCATGGAAGCTGATATGCCGATGATATTAATTCTGTCTGGCGTTATTGGCGGCTTGCTGTCATTCGGCATGATTGGGTTGTTTATCGGCCCGGTAGTATTAGCTATTTCTTACCGATTGACGTCGGCTTGGGTCAGTGAAGCACCAGAACCCGAAGAGAGCATTAACGAAGTCGCCAAACATTTAGAAGAGCTTTGAGCGTTGAAATTTATACTCTAAATAATGCGCGTTGCAGAAAAGCGGCTAACGCATATGCAATTTGAAGTATGACGGATATCATGGGGTTTGGCAGTTATGCTGCCTAACCCCTATTGCCCAGCAATTTACGCTATTATTAATAAACAATGAGGCCTTTAATATCCATATTTATATTCCTCACAACGAATTCTATTTTTGATTAAAAAAAGATGCTCAAATAAATTCATTAAATAATGTTGTTATTAATGACAAGACGAAATTACTTTTATAATAAATATATGTTTAATTAATTTTATTCAGATATTTCTTAATGACTAACTCTCGGAATTTATTTAATATTCTCAATGCTTCCCCTGAGATATTTAAATAAATCATTTCATAATGACATATTTAAATATCTGTAATCGAATACGCGTATTGCTGTGTGTAGTCTTTGCCTGTCACCTAAGACAGGCTTTTTTTTTGCTATTTATTTCTAACGTAAAACTACAAATAACATTCAAATCCGCAGCCATCGCTGCGGATAATGAAAATACTCTTTACGGGTATTGATCAATGCGCCGGTTTATCAATGATGAGTGGCTTGGGCCAGACTTAACCAAGTTTGCACCACGGTATCTGGGTTAAGGGACAAGCTGTCGATTCCTTGCTCCATCAACCATAACGCAAAGTCTTCATGGTCTGACGGCCCCTGCCCGCAAATTCCGACATATTTACCCTGCCGCTTAGCCGCCTGAATCGCCATGGATAACAGGGCTTTTACCGCCTCATTCCGCTCATCAAACAATTCAGACACCACACCAGAGTCCCTATCCAGCCCCAGAGTTAACTGAGTCATATCATTGGAACCGATGGAGAAACCATCGAAATATTCAAGGAACTGATCAGCTAATAAAGCATTAGATGGGATTTCACACATCATAATGATTTTCAAGCCATTTTCCCCGCGTTTAAGCCCTTGTCGGGCGAGTTCTTCCACCACCGCTTTGGCCTGTTCTACAGTGCGGACGAAAGGCACCATTATCTCAACGTTGGTCAATTTCATCTTATTGCGCACGCGCTTAACCGCCTCACATTCGAGTGCGAAGCAGTCGCGGAAACTGTCTGCGACATAACGCCCTGCTCCCCGGAAGCCCAGCATCGGGTTTTCCTCATGGGGTTCATATTTTTCGCCCCCGACCAAATTGGCGTACTCGTTAGATTTAAAATCTGACAAGCGCACAATCACCCGCTTGGGTGAAAATGCCGCCCCCAGAGTGGCAATCCCTTGGGTCAGACGATCGACATAAAACTCAACTGGGCTGTCATAACCGTTCATTAGCGCCTTAATTTCAGCCTGAATTTCCGCTGACTGTAGATCAAACTCCAGCAGCGCTTTCGGATGGACGCCAATCATGCGGTTAATGATAAATTCTAACCGCGCCAGCCCGACCCCCTCATTTGGCAAGCGGGCAAAATCGAAAGCCCGGTCTGGGTTACCCACATTCATCATGATTTTCAATGGCAAATCAGGTAATTCAGTGACTTGTGAACTTTGAATAGAGAAGTCGAGCAACTCATGATAAACATAGCCGGTATCCCCCTCTGCGCAGGAAACCGTCACATTCTGCCCTTCTTTCAACAGATCCGTGGCATTACCGCACCCCACCACCGCAGGGATCCCCAGCTCACGGGCAATAATGGCCGCATGGCAGGTTCGCCCACCACGGTTAGTGACAATGGCTGATGCCTTTTTCATGATAGGTTCCCAATCAGGGTCAGTCATATCTGTCACCAAAACATCACCGGCCTGAATTCTGTCCATCTCGCTGATATCATGAATGACCTTAACCGGCCCCGCGCCAATGCGATGCCCGATAGCGCGGCCCTCCACCAGTACATTACTTTGCGTATTTAACTGGTAGCGCTCCATGACCTGCTGATTGGAACGCACCGTTTCCGGACGCGCTTGCACGATAAACAGCTGGCCGGTATGGCCATCTTTTGCCCACTCGATATCCATCGGGCGACCATAATGCTCTTCAATCAGTAATGCCTGATGGGCCAGTGCTTCCACTTCATCATCACTGAGAGCGAAGCGATTTCGTTGCGCTTCTGGCACATCTTCAATTTGAACTTGTTTGCCATGGTTTTGGTTTTCGGTATAAACCATGCGAATCTTTTTCGACCCCATATTACGGCGCAAAATTGCGGGATTGCCGTCACGTAATGTGGGTTTATGGACATAAAACTCATCAGGGTTGACCGCGCCCTGCACCACCATTTCCCCCAAACCATGGGCGGCGGTGATAAAGACCACTTGATCAAAACCTGATTCAGTATCAATGGTAAACATCACGCCAGAAGAGGCGAGATCTGAGCGCACCATCCGCTGCACCCCCGCCGACAGTGCCACGCCGCGATGGTCATAGCCCTGATGCACGCGATAAGAAATGGCCCGGTCATTGAACAGTGAGGCAAAGACATGCTTGATAGCAATCATCACCGCATCAATTCCCTGCACATTCAGGAAAGTTTCCTGCTGCCCGGCAAAAGAGGCATCCGGCATATCTTCTGCGGTGGCTGACGAACGTACAGCAAAGGACGCATTCGGGTCATCCGCTAACTGCTTATATGCATCGTGAATAGATTGTTCGAATTCAGGATGGAACGGCGTATCAATCACCCATTGACGGATCTGCGCGCCGGCTTTGGCTAACGCCGCAATATCATCAACATTGGTTTTATCCAACAATTGATAAATACGGTTGTTAACGCCGCTTTGCTCCAGAAAGTCGTTAAAAGCCTGAGCTGTGGTAGCAAAACCATTGGGCACCGAGACACCCAGTTCTGAAAGATGGGTTATCATTTCACCTAGAGAGGCATTTTTGCCGCCCACTCTTTCAACATCATGCATGCCAAGCTGGTTGTACCAAAGCACATTACACGGGGTTAGGCCATTGTTGGACATCGAAACAATCCTTTTACAGGTCATTAATTATGGGACGATCAGTAGGGTACGTTTCAGACTAGCACAATCATCCATACCCCATGGACAGGTGAATCGATCAACCCAACAAGAAAAACTATTTTCAGGCTATTCTGACAGCGAACACTTTACCGCTAGGTCGAATAAGGCACACTGATAGCGTTAAACAACGGCAAAGATCGGCCAGGAAACTATTCAGGAGTCAGTGTGGAAAGAAGTGTATTTTATATTTCGGATGGTACGGCAATCACGGCAGAAGTCCTCGGCCATGCTGTTTTGTCTCAGTTTCCGGTCAAAGCGACCACCTTTACGCTGCCATTTGTTGAAAGTGCTACGCGGGCTCAAGAGGTGTGCGAGAAGATTAATGCAATATATCGCGAGACCGGCGTCCGCCCCTTGGTTTTCTATTCAATAATCAGTGCTGAGGTTCGGGAGCTCATTCAGCATAGTGAAGGGTTCTGCCAAGATATTGTGCAAGCGCTGGTGGCCCCACTTCAGGGCGAACTGGGGGTATCACCGCAACCCGTCCTCAACCGCACCCATGGTTTAACTGCCAGTAACCTGGACAAATATGATGCGCGCATTGCCGCTATTGACTATGCACTGGCTCATGATGATGGCATTTCTCTGCGTAATCTCGACCAGGCTCAGGTGATTTTATTGGGTGTTTCCCGCTGCGGCAAAACCCCCACCAGTCTGTATTTGGCCATGCAATTTGGTATTCGTGCCGCTAATTACCCTTTTATCGCCGATGATATGGACAATTTGCAGCTTCCGGCGGCGCTGAAACCTTTCCAGCAGAAGCTGTTTGGCTTAACCATTAACCCTGAGCGGCTGGCAGCCATTCGTGAAGAACGGCGTGAAAACAGCCGTTACGCATCGCTGCGCCAATGCCGGATTGAAGTTGGAGAGGTCGAGGCCCTGTTTCGTAAAAATCAGATTCGCTATCTGAATTCCACCAACTATTCCGTCGAAGAGATCTCAACCAAAATTCTGGATATTTTGGGGATGAGCCGCCGAATGTTCTAATTACCCACTTAGTGCTTGTGGGTATAGCATTCCCGCAAAAAATAGTTTACATCCTATTTAATCAAAATTTGTATAAATCATGATGCTGGCGGTTGAATTCATCTGTTTTTGGTTTATTGTGATCGCCATCACTTCCCGGTATTTCTGCCGCAGAGAAGAATAGATTTAGAGAGTTTTCATGCACAAAACTGATGAACTGCGGACCTCGCGCATCGATAGCTTGGTGACGCCACAACAATTGGCGGAAAAATTACCGATTTCCGAGACGGTTGCTGATAATGTGACGGCGTCACGTAAGCGGATTGAAAAAATACTCACCGGTGAAGACCCACGTTTATTGGTGGTTGTCGGGCCTTGCTCGATTCACGATCTGGATGCTGCAATCGATTATGCAACGCGGCTGAATGTATTACGGACTCGCTATCAAGACCGCCTTGAAATCGTCATGCGCACCTATTTCGAAAAACCACGGACAGTGGTCGGCTGGAAAGGGTTGATTTCAGACCCCGCACTGGATGGCTCATGTCAGGTGAATTTGGGCATTGAAATGGCGCGGCGCTTACTGTTGGCCGTCAATGAGTTAGGTTTGCCGACCGCCACCGAATTCCTGGATATGGTGACCGGTCAATATATTGCCGACTTGATTAGTTGGGGCGCAATTGGGGCCAGGACGACGGAAAGCCAGATCCATCGCGAAATGGCATCAGCCCTCTCCTGCCCGGTAGGCTTCAAAAATGGCACTGACGGTAACACCCGCATCGCCATTGATGCTATCCGTGCAGCACAAGCGAGCCACATGTTTTTATCGCCAGACAAAACCGGGCAAATGACTATCTACCAAACCCGTGGCAACCCCTATGGGCACATCATCATGCGTGGTGGCAAAACGCCCAATTATGGTGCATCTGACCTCGCGGCGGCTTGTGATAGTTTGCGTGAATTTGATTTACCCGAACATTTAGTGGTGGATTTCAGCCACGGCAATTGCCAGAAAATGCATCGCCGCCAGTTAGAAGTTGCAGCAGATATCGGCCAGCAGATCCGTGCCGGTTCTACCGCTATCGTCGGCGTTATGGCGGAAAGCTTCTTGGTTGAAGGTACACAGAAAATTGTGGCTGGCCAACCGCTGACTTACGGGCAATCCATCACTGACCCTTGTCTGAATTGGGCCGATACTGAACAGTTGCTCAGTTTACTGGCGGATGCCGTGAGTAGCCGTTTTAATGAGCAATGAATAGCAAGGTTAATTAGCATTAATTCCCGTTATAACAGTGATGGAATCGCTTTCTCTTCACCGGCATTCCATCACTGTACTAAATATACAAAGCCCCTCCATTGGTATACTCCCCTTTTTTCCCGACCCTAATCAGTCAAAGCGCCAATAACTAATGAAAAAAAATGCATCGGAATAACGACTAATAAACATTAGGATTGAAACAAACCACAAATGGGGATGATAATTATTATCAACTTGATAATAATATGAACTCTGAAGAATTGCCTTATGCACAAAGCCACTTATCACACTCAAAATGCCACTGACCAGACACCCCTCTCAGTGCCATTTGCATGTATTAACAGCCAACAACTGCTTGGGCTACATGATGTTGTCGCCATCAATCACCAAGGCCAGCTTTATTATTTGCGCCAAACTAAAACCGGGAAACTCATATTGACTAAGTAATTCTGAGTCACTTTTTGGTGATAAGTCTTATCGCAATTTACCACGCCAGCCACCGAATAGTTAATACTTAGGCAGCCAGCAATCCATTGATTATATTGAATAATACAAGGAAAGCTGTTTATGCCTCATGTCTTTCGTTTATCTTCATGCAGTCTGATTATTACCCTGGCGTTGTCGTCAGCGGCAAACGCCAGCCCCTCGTCAAAGAATCATAATGACACTCTGAAAGTGACCGGTACGCGCACTATAGCCGACAATTTTAAACATCCCGGTGTCGTGACGGTCATTGATGCTTCGCTGCCGCAGCAGCAAACTGCCACCACCGCCACCGACATGCTAAAAAATGTGCCGGGGGTGAGTATCACCGGGGTTGGCCGCACCAACGGGCAAAACGTGAATATCAGGGGCTATGACCAATACGGCGTGCTGGTGTTAATCGATGGCATTCGTCAGGGAATCAAAGGGACACATTTTAATGGCACATTTCTTGACCCGGCGTTAATCAAGAAAGTCAGTGTGATTCGTAGCCCATCAACCTCGCTATTTGGTAGCGGTGCCATGGGGGGAGTTATTGCTTACCAGACGGTTGATGCTGCGGATTTACTCGCAGAGAGTGAAAAGTTGGGCATGCGAATTAGCCATAATAGCGCCAGCGCCTCCCACAGCCAGGGCCTCACGATGTCTGCTTTTGGTCGAACTGAACATTTCGACGGTATTATTGCCCTGAGTAAACGTATGACAGGAAATATTCGCCAAAGCAATGGTGATGAGGCACCCAACGATGAAGCCATTGATAGCCTGATGCTCAAGGGCACTATTTCCCTTTCTGATAACCAATCATTAAGTACGGCTCTGCGCTATTACAATAACCGCGCGTTGGAACCCCGCATGGCCAACCAGAGCGGGGCAAACTTGAAGCATAATATCAGCCCGATGATGGCGCGCTCGACTATCCAACGCGACGCCGAGCTAACCTACCGCCTACAGCCGCAGCACCTTAATTGGCTGGATGCCACCACGCAAGTTTACACTTCCGAGATTAATGTCAACGATGACGTACGCGGTGAGGGTTACGGCAGCCGCAAGCAGATAACCCGTGGCGTAAAACTGGAGAATCGCAGCTCGCTATTCACTCACAGCCCGGCTGCTCATCTGCTGACTTATGGCGTGGAAACCTACCACCAGCAGCAAATCCCTAACGGCGTTACCCGCAGTTTCCCCCCGGCTGAAATCAAATTTTCTTCCGGTTGGCTACAAAATGAAGTGACCTTACGCGACCTGCCGGTGACCTTGCTGGTGGGCACCCGTTTCGACCGCTATAAAAATAGCCGCGAGGGTTTTGCTGATCGAGAAGCTAAAAACCAGTCCACACGCGGAGCGGTAACCGTCAATCCGACCGATTGGTTAATGCTATTTGGTGCTTACAGTCAGGCGTTTCGCACCCCAACATTGGCTGAACTTTATAATAATTCAAATCATTTCATGTTCAATTTTTGGCGGCCTAATCCTAATTTAGCCCCTGAAAGTAACGTCACACGTGAGGCCGGTTTTGGGTTGCAGTTTGATGACTTGCTGGCCGATAACGATACCGTCAAATTTAAGGCCAGCTATTTCAATATTTACGCCAAAGACCGTATTACTAGTGAAGTTAAGGTTGGATTTGATAAGTTTAAATTTGGTCCTAAAGATAATTATTCCACCTATATCAATATCCTCCGCAGCAAAAGCTGGGGTTGGGATGCTTCGCTGGATTACCAAAACATCTGGTTTGACTGGAATCTGACCTATAACCGCACCCGTGGCATCAACCTCGATACTCGCCAATTTATTCACAGCATCAATCCTGACACCGTTACTAGCCGCCTGCATATCCCGATGGCGAACAGCGGTTTTAGCACCGGCTGGATAGTCACCATGGCGGGAAACACTAAATTTATGAAAAATAATGACGCCCAAACTTCGTCACGTAAACCCTATAAACCGCAAGCGGGTTACGCCGTGCATGACTTTTATCTGAGCTACCGTGGGCAAGGGGCATTCAACGGGGTCACCACGACGGCCGTCCTGGCCAATGCCTTTAATAAAGAATATTACTCGCCACAAGAAATTCCACAGGATGGGCGCAATGCTAAGTTGTTGATCAGCTATCAATGGTGATATTTCATCCCGCTGACCATGATGCGCGGTCAATAAACAACCATAATTAACTGGCTCTATGGAACCCTGTCGCAGCCTCACAAGCTGCGGCACTAGATTATCAAGGAACAAATCAATGGAAATAACACTGTCTCAACGCTATCTCAACACCAAGCAAACTCACGCCGAACTGTCCTCGCGTGATTTAGCCCAAAAACTGAATGTTAGCGAAGCCGAACTGGCCTATGTCCGGGTGGGCGAGGATGCAGAACGATTGGATATCAGCGCCAGCCTGTTGCTTACCGAGTTAAAAAAAGTTGGCGTCACCCGCTCAATCACCCGTAACCCACATGCGACACATGAAATGATCGGCGAGTATCAGAACTTGCGGCTCCATGGCCATCTGGGTTTGCTCCTTAATCCGCGCGCACTGGATTTAAGACTGTTTTTTCGCCACTGGAGCACTATTTTCAGCCTGCGCGAAACCACCGCGTCCGGTGAGCAACTGAGTATCCAATGCTTTGATTTTCAAGGCAATGCCATTCATCAGATCTATTGTACCGAGGAAACAAACCAAGACGCCTGGCACGCGTTGGTCGCTCAGTATCGTACGGCGAATAATTCTCCGCTGACAATAGAGCCTGCTGATGAAGCCTCCACCGTATCTCACATCGACAACGCCATTATTGATGCTGAATGGCGCAAACTGACTGATATCCATCAATTCTTTATGCTGCTGAAGCGCCATAACATTACCCGCCAACAGGCTTTTAACGCGGTTAAAGATGACTTAGCTTGTCGGGTTAACAATCAAGCATTAATACAAATACTTAACGCCGCTCACACTGACCAAAATGAAATAATGATGTTCGTCGGCAACAGTGGATGCATGCAAATATTCACCGGGGTTATTGAACAACTTGAGATTTCGCAACAGGAAAACCCCGCTGACGGCTGGTGGGTAACCGTGAGAGACCCTCAGTTTAATTTGCAGATAAATCAGTTAGCTATCGCCGAAAGTTGGGTGACGCGCAAGCCGACTAAAGAGGGATTTGTCTCAAGTCTGGAATTGCTTGATAAGCAGGGTAAGCATATTTTGCAAATCTTTGGTCAACGCAGCGAAGGTCAACCCGAGCAAAATAAATGGCATGATCAATTAGCTGGATTGATCGCAATAGGTACTCTGGATGAATAAATGGACAGCGGCATTTAAATTGGTCGTTTCATTTAGATTTTTCATTTCACTTATTTATGTTATTTCAATAAATTGCCTTGCAACACAACGTATCGTAACCATTGGCGGCGATGTTTCTGAAATCACCTACGCATTAGGTGCCGGTGAGCACATTGTCGCCCGTGACAGCACCAGTCTGAATCCTGCGCCACTAAAAGCGCTGCCCAACGTGGGTTATATGCGCCTGCTGAATGTGGAGGGCATTCTTGCTTTAAAACCCACATTGGTGTTGAGCACCGCACGCGCCGAGTCTTCAAGGGCATTAAGACAAGTGAAAGATCACGGGATCCAGCTTATCTTTGTTCCGGCAGATAAATCGCCGGAGAGAGTAATAGATAAGATACGGATGATTGCCGCCACTGTGAATCAAGAAGAAAAAGGCCAACAACTGATTCAGCATTACCAACAGCAGCTAGCCACGGTGGTTTCAACCCCGCTGCCAGTGAAAGCATTATTTGCCATGATTCATGCAGGAATTCCGCCCTTAGCGGCGGGAGTAGATACTGCCGCAGAGAGTATGTTCCGGGCGGCAGGGCTGAAAAATGCCATTGAGGAATTTAGCGGATATCGCCCTTTGTCACAGGAGGGGATCATCGCCAGTGCGCCTGATTTGCTGATTGTCACCACCCATGGCGTGGCGGCGCTCAAGGGCGTAGAGAATGTCTGGCGCTTACCGGGGCTGGCCCTCACACCGGCAGGTAAACAAAAACGCCTGCTGGTGCTTGATGACATGGCTCTACTGGGGTTCGGCTTACAAACTCCGGATATGCTCAACCAACTTCGCGCGGCGGCTGAAACTAACTGAGGGGAAAAACTCGGGTGGCGGGAAAGTCCTCCTGCCACCTATTCTGACTAGCTGGAGCAGGAAATGTCCAAATGCTTGCCCCACTCTGGTGGCAATGCCGCTAAGTCGTTGAATTCAGGTTGGTCAGCAAAAGGCTGCTGCAACGCCTGATGTAAACGCTGCAAGAGCTGAATATCATCTTTTTCAGCGTGTTCAATAGCCAACTGCGCCAAATAGTTACGCAATATATAGTGAGGATTCGCTGCTTTCATGATTTGCTGGCGCTGTGCATCATCAATCGGCTCTTGTTGCAAACGCGCGCGATAACGGCTGTACCAACTATCAAAAGCGGCCCTGTCGATAAAATCATCCCGCAATGGCGATTGTGCGGAATGTATTTCAACGTCACTCAGCAAACGGAAAGTCCGGGTATAATCCCGCCCTTCTTTAATCATCAAACTCAATAACCCCGTCAATAAGTCATTATCCTGACTATCGCGCTCGGAAAAGCCTAATTTGGTGCGCATTTGCTGACCGTAAACCACCATTAATTCTGGCTCATAGGCCTCCAGCCCCCGCTGCAACTGCTCCGCGGTCAGTAGACCAGACAGCGCCTGCCCCAGCCGATGCAGGTTCCATAATGCCACCGCAGGCTGATTATCAAAAGCATAGCGCCCTTGATGATCAGAATGATTACATATATAACCGGGGACATAATCATCAAGAAAACCGAATGGGCCATAATCCATGGTGATGCCCAGTATCGACATATTGTCGGTATTCATCACACCATGGGCAAAACCCACCGTCTGCCAGTGGGCCATTAGCCGTGCAGTGCGCTTAACCACGTCAGTAAACCACAGCAAATAGCATTCTTCTTGCCCTACGAACTGCGGCCAGTGTCGCGCGATAACATAATCGGCAAGCTGTTTAACTTGAGCGGGCTGCTGGCGGTAGTAGAAATGCTCGAAATGACCGAAACGCACATGGCTTTCAGCCACTCGTAATAGCATCGCCCCCCGCTCTGTTTGCTCGCGATAAACCGGATGGTCGCTGGTCACGATGGTCAACGCGCGGCTGGTAGGGATCCCTAAGTGGTGCAAAGCTTCAGAGGCCAAAAACTCGCGCACCACGGAGCGCAATACTGCCCGCCCATCCCCCATGCGGGAATAGGGCGTTAGACCGGCGCCTTTCAAATGCCAGTCCATCTGCCTGCCATCACTAAGCTGTTGTTCTCCCAGTAAAATACCGCGCCCATCCCCCAATTGCCCCGCCCACATACCAAATTGGTGGCCGCTATACACTTGTGCCAATGGCTCCATACCGGGTAATAGCGTTTCGCCCGCCCATACCGCCGCTTTCGGGTCGCTAAACCAACTAGCATCAAGCTCCAGTTCGCGCGCGAGCGGCTCACTGTGATAAAGCAGCCGCGCCCCTTTTAAAGGTGTGGGTTGCAAATGAGTATAAAAACCGCTCAATTTCTGCCCATAGCTACTATTAAACTGAGGTGTTTTATCATCCATTCCCATCAGCGCATAACCTCCGCCAACCACTGGCGAACTTGTAACAGTTCAGCTTGTGAGTCAGGAAAATCATCACTTAATTGCAAGCAAATCGCATTAATGGCGTCGGGGCGATAAGTTGTGCCCTGTAATCGTTCGGCGAGGGCTTCCAACGGCGCTGGATTCAAACTGTCAGTAAATATTTGGCAGCGGTCAATTGCACCGTGCAATACATCAAAATGCAGTTCAATTCCGCCCCAGACAAAACGGGTATCGACCAGATGGCTAAATGCCGGGGCCTGACCAAAGTTCCACTCCCAGCTACTCTGTTTGGCAAATTGTTCGGTGAAACCGGGCAGATCGGGCAATGCTTGTGGGGAGATGATTTCTGCTGAGACTTTTTCATCGTAATAATTGAAAAAAGCTTGTTGGATGGCGACACAAACCTTTTCGTGATCAATTCCTGGCAGTAACTCCACCAGATTCGTCACCCGTGACCGCACCGAGGTAATGCCTTTGGCCTGCAATTTTTTCGGGTCAGGATTGAGATAATCAGCCAGACGATTGAGATCAGCGTTGAGCAATAAAGTCCCATGATGAAAACCACGATCTTTAGTTTCTTTATAAGCAGAACCGGAGACTTTGCGCTCACCATCATGCTTGACCACCACCAAATCATTGCGGCCCGATGCCGTAGCCTGGATACCCATAGAGGCCAATGCATTCAGAATAATTTGAGTTGATATCGTTTTATCGTATTCCGGTTTACCGGCCATAAAAGTAAAACAGGTATTACCCAAATCATGAAATACTGCCCCGCCACCGCTGCTACGCCGGGCCAGCTTCACCCCATCTTGTTCCATACGCCGGGTATTACACTCTTTCCATGGGTTCTGCGCGCGGCCTATGACCACGGTATTGGCATTACGCCATAAAAACAGAACCCGCTGATCCGGCGACATTTGGCGAAAAATACACTCTTCTACCGCCAGATTGAACCAGGGATCATAGGAATCAGAAATGAGTAACCGAAGGGATGACATAAACGCGGCTCCGAACCAGAATAAGCAGCCACTAAGATAACATAATCGGCCTAGATATCTTTAGGTTCGGGTGAATGAGTGTGAGCGCAGCTAACACCCCTGCGGCTTCAAAGGTGAAGGAATACCCCAATACCATTGGAGTTGCAGGTAGGCAGCCAGCAAACTCATCCCGATGAGCTTACATCAAGTAAGTGATTCGGGTGCGTGAGCGCAGCTAACACCCCTGCGGCTTCAAGGGTGAAGGGGATGTTTCACATACGGCGCGCTTGCCAATACACCCGTTTCCAGTAAACATTCTCTAGCGATGAACGAATGACACCTTTGCTCGTTGAGGCATGAATGAATTCATCATTAGTATCGTAAATGCCAACGTGTAATCCATTTTGCCCGCTGCCGGTTTTAAAGAACACTAAATCACCTGGCATCAGTTCATCACGGGGGACTTTCGTGCCTAACGTGGTTTGCGCAATAGTCGTGCGAGGCAATTGCATATCAAAACGATCACGGAATGTGCGGTAAACAAAACCAGAACAATCAACGCCGCGTTGGTCTAACCCACCATTACGATAAGGCGTGCCCTCCCACTGGCGCAGTTGTTCATTCAGTTTGGCAACCACCACAATAGAATCAGACAAGTGACCACTTGGTGTCGGGGCATGGCTGCTACAGCCAGCAAGGATAATACTGATCAGAAAGATCCAGAAACGTATCCGCATCAATAATTCACCAAGGTAAAGCTTAGCTTAGCCAATTCACTATACAATCAGCTAGTTGCTAATGAAGGATATCAGTAAGGTAATTTAACTATCGATTTTGGAAAAAACAAGTTATACCCGTCATACTTCAAATTGCATGTGCGTTGGCTGCTTTCCTGCAACTCGAATTATTTAGGGTACATACCCACCATCTTTCAAGTTGCGGGCATGCTGGTGACTCTCATTACTCAGCCTACTTCTGAATCTCATGTCTATAAAACCACTATGATTTGATATTTATCAGTTAAATATCAATTGGATGGAAATTTCAGTCTCTTTTTATTGGTTTTGTATTAATCAACCATATGCCCAGTAAAATAAAGCCCGCACCCAATGTCTTCAGTAAAGTTGCAGACTCACTAAACCATGGGAGTGATACAGCGCCTAAATAAACCAATGCATAACTGAGGCTTAATAGTGGATATGCACGATTGAGCGGTAAATATCTTAGTGCAAAGAACCAACACAACATTGATAAAGCATATCCCGCCAGCCCGCAAATAACGGCGAGTAATTGTGTCAGGTGATTGAATAAGAATTGCCCATTAATATCGGCTAACGACATTAATGGCGTATTCATCATGCCCCATTTCAATATTAATTGTGCAGCCGTCACCAGCAGTACACTTCCGATTCCCCAGCCATACCCTTTCATAACTGCCAACTAATTAAAAGAATACCAAACATAATGGAAGCGACCCCCAACCAATGGCGAGAAGTCGCTTTCTCGCCATAAAACAGTTGAGCGGCCAAGGTGACTAACACGAAATTAAAACTGAGAATTGGATACGCCACACTCAGAGGTAAATGTTGCAGTAAACGTAACCACAGCAACATCCCCAAACCGAGTAAAAACACGGCACTAACCAGCCAGCGCAATACCGGGGCCAGCCGCTTTTCTTGCGGCAAGGCCCAACATTGCGCTGCTTGTTTCTGACACAACTGCCCCGCACAGGTCAATAAACTGACCATTATCAATAACAGGTAGTTGGTCATGGTGTTTTCTTGTACCACAAAAGGACTAAGCGATTCATCAGGTTAACTTTATCCGCTGCAGGTAAAGTATCCGGTATTTTCTCATCGCGGGATAATTGAACCACCAGTGAAACATCACCTAGCTTACGAGCCTCAGCTAGCCAATCGTTGAAATTTCGGCCATTGATATAGTGACTTTCACTGTCAGCATAATTCAGCCCATAAGCCAATTCGCCCTTTTCGCTAAACATCAAAATATCGCTGCGTTTTAGCTCCCAAGCAAGCCCAGCCGCGACACCCACACTGTCAGTGGCCACATAACGGCTACTATTGAGTTCGACAAAATTACTCCGAATGAAGTTCTGCGGCTGTTTGGAATCAATGACCTGTTGTGGGATCAGATAACCTACCAGCACTATAAACAGCAATGGGCAAGCCGCAGCCCAGCGCCAATGGCGCGCATTATTACGCAGAGTAACAAAACCGACTATCCCCCATCCGGCAAAGGCAATTGTCGCCAGTACGACTTTTTGATGTTCATGAGGTTCATATGCCACCAGATGAGCCACCAGCCCCATACCAATAATCAAGATAGCCACTGCACAAATAAGCCCAAAGCCGAGGTTTATCGCAGCATTAATCTTTAATGCCCGCATGCGCATCTTCTCAGCACAATCAGTAGCATAAGCGGCCATCAATAAAGATAATGGTGCCATACAGGGCAAAATATAAGTCGGAAGTTTCCCTTTAGCCACACTGAAAAATAGCAACGGCATTAATACCCAACTGAGTAAAAAGAATAGCTCCGGCCGTGCAACCCGTTCGCGCCACCCTTTCAGTAAGGCTCCAGGTAATAACCCCAACCAAGGCAAAACCCCCAGACACAGAATAGGTAAATAATACCAAATGGGGGCTTTATGCTGAGCGTCTTTCTCTGCAAAGCGCTGAATATGTTCGACCCAGAAAAAATAGCGCCAAAAATCAGGCTCGCGTTGAGCAATAGCTAATGCCCACGGCAAGCTCAATATTATCGCACCCACGATGGCTATCGGACCAAAAACAATCAGCTCTTTTACTCTTTTTTGCTGTATGACAATCGGCAATACCGAGATGACCGGCACTGCCAATGCCAGAAACCCCTTAGTCATGAAGCCCATACCGCAAGTCAAACCAAGGAGGAGATAAGCTCCTGCTTTTTGTTTTGCGGTTTCTGCTCGCAGCGTGAGATAAAAACAAACCATCGATGCAGTGAGCCATAATGAAATCATCGGATCCAGTACGGCATAAGAACCAATACTAAATACCAACAGCATGGAAAGGTAAATTAATGCCGCTAAAAACGATGTGGAGCGGTTACGCCATAATAACGTTGCCAACCAATAAACCAGGACGGCACTCAGGGCAGTACTAAATATTGAACCGAATCGTACGGCAAAATTTGTATCACCAAAGATCCACTGGCTAATATTATTGAACCAATATCCCGCGATAGGTTTTTCAAAATAACGAATTCCCAGTAAATGCGGTACCACCCAGTCGCCACGCTGTAACATTTCGCGGCTTATTTCAGCATAACGTGTTTCATCAGGCTGCCATAATAAACGGCTATTAATCGGCAATAGATAAACCAAAGCAAAAAACAATGCCAGCAGCGCAGCGCCACTTCCTTTTAACAGCCTCATTGCACATCCTTTATATCTGACTGACACCCTAGCCACCCCTCTCGCCCTGGAAAAGCAGCTCGTACAACTTTCCCTACGGGGAGTGAATCCAGATTTTCGGGTAATAGTGAACTCAGAGCACAAAATTGAATACCGCGCTCCTGCGCCGTCATCAATAATTGTTCGAACATCAATGCCTGTGACATCCCTTCGACTTCAGCATGAATGGTGTAAACCGGCACACCGCTATCATGTGAAATGGCATTCATAATGAAATCATTAAAGTCTTCGGCCCGAACCTCACTGCCCACGACTTCATCGTAAGTGGGTAAAGTGACGGGAATTTGTACAGTACCCAAGCGGCCATCAGGCAACAATGGGCGGAAAGGATGAGTACCACGGCAATCACTGTTGTAGCTGAATGAGAACAACTGTTTTACTGCCAAAACACGTTCATCGGCACGCCAACCCGCCGCCGCAGAACAGGTGACCGGTTGCTGAATGCTTTCTTGTAATGCATCAACGCCCCATTGCACCTGCGCAGTTAATTGCTGTTCTGACCAAGAGGCGACTTTAGCTTGCCAACCTTGATGGTCCCAAGCATGTAAGCCAACTTCGTGCCCCGCCTGTAAAGTCTCTTTCATCAACGGGCCGAAATCTTTAGCGATTTGCTTACCCGGCCAGGCCGTTCCGGCCAGCAAGATATCCCAGCCATAAAGCGAGGCAGCATTAGAACGCAGCATTTTCCACAGGAAACGGGGGCGGAAAAGGCGCCATAAATGGCGCCCCATATTATCCGGCCCAACACTGAAAAAAAAGCTGGCACTAATATCATATTTTTCCAGTACAGCAAGTAATGATGGCACACCTTCCTTCGTCCCACGGTAGGTATCTACATCAATCCTCAGGCCAACTTGCTTCATACCTGATGTTCATCCTTCGAGGTTTTGTTTTGCTCAATGGCATTTTTCTCATTAACACTCTGCTCAATAACACTCTGCTCAATAACAACACCACGCAGGAAGAAGTCCAAAGTTTCCGTGACGGTTTGTTGCAAAGTAATTTCTGGTTGCCATTGTAATATACGCCGCGCATTACGAATACTTGGCGTGCGATGTTCTACGTCCTGATAGCCTTTCCCATAATATGCGCTGCTTTCGATATCTTTAAAGCCCGCAAACGGCGGGAATTTATCGCGTAATTCGTGTTGTTCGAAACTGCTTAATAACATTTCCGCCAATTCACGAATACTGGCTTCATTGGTTGGGTTCCCGATATTGATTATCTGTCCATCACAGGCACCATCACGATTCTCAATAATACGGAATAATGCTTCAATACCATCATGAATATCTGTAAAGCAACGCTTTTGCTCCCCACCATCGACAAGTTTAATTGGCGAGCCTTCGACCAGATTTAAAATAAGCTGCGTAATGGCGCGGGAACTGCCAATGCGGGCGGCATCAAGATTATCCAAACGCGGCCCCATCCAGTTGAATGGACGGAACAGGGTAAATTTCAAATTTTCTTTCGCGCCGTAAGCCCAGATAACACGGTCTAACAGTTGTTTGGAAACCGAGTAAATCCAACGCTGTTTATTAATCGGCCCAACAATCAGTCGTGAACTGTCTTCATCGAATTCTTTATCATCACACATGCCATACACTTCGGAGGTGGATGGGAAGACAATACGTTTATTGTATTTAACACAATCACGAACGATTTTTAGGTTTTCTTCAAAATCTAATTCGAAAACACGCAACGGATTACGGGTATATTCAATAGGGGTCGCAATCGCTACCAAAGGCAAAATAACGTCACATTTTTTAATGTGATATTCAATCCATTCGGAATGAATACTAATGTCACCCTCAACAAAATGGAAATTCGGGTTGTCCAGGAAACGACTGATGGCATCAGAACCAATATCTAAGCCATAAACTTCGTAGCGGTCATCACGCAACAAACGCTCAGTTAGATGGTTACCAATGAAGCCATTGACGCCCAATATCAATACGCGGGTACGTCTTTTCAGGATTTTACTTGGCTTGTTACCGAGACGGACGTCAGTGACAATCCCCATCTCTTGGGCCAAACGGTGCCCCTGAACATATAACCCGTCCTCCCCCTGACCCGTCATAATTTCCAGCGCGCCTTCACCACAAGCGACAACTAATGGAGAGGTTGACAGCACGGTACCAGCTTGCTTGCCATGAACAATATTGAGTGGACGTGCGCGCCAGACGATCAATTTGCGTTGCCCAAGATAACTGAACGCACCGGGGTAAGGTTCGGTCACTGCGCGCACCAGATTATTGATTTCTGATGCTGATTTTTGCCAATAAATTTCGCCATCATCTGCCGTACGGCGGCCAAAATAGCTGGCTCCGGCTTCTTTTTGGGGTACCAGAGGTAATGACGCACTTTTCATTTTAGGCAATAGGTCATGCAGCAATTCTTGGGCGGCATCACGTATTTTTGCATGTAGCGTTAAGGCAGTATCTGTCTCACTAATGATGACTTTATGCTGACCGACAATCGGGCCTGCATCGGCTTTATTCACCATCTGGTGTAAAGTCACACCGGTTTCTGTCTCACCATTGACCAACACCCAGTTAATCGGCGCTCGCCCACGGTATTTCGGTAATAAAGAGCCATGTAAATTAAAACCACCACGTGGTGCCGATGACAAAATGTCATCACTGAGCATATTGCGGTAGTAGAAAGAGAAAATGATATCAGGCTGTAATTGCTTAATACGTTCAACCCACAGCGGATGGTTAACATCTTCTGGTGCAAATACCGGTAGCTCTAGATCTGCGGCCACTTTGGCGACAGAAGAGAAAAAGCGATTCTCGCCAGGAGAGTCAGTATGGGTAAAGACCGCCTGAATATCGTAACCGGCTTCAACAAGGGCTTTCAGGCCGACACAGCCAATATCATGATAGGCAAAGACAATCGCTTTCATTTTTCTACTTCCTGATTATTTTCGGTCTGCTCAGCGCTGACCACTTTCTGTATGAAATAACGCGGGCGCGCACGCACATCGTTATAAATACGACCGATATATTCACCGAGTAATCCCATACCAACAAATTGGGCACCAATGAACATAAACAACACGGCAAACAGCGTAAATACGCCGCCGCCTGCCCATTCAGGGCCAAATACCAAACGTAAAACCACTAACAACACGGCGAGAGTGAAACCAGAAAGTGCAATAACACTGCCTACCAGACTTAATAAGCGTAATGGCGTTGTTGTCAGGCAAGTAATCAAGTCATACATCAGATTAATGAGTTTCATCAGGCTATATTTAGAATCGCCAAACTCACGTTCTGCATGATGCACAGTAATCTCAGTCGTGCGGCGGGCAAATGTGTTTGCCAGAATAGGAATGAAGGTACTGCGTTCGTGACAGTGTAACATTGCTTCAATGATATGACGGCGATAAGCACGTAACATGCAGCCATAATCACCCATGGATTTCCCCGTGGCGCGTTGAATCATCATATTAATCATGCGGGAAGCCGTCTTGCGAAACAAAGAATCCTGACGGTTCGCACGCACAGTGCCCACGACGTCATAACCCTCTTCAGCGACACTCACCAGCCGAGGGATCTCTTCCGGCGGATTTTGCAAGTCAGCATCAAGTGTAATGACCAAGTCGCCGCTGACCTGATTGAACCCCGCCATAATGGCGGAATGTTGTCCATAATTACGATTGAGTAAAACGGCAATGATATGGCTCTCTGGCTCATTCGCCGCTGCCGTCAAAAGCTCGGCGGAATTGTCACTACTGCCATCATCAACCAGAATAATTTCATAGGGTTGCGTTAGTAACTTACAGGCAGCCAACGTCCTTTCTATTAATGCTGGTAGACTCTCTTGCTCGTTATAAACAGGGATAACGATTGAGACTTTCTTGATTTCTTTACATTCAGACACGGTGCGGCCCTATAATTGTTGCCAATGCATCAACCACCCGATCAACATCGCTGTCTAGCATGTCGGGGAAAAGGGGCAATGTGCATAATCTGGCAGAATTCCACTCAGTATTTGGTAAGTTAAGGCGCGGATAACGCTCGCGATAATATTTCTGGGTATGCGCCGCACGAAAATGCAACCCTGTGCCTATCCCTGCATCTTTCAGACGCGCCATCAGTAAATCCCGGTCAATGCCACAACGTTCCTCATCAACTCGCACCATAAAAAGATGCCAGGCATGTTGATGGGCATAATGCGGAACAGCTAAAGGTTGCAAAGGAGAATTAGCTAATGCCGCATGATAACGAGCGACTAGCTCTTGCCGGCGGGCGTTGATTTCAGGTAAACGCCCAAGTTGAACCACTGCAATAGCGGCGTGAATATCCGATAAGTTGTATTTATATCCCGGCTCAACAACCTCAGCCTGCGGACTGCGGCCTTGGATTTGGCGGTCAAAGGCATCAACTCCTAAGCCATGAAACTTGAGTCGGCGCACTCTGGCTGCCAATTCATCATCGTCAGTGGCAATTAAACCACCCTCAGCACAAGTGATATTTTTGATAGCGTGGAAAGAAAAGATAGCGGTACCTTTCTCACCAACCCATTGATCTTTATAACGCGTACCAACAGCATGAGCCGCATCTTCAATTAATGGGATTCCGTATTGCTGGGCTATCAGACGCAAAGCATCAAGATCACAAGGTGCCCCTGCATAATGAACGGGAATAATGGCTTTGGTTTTCGGTGTGATCGCGGCTTCAATATCCGCAGCATTCACCATTAAGGTGTCGCGGTCGATATCAACCATTACCGGTTCAGCGCCCAGCAGCACAATCATATTAAGGGTTGAGACCCACGTCTGAGATGGCGTAATGACCTCATCACCAGGGCCAATCCCTAGCGCCATTAGCGTAATATGCATACCTGCCGTAGCAGAACAGACAGCAACTGCATGTTTGCAACCCAATGCGCTACAAAAATCAGTTTCCAACTGTTGGTTCTGAGGGCCTGTGGTTATCCAACCGGAGCCTAGCACTTTTACTACCGCATTAATTTCGTCCGAACCAATCGCCGGACGAGAAAAAGGCAAAAAATTCTGCATTGAGAAATCCCTAGGATACTTGGCACTTTGGGGAACTATATGCCCCTATAAGTTAACGGAAACTAAACACTACTCAGATAGATACATGCTTGGCTGAACATGAAGTTTAGTTTATTAACCTTAAATAAACCTTAAGATAGGATTTTTTTGCGGTAGTATTTGACGTGATTATTTTAAGTTGAATTATTCATTTTTTCAGAAAAATCAATCTAATGAAAAAGATATCCTGACGCGGTTGAGACCCGATTAATTATCTTTATCAGAAAGGAAGTATCGAAATCGAAACGACAGATACCGGCCGGTTGTTGGCGGATATAATCTAATAATAATCAACAAATTTTACGATTGAAAACTTTTGGTAATGATCCAACTCTGTTGATTAAAACTGTGTATTTGGAAATCGACCTCAAATACTTCAGAGAGAATATGAGTTTCCATCACCTGATGAGTCCCACCTTGGGCCAGCACATGACCACGTGCCATTAACCAAACCTGGTCAGCCTGTTGTAAGGTGTGATTAAGATCATGGGCGCTGATTATTGCGCTGCGGCCAGCAGAACAGAACTCGCGTAGCAAACTATCCAATGCCACTTTTTGCGCGACATCAAGACCGGTGTACGGCTCATCAAGTAACAGCAATTTACTATCAGGATTAATATCTGGCCAAGCTTGCAAAAAAACCGCCGCTAAACGAACCCGCTGCCACTCTCCGCCAGAAAGTTGTGACAACATGCGAGATAACTTGTCGGTTAATCGTAATTTCTCACAGAGATAACCAATAGTAGCCGCAATGGCATCCTGAGGAACACCTGCCGGTTGATAAAGAGAAAGGTATTGAAAAACCGGCATCATTGTCAGAGCCGATTGTTGTTGAGATAAATAAGCCCGAAAACGAGCCAAGTCATGCCCTAAATAACGGGATAATGATTTCCCCGCGAGGGTAATATCCCCTTCCGAGGGCAATAATCCCGCTAAAGCAGTGAGTAACGTACTTTTCCCTGCCCCATTCGGGCCTATCACATGAATTTGCAACCCAGCAGCGACTTGCGTAGAAAAAGGAGCAAGACGGGTATCTACACTGACATTACTGAGTTGCAATAACATAAAAATAACTTTTTCATCCGTAAATTAGTGAGCCGCTAAGGCCCGAGTAATAGCATTGATCAAAATCGGGTCTTCTGGTGTCATATCGGGAGCAAAACGCTCAAGAACCACACCCTCTCGGCTAATCAGGAATTTTTCAAAATTCCATAAAATATCGCCAACCTGCTTTGGTTCACGCCCTTTACTCGCTAAGCGCTGATAGAATTCACTGCCTTCAGGTTTTACAGCAACAGGTTTAGCTGCGATCAATTGCTGGTATAAAGGATGGCGTTGTGAGCCATTGACTTCAATTTTGCTAAACATCGGGAAATCAACACCAAAAGTACCGCGGCAGAATGCCTGAATTTCCTCGTTGCTGCCCGGCTCTTGCCCCGCAAACTCATTACTAGGAAATCCTAATACCTCAAAACCCTGCTGCTGATAAGTTTTGTACAGATTTTCCAAACCTTCATACTGCTTGGTTAAACCGCATTGGGAAGCGACATTGACCACCAGCAAAACCGAACCTTTATACTTTTCCAGCTTAACTGATTGGTTTTCAATTGTTTTTACTGGGATGGAATAAATTGAATCATTCATCAGGAGGAATCCTTATTCAGCGATGATAAACCTACCGGAACATAAGCCCATGTAAGGCTGATCACTTTACACGGTTCACTCGTGTCAGCAACCAGATAAATAATGGCGCGCCTAAGGTTGCCGTTACCACACCAATCGGCAATTCTGCCGAGAATAAGGCGATTCGCGCCACGACATCGGCTAATAACAATATTCCGCCCCCCGCCAAGGCACATCCAGCCAATAACCGGCGCTGATCCGTTAACCCCGTCAGCCGTAAGATATGTGGAATGACCAGGCCAATAAAGCTGATCACTCCCGCCAGGGCAACACTAATACCCACCAGTAGACCAATCGCGAGAACCAATAAGTTCCGCCATAGATGGAGAGAAACCCCCAATTGTCGGGCTTGTTGTTCACCGAGAGACATAAAATTAAGTACATGACCTTGGCAACAGAGCCAAATAACAACAGGTAGCAATGCGAGCACTAGCCCTTGTTGCCGCCAGTCAATACCGCTAAATCCGCCCATCATCCAATACATTAATTGGCGTAAATCCAAGCTGGTGCTGAAATAAACTGCCCACGTCATAATGGCGCTACAAACAATTCCCAAAGCAACCCCAACCAATAACAATCGGGCATTGGTTAATAAGCGTCGGCGGGCAAAAGCCAGCAGAAGCACCGTCATCAATAAGGCTCCCGCAATAGCACAAGCACTTAAAAACCAGATAGGCAGCAACCCATGCCCCAATAAAACAGCCATTACCAGCGCAACACCAGCGCCGTTTGCCACCCCTAATAAGCCCGGTTCTGCTAATGGATTCTCAAACAATGCCTGCATGACGGCGCCAGATACGGCAAGACTCGCCCCTACCATCATCACTGCCAATGCTCGAGGCAAACGTAACTGCCAGACGAATAATTGCCCGGTTTCGCTGAACCACTGAGTGGGCCAAATCCAAATATCACCGACACATAAACTAATGAAAAACGCCAAAAACACTATGACAACCAGCACGTTGAGATAAAGGTGATCACGTTGTTGTTGTCGTTGTTGAAGTGCGGTAAATAACTGACTGGTCTGCATGACATCCTCGGCCATTGCCTCAGGATCTACCTGAAGATATCTGATAAGTATCAGGGGCTATTATTGATTGCTAAGTAATGATAGTAAGAGGTTCAGGGGATAAGAGGAAGTTTTGCATGAAGAAGTTGATTTTTTATTGAGAGAAAACGCCAGCGTTGCCCCTAATATCAGAGGCAACGTGAGCGCTATCTGTTATTTATTATCCGCGATAACCATTACTTTGCGGGGGCTTGACCTGCTGACCGCCATGACGACCATTATTATTCTGACTCCCTGGGCTATTTGACTCTCCCGATTTGCCGGGGTTGCCCACACTATGATTATTACCCAGTTGACCAGGCCCATTATTTTCATTGTGCTGTGATTGATTACCACGAGAATCACGCCCACTGTTCCTTTCACTAGGTTCCGGCCCACGGAATGGATTATGACCATCATGTTCAGAGGGGCGCTGCCAACGCCCACCATCCCAATAATAACCGCGTTCACTACGGTCACCGATATGTCCATCACGGTGCTCGTGCCACCATTGTGGTGGACGCCAATCATAACCATCCCAGTAATAGCCTCGGTTATCTTGGTCACCTAAATGTAAGCTGACTCCGGGTATATTGATGTCCAGCGACACATCAGCCTGCGCGATCAATGGCATTAATGATAGGATGCCTAGTAACAGCAGATATCTTTTCATATTAATCCGAATGTATTATTTAACATTGATAATTTTATATCAGTGAAAATAATGTCTATCTATCGGATAACTTCCCATTTTCAATTTCATTGCATATTGCTAACGGAATCCATACACTCATTTCAGATTATCTATTTTAATCTACTACTATTCTCGGCATCATTTAACATGCCGTTTATAGTTACTGGTTTGATATTTAATCATCATTGTAAATATTTTCAATCACCAGTTTAAATAGTGGCTATTTTGCTATTTACACATTGTAAATCTAAGCCAAAAGATGTAATTCAGTCGGGCTGGTAGCAACGGTGTTGGCAACTATCCAGAATAATCCTGTGTGTGCCATGAACTGACTGAATATAAAATATTAATGAAAAGCCTTGGGAGACTTTTCATTAATAAGCATCTGCAAAAACGTTAATTACCACATCAAATCATCTGGTACTTTAAAGTCAGCATACGGATCTTCTCCATCTTGCTCTTCCTGACTCAGCGCACTATTTAATACAATACTGCTCGCATCTCGCTGCGCAATTTTATCGGCTACGCTCGCAGGGATAATAGCGTATTCACTCTCTCCACTGTTATCAACAACCAAACGAGCAATGGCGAGACGGCCACTAATCAACTGAGTTTGAGTAAGCTTATCCACAACTATTTTTTTAATTAAATTATTATCTGTGAAGTTAAAACCAATATTGCCTTTTGAAAGACTGATTTTGTTCATTTCAATCAACTGCTTCACTTGAGCTTTATATTCTTTAGATAAAGCAGCTTGTTTTTGTTGTTCGCTTAGCTGTTTATCGCGCTCCAGTTGTGCTTTCTTATTTTCTTCCACAATCTCTCTTGCCTCACGCGCTTGAACTCGTGATTTTTTAGCCGTCCTTTGGACTTTAGCCATTTTTTTGCTGGTTACTAATCCAGCCTTTAACATCTGTTCTTGTAAGGTTAGTTTTGTCATCTTCGCTTCTAAACCAGTTGAATAATTTGTGGGATTATACCTGTAATTTTTGAGTCTGTACCAGGTTGCTAGACCTGATCACTGTGTCGCCTGAGTTTAAGGGGCTATAAAGGCTGGGGTTTTGCAGTGTCAGAATGTTGCTGTCGTTCATCCAATGTCATTTCAAATCAACTTTATTGGTTTTTGAGCTTCTACCTCAATTAAAGCAGACACTCGCATTAGGGAAGATAGCCCTAATTTGCGATTAGGATGTGGCTATTTTTAAAAAGTTAATGAATTTCAATAATTTACTGATAAGAAAAAGGCCGCTTGCGCGGCCTTTTGTTTCGGGAAAAAAATTCACTCTTTCGGAGTGGCACTCTCTACCCGGCTTTTTAACTTTTGCCCTGGACGGAAAGTCACCACACGGCGCGCCGTAATAGGGATATCCTCACCCGTCTTCGGATTACGGCCCGGACGTTGGTTCTTGTCTCGCAGATCAAAATTGCCAAAGCCAGACAGTTTGACCTGTTCGCCATTCTCAAGAGCACGACGTACTTCTTCAAAGAATAACTCAACTAGATCTTTTGCATCACGTTTGCTAAGCCCTAGCTTCTCAAACAGATGTTCTGACATTTCAGCTTTAGTAAGCGCCATAGGTTCAATCCCTCAAGGATGCTTGGAATCGCTGTTTTAACGCCTCTACACATCTTGCGACAGTAGCGGCGATCTCCTCTTCTTCCAGTGTACGGGCGGTATCCTGCAACACCAGACTAATAGCCAGACTCTTATAACCTTCTGCTACGCCCTTGCCACGGTACACATCAAACAAGTTTACGCCAACTACCTGATTTGCGCCAACTTTCTTACACTCCGCCAAAATATCTTCTGCGGGAACGTTTTCAGCCACGACAACAGCGATATCACGACGGTTTGCTGGGAAGCGCGAAATCTCGCTGGCGTGAGGCACAGCGCGGTCTGCAAGCTTGTTCCACTGCACTTCAAACACCACAGTGCGGCCATTTAAATCCAGCTTACGTTCCAGTTCAGGATGAACTACACCAATGAAACCAATGTGTTCCCCTGATAAATAAATTGCAGCGCTCTGCCCTGGATGCAGTGCAGAATGCGTTTCGGCACGGAACTGAACATCCGATAATTTGCCAGTAAGTTCCAGAATTGCTTCCAAATCGCCCTTCAAATCATAGAAGTCGATTGGCTGACGTGCCAAATCCCAGTGTTCATCATAACGGTGACCGGTAATGACAGCAGCCAGCATTACCTCCTGCCGAACACCAAGATCTGCTTTACTATCAGGCACAAAGCGCAAACCGCTTTCAAATAAACGCAAACGAGATTGCTGGCGATTCTGGTTATATACCACCGCTGACAGTAAACCTGTCAACAATGACAACCGCATTGCAGACATCTCAATGGATATTGGGCTGGGTAAGATGAGTGCATCTTGCTGTGGGTGCAGCAATGCCTGTATTTTGGGGTCAACAAAACTGTAAGTAATTGCTTCTTGATAGCCGCGATCGACTAAAGCGGTCTTAACTCGCTTCAGTGACAAGTTGGCTTCGCGGTGTTTCGTCATCACCAAATCAGCCTTAATAGGCACGTCTGGAATATTGTTATACCCGTAGATACGCGCAACTTCTTCCACTAAATCTTCTTCGATTTCCATATCGAAACGCCAGCTTGGTGCGACTGCCTGCCAGTCAGAACCTACTTCAGTCACCTGACAGCCGAGACGGCGCAGAATATCGCTGACCTGTTCAGAAGGCACATGGTGACCAATCAGGCGATCCAGTTTCTCGCGGCGCAAGGTGATAGTGGCGCGTTTGGGTAATTCTGCCGGAGCAGTCACATCAATCACCGGGCCTGCTTCACCACCGCAGATATCAATCAGCAGCCGTGTAGCTCGTTCAATCGCTTTATGTTGCAGCGCCGGATCCACACCACGCTCATAACGATGAGAAGCATCTGTGTGTAAACCATGACGACGCGCGCGACCCGTAATTGAAAGTGGGTTGAAAAAAGCAGATTCCAACAGCACGTTGCGCGTTTCTTCATTAACCCCTGAATGCTCTCCGCCAAAAATGCCCGCCATCGCCAACGGCTTCTGTTGATCAGCAATAACCAGAGTGTCTGCATTCAGTTTGACTGCGGTGCCATCTAATAAGGTTAATTCTTCACCTTCAGCCGCCAGGCGAACAATAATCTCAGCGTCGATACGGTCTAAGTCAAACGCATGCATCGGTTGGCCTAACTCTAACAAGACAAAGTTAGTAATATCGACAACAGGATCAATTGAACGAATACCGCAGCGGCGTAATTTCTCGCGCATCCACAATGGGGTGGCGGCCTTAATATTTATGCCTTTCACCACGCGGCCCAAATAGCGTGGGCAAGCTTGTGGGGCATCAACGCGGATCGGGAAGCTGTCATTAATAGACGGCGCAACCGGGCTGATATCTGGCTCAGTGAGTGACAATTGATTCAACACCGCCACATCACGTGCTACACCGATAATACCCAGGCAATCTGCACGGTTAGGTGTGACACTGATTTCGATAGTTTTATCATCAAGTTTCAGATATTCACGCAGGTCAACGCCAATCGGTGCATCAGCAGGTAGCTCAATAATACCGTCATGATCTTCTGAAATAGCCAGTTCAGAGAAAGAGCACAACATACCTTCAGATGGCTCACCGCGTAATTTAGCCGCTTTAATCTTAAAATCACCCGGCAGTACAGCACCGACCGTTGCAACCGCAACTTTCAAACCCTGCCGGCAGTTAGGTGCACCACAAACGATGTCCAACAAGCGCTCACCGCCAACATCAATTTTGGTTACACGTAATTTATCTGCATTTGGATGCTGACCGCATTCCACAACGTGGCCGATAACAACACCATTGAATTCGCCTGCTACCGCATCTACGCCATCAACTTCCAAACCTGCCATGGTAATTTGATGGGCTAAATCATCACTGCTAATGGCTGGGTTTACCCATTCGCGTAACCAAAGTTCACTGAATTTCATGAGATATTCCCGCCTTACTTAAACTGTTTGAGGAAACGTAGATCATTTTCGAAGAATGCCCGCAAATCGGTGACACCGTAACGCAGCATCGTTAAGCGCTCCATTCCCATGCCAAATGCAAAGCCCGAATAAATTTCAGGATCAATACCTACGTTTCGTAATACATTGGGATGCACCATGCCGCAGCCCAATACTTCGAGCCATTTACCATTTTTCCCCATAACATCGACCTCAGCAGAAGGTTCAGTAAACGGGAAATAAGAGGGACGGAAGCGAATTTGCAAATCTTCTTCGAAGAAATTACGCAGGAAATCGTGCAGAGTGCCTTTCAGATTGGTGAAGCTGATATCACGGTCAACAATCAACCCTTCCATTTGATGGAACATCGGCGTGTGTGTTTGGTCGTAATCATTACGATAAACACGACCAGGCACGATAATCCGAATCGGGGGTTGCTGGCCTTGCATGGTACGAATCTGCACACCTGACGTCTGCGTGCGCAGCAATCGAGTGGCATCGAACCAAAACGTATCATGATCAGCACGAGCTGGGTGATGAGCCGGAATATTCAATGCATCGAAGTTATGATAGTCATCTTCGATTTCTGGGCCAGACTCTACAGAAAAACCCAACTCACCAAAGAAAGTTTCAATACGATCAATAGTACGAGTCACCGGATGCAACCCACCATTTTCCATACGACGCCCCGGTAAGGAGACATCAATGGTTTCGGCCGCCAATCGGGCATTCAGAACCGCTGATTCCAGCTTCTCCTTGCGAGCATTAAGCGCTTCTTGTACTTCTTGTTTAGCCTGATTAATGACGGCACCTGCTGCTGGACGTTCTTCAGCTGGTAGCTCGCGCAGCGATGTCATTTGAAGGGTCAAATGGCCTTTCTTGCCTAAATATTCGACGCGCACCAAATCCAACGCGGCAACATCCTGGGCATCTTCTACGGCTGCTTTAGCTTTGGCAACCAGCTCTGCGAGATGTGGCATTGTTTTCTCTTCCTCTGGCCGTATGGCCCGCTTGTAGTTATATCCTTTGTTCTTGAAGCTGCTGGGGTGTTAGCTACGCTCACTCACCCGAATCACTTACTTGTGTAAGCTCATCGGGATTCACTCGCTTGCTGCCTACCAGCAACGCCAATAACCTTGGCTATAGGTAATGAGTTAAAATCCGATAATTAAAATAAATTTTCACACAAAATCAGTAAGGTATCCCATCAGTGACACCTTTACTCACGTCACCATAAGTGCTGTAGAGTAAAAAAACAAAAAAGCCTCCACGATGGGAGGCTTCGGCGCTATTTTTCGTTTCTATTCTTACGCGCAAGCCTCCTGAAATCAGGCGCTAAAGTAAAAAAAGAAGCGAAAAGTAACAGCATGCATCATAACGATGACCTTCTTACTAATAAGCTAAAGATTAAAAGAGGGAGACCAGCTCCCTCTTCAATTCTGACTTACGCCAGAGCTACTTTCGCTTTTTCGACCAGTGCAGAGAATGCCACTTTATCGAATACTGCGATGTCAGCCAGGATCTTACGGTCGATTTCAACAGAAGCCTTTTTCAGACCATTGATGAAACGGCTGTAAGACAGACCATTCTGACGTGCAGCTGCGTTGATACGTGCAATCCACAATTGACGGAATTGACGCTTCCGTTGACGGCGGTCACGGTAGGCGTATTGGCCTGCCTTGATTACTGCCTGGAAAGCAACACGATAAACGCGCGAACGGGCACCGTAGTAACCTTTCGCCTGCTTTAAGATTTTTTTGTGACGTGCACGAGCTACCACACCACGTTTTACGCGAGCCATTTACTTCTCCTATCGTCTTAATTCAAACCAAAATTACTTATGCGTATGGCAGACATGCTACGACCAAACCTAGATCGTTCTTAGATACCATGCCTTTTGGACGTAAATGACGTTTACGCTTAGTAGCTTTTTTGGTCAAAATATGACGCAGGTTGGCATGCTTACGCTTAAAACCACCGGCACCGGTTTTTTTGAAGCGCTTAGCGGCGCCGCGTACTGTCTTAATTTTTGGCATTGAATATATCCACTTCGCATTGTTAATTACAACGAGCTAGCTAGGCGAACAGACCTCTTGCTATGCAAGCATAGAGAAGCCTGTTACTTGAGTGCCTTACTGTCTCTTCTTAGGTGCGAGCACCATGATCATCTGACGACCTTCGATACGAGTCGGGAAGGACTCCACGACGGCCAAATCAGAATCTTCAGTCAGATCTTTTTTGACACGGTTAAGGACTTCCATGCCGATCTGTTGGTGCGCCATCTCACGTCCACGGAATCGCAGAGTGATTTTGGCTTTATCGCCATCTTCCAGAAAGCGAATCAGGTTGCGTAGTTTGACCTGATAGTCGCCATCATCGGTACCAGGACGGAATTTAATTTCCTTGACCTGAATGACTTTTTGCTTTTTCTTCTGTTCTTTTGTCGACTTGCTCTTCTCATAGAGGAATTTGCCGTAATCCATGATACGGCAAACCGGCGGCTCGGCATTCGGACTGATTTCTACTAAATCAACACCGGCTTCCTCGGCTTTTTCAAGAGCTTCATTCAGACTGACAATGCCAATCTGCTCACCATCGACGCCTGTTAAGCGAACTTCTGTGGCGCGAATCTCTTTGTTGATGCGATTAGGACGCGCCGGTTGAACTCGTTTTCCGCCTTTAATACTTTATTCCTCCAGTTGATGAAGACTACGGCTGCGAATTTCTGCTAGCAGCTGGTCTACGACCACGTTGACGTCTAAGCTTCCTAAGTCTTTACCACGGCGGGTACGAACGGCAATTTTGCCTGATTCGACCTCTTTATCGCCACAGACCAACATATATGGAACCCGACGCAACGTATGTTCACGAATTTTAAAGCCAATCTTCTCATTTCTCAAGTCCGCTTTTGCCCGAATCCCTGCATCTTGCAGTTTTTTGGTCACTTGTTGGACATAATCAGACTGACTATCGGTGATATTCATCACCACGACTTGTACCGGTGCTAACCAAGTTGGGAAGAAGCCTGCATATTCTTCGGTAAGAATACCGATGAAGCGCTCCATTGACCCCAAAATAGCACGGTGAATCATTACTGGCACCTGGCGATCGTTATTTTCGCCGATGTAAGACGCACTTAAGCGGCCCGGTAATGAGAAATCGAGCTGTACGGTACCACACTGCCACGCACGATCCAAACAATCATGCAAGGTAAATTCAATTTTCGGACCGTAGAAGGCACCTTCACCCGGCTGATAATCAAACGGAATACCGTTTTCGGTCAGCGCAGCGGCTAAATCGTCTTCAGCACGAGTCCATAAGTCATCGCTACCGATACGTTTTTCAGGGCGCGTAGATAGCTTGACCACAATCTTTTCGAAGCCAAAGGTGCTGTACATGTCGTACACCATCTTGATACAGCTGTTCACTTCATCGCGAACCTGCTCTTCAGTACAGAAGATGTGGGCGTCGTCCTGAGTAAAGCCACGCACACGCATTAAGCCGTGCAATGCGCCTGATGGTTCATTACGATGGCAGCTACCGAACTCAGCCATACGCAGTGGCAGGTCACGGTATGACTTCAACCCTTGGTTGAAGATCTGCACATGCCCTGGGCAGTTCATTGGCTTGATGCAGTACTCGCGGTTTTCTGACGACGTGGTGAACATATGCTCAGCATAGTTCTCCCAATGCCCTGTTTTTTCCCACAGAACACGGTCCATCATAAATGGCCCTTTCACTTCCTGGTACTGGTACTCTTTGAGCTTCATGCGCACAAAAGTTTCCAGCTCACGGAAGATTGTCCAGCCATCATTGTGCCAGAACACCATACCGGGCGCTTCTTCCTGCATGTGGTAAAGGTCCAATTGCTTACCAATCTTACGATGGTCGCGTTTGGCGGCTTCTTCCAGACGTTGCAGATAAGCATTCAGTTGCTTTTTATCACCCCAAGCCGTGCCGTAAATACGTTGCAGCATTTTATTTTTGCTGTCGCCACGCCAATAGGCCCCAGAGGTTTTCTGCAATTTAAAATGATGGCAGAAACGCATATTGGGAACGTGTGGGCCACGGCACATATCAACGTATTCTTCATGGTGATATAAACCAGGGCGATCATCGCGGCTGATATTCTCGTCAAGAATAGCCACTTTATAATCTTCACCACGAGCAGCAAAAGTATCACGGGCTTCTTGCCAACTGACCTTTTTCTTGATCACGTCGTAATCTTTATCGGCAAGTTCATGCATCCGCTTTTCCAGCAGCTCAAGATCTTCCTGCGTCAGAGTACGGTCGATATCAACATCGTAATAGAAACCGTTGTCGATAACTGGGCCGATAGCCATCTTGGTATCTGGCCAAAGTTGCTTAATAGCGTGCCCCAGTAAGTGCGCACATGAATGGCGAAGAATTTCCAAGCCTTCAGCATCTTTGGTGGTGATAATGGCCAGTTGTGCATCAGATTCGATCAGGTCACCGGCATCCACTAGTTCACCATTGACGCGGCCAGCAATACAGGCTTTTGCCAAACCGGGGCCGATATCTAAGGCAACATCAAGGACAGAAACGGCGTGATCATATTGACGCTGACTGCCGTCAGGAAGGGTAATAACAGGCATTCTAATTCCTTATCTACAGTGGTGACCCACACGACAGATCACATGCAAAATTCTAATACTATTTAAAATCAATATGTTATAAACGCTATCCGGCTTTACTTTGCCTGATATGTACACTCATATGTACACAACTCGTTTTGCACATATAGTGTGACGCTATAACGGACAAGTCATACTAACATTCTCATTATTGGTTTATCTACTTAGAATGTTTTCTTTATTAAGCATCCCTGCCCTTCCGTTACATACACGGTCTATCGTCAAACACATCTGTCCTAGTATCGTTAATCGACCAGGTTACAACGCCCTCGACTGCAACCTCAGTATCCTCAATATTATAGTGATGTGATGGACGCCCCTTCCTAAGGTAGTCAGTGCCATACTTTTACTGACTGAATTAATCTGGGAGTAACACCACATGAACACAATCAGAGTTGTTGGTATCGATATTGCCAAATCTGTTTTTCAGGTATGTGTTTGGATGGTTGATGGTTCCGTTGCCTGGAACAGAAAAATATCACGTCAGAAATTGCTGGATACGCTTCGCCAGTTTGAGCCGGGTACTTTAATCGCGATGGAGGCTTGTTCAACCTCTCATTTCTGGGGGCGAACCCTCAGTTCTATGGGGTATAGCGTAAGGCTTATACCCGCACAGCACGTGAAAGCATTTGTCAGAAGCCAGAAGAACGATGCAAACGATGCTCTGGCAATTTGTGAAACAGCATGCCGCCCTGGTATCCACTTTGTTCCGGTTAAAACCACGGAACAGCAGGATATCAAAGCACTGCGGAATACCCGTCAACTGATGGTTGAGCAGAGAACCGCGCTGGCTAACCAGCTTCGTTCTTTGCTCGCTGAAAACGGCCTCATTCTTCCCGTTGGGATCCAGCGTCTCCAGCAGCAGCTACCTGAACTTATTGAAGATGCATCTAACAATTTAACTTTCACACTTCGCCGATTGCTTTCTTTATTGCGGGAAGATATGCAGGCGCTCAATGAACGCGTTACCTATCTGGATAAAGAAATGGCTGCATTGTCTTCACAACAAACAGCATATCGCCATTTATTAACAGTCCCTGGTGTTGGCCCGCTTATCGCTGCAGCATTTATCAGTGAAGTTGATGCAGTACAATTCTCCAACGGCAGAGAATTATCCGCATGGTGCGGCCTGGTTCCCCGGCAGCACAGTTCAGGAGGAAAACAAAGGTTGTCTTCTGTGACCAAAAACGGCAATCGCAGCCTGAGAACATTAGTCATCCATGGCGCGCGCTCAGTGATGCGCTGCGTGAAAAAACGTGATGACAACCTAGGTCTTTGGCTGAAGAGGCTCGAGGCAAGGCGAGGGTTTCTGAAAACCACCGTAGCTTTGGCGAATAAACTGACCAGAATCATCTGGCGAATACTGACCGATGGCGTTGATTTTAATATGAGCAAGGCTTTTACTGCGAATTAACTCAATACTCGTTAAAGAAAACATGTCTCTCTGAGTTTGCAGGCACTGATGAGAAAACGGCTACCGTCCCTGTAACAGCCTGAAGTTGACCTGGGTAATAATATACCGGTGTAGTGATAAGGAAACAGGGTTCGGATAACATCATGGCGCAGGTAACTTTACCTACTTATGACGCCGGATATATGGTCGCAAACCGTATCGAACCAGTACTTGTAACATCCGGGGCGTCCATATATGGTCAACTAAAACCGGACACGGATTTAGGCACATTGCTGTAGTCGGCGCTCATATTCATCCGGCGATATATTTCCCAGCCGATAATGCCGCCTTTAAGATGATAAAAACTGTCGATATAATCGATAACATCAGCGATACCCTGACTTCGGGTTTCATAACGACGATAGTTAACCCTCTCAGCTTTCAGGCTGCGGAAAACCTTTCTGTAACAGCATTATCCAAGCAGTTACCTTTTCGGCTCATTCTACCTGTAACATCCAGTTCCTGCTGGCAGGACTGGAACTGAGTTCTGGTATATTGCTCCCCTTGATCGCTATGGAACACCACTGACCCTGTGGGTCGTCGTTTATTGACTGCCAGCCTTAAGGCCCGGACAGTCAAGTCGCTGTCCGGTTGTCTGAGAAAGCCTAACTCACTATTTTTCTTGATAAGTCCATCACGATAGCCAGATATAACCAACCCTGAGTGGTACGCAGATAGGTAATATCACCTGACCATCAGGTATTCAATGTCTCTGGATTAAACTGCCGGTTCAACAGATTAGCGGCCACGACCGCGGGTTTTCCGCAGCGTGGATAACTTCAGTCCTTATGATGTGTTACCGAGTAAAAGCACATCACTGGTAAGCTTTACACACAACGGATTGAACGTAAAAACCTGAACCTTCGCAACCGATTAAGACGTCTAAATAGAAAAACTCTCGGGTACTCAAAATCAGTGGAGATGCATGATAAGATAATCGGTACATTCTAGAACATAAACATTATTTGCAATAACATGATCTACACAGTAAATACGTGACCCGATATTTCCTGATATTTTTAAAAACATCGAATTCCTGCATTCTATATATAGGAAATTTCCTACAACTAAATTTCTTGTTTCTTATTTCAATTAAACTATAAACTTATTATAATGTTAATAAGTTGTTTACCCGCGGGCCTTTTATAGGCAATTAATTTGAATGATAAGCTTTATTTAACAGTAAAGCTTCTTAATATATTTCAAGGTTTAAATATTATATTTATATAGAGTTAAGAAAACAAAAAGTAATATGATTTTTATTACTCCGCGCCTGAGTGTAATTGCATTAATATTCGGTCAATTATTTGGTGGTGTAAATGCCCAGCCCATTGTATTAAACGGAACCACAGTTATCCTAGATAATCCAATAGTAATTGACACTGGGTCAGTGGCGGGGAGTGCTGGCTACGCTATTAGTGTTTCCAATGCTGGTAAATTAATTGTAAATAATAGTGTTGAATTATTTACATCGGGTAATCTCGCGCATGGTATTTCCTTAAATAATAATGCCACTGCTGATTTGGCACAAGGCGGCGCTATAATAATTAAGGGTACAGGCTATGGCGTATACAGTGACAGTGGTGCTTCTATTAACTCAAATGGGCCACTATCTATCACCACTAATGGCCGCACTACTTATGCGCTCTATGCACGAGATAATGGGGGAATAAATTTAACGCAGGGTGATATATTAACTAATGGCATTAATGGTACGGGTGTTGGGGCGCTTAGTGGTGGTCAAGTTGCTCTCAATAATACTGATATTACCACTACGAATAATAGTTCCCGAGCGGTGTTAAGTACTGGACAGAATAGTCTGGTACAAATTGATAATGCAAATATTAGTACGCAAGGTGGATATACTACCGCTTACACTTGGGGTTCTAGAGGTATCAGTGCTGAAAACAGCGGCAGTATAAAATTAAGTAACAGTAAAGTCAGCACCGTCAGCCAGAGAGGTTTCGCTGTTTATGCGACAAATGGCGGTACTGTGGAACTAAATAATACCGCTATTGATACCCAGGGGGTATCTGGGCATGGGGTAAGTGCAAGCGGGGTCGACTCCATCGTTAATTCAGCGGGTGATCTAACGATTGATACATTTGGTAACTCTGCCCATGCAGCATCAGCCACTCTAGCAGGAGCGGTCAACCTTGGAAGTGGCGCGCGGATCAACACTAGTGGTAATACCTCAAACGGCATTAATATTATCAGTGGTGGTGGTCTTATTACTGGAGATGCTGTCACTTTGACTACCGAGGGTTTGGCTGCCAATGGTATTTATGTTGATACTATGGGGGCCGCTGCGGGGGAGGTGGCCGAAGTGATATTAACTGGGAATTCAAACCTACATACCACTGGTGAAACTTCGGATGGCATATGGAGTGCAGGAAAGCTAACCAGTATTGATATTGAAAATGTCAATATCAATACTGGTGGAAATATTTCTTATGGCATTAATGCTCAACGTGATTCTAAAGTCAAAGTTACACGAGCTGTATTGTCAACTTCAGGTGATTGGTCTTACGGAGCTGTTGCAAACCTAGGCGGGCAAATAAGTCTAGGTGCCGGGAGTTTGATTAATACACTGGGAGAGTATGCGCATGGTCTATGGGCTGCAGATGAAAAAACACAAATTAATGCAAGCGATACTTCCATTGTTGCTTATGGTTTAGGTGCTGATTCTGTCGTAGCAACAAGCCTAGGAACTGTAATATTAAGCCAACGCTCTGGTCAGTTAGTGAGTAACCATGGGACAAACTTCAGTGCTAGCGGTGGAACGATCAATGCAACTCTGGATGGAAGCGAGGTACGCAACAGTGGTTTGCTGATTAGCGCTCTTTCTGATGTTAATGGGCATCAAAGCGATATTTCCTTACAGACCAGTAATTTATCTATGCAAGGCGACATTCTGGCTGACACAATCAGTATTGCTGATCTTTCTATGTACAACACACAGTGGACTGGCGCTGCGACCAACGGCGGGAAAATTGAGATTGATGGACTCAGCCGTTGGGATTTGACACGTAATTCTGATGTTGCAAGTATTACTAACTCCGGTTTAATTAATTTCATGAATCCTGTTCCAGGTGATGTTCTTGTCATACATGGTGACTATGTAGGTAATAATGGCACTTTGCACTTCAATACTCAGTTAGGGGATGATACTTCCTCCACAGATAAAATAGTCATTGAAGGGAATACTTCTGGTATCACTAATGTGAGTGTTAGCAATGCTGGCGGTCAGGGAGACAAAACTCTTAATGGAATTGAGCTGATTCAAGTGAACGGTCAGTCAGACGGTGATTTCGTGCAACGTGGACGTATTGTCGCGGGTGCTTATGACTACAGTTTGGCGCGTGGTGTCGGTGCGAATGCCGTCAACTGGTATCTGAGCAGCGCAGCGGTACCAGTTGACCCGGCGGCCCCAGTTGACCCGGCGGCCCCAGTTGACCCGGCAGCCCCAGTTGACCCGGCGACCCCAGTTGACCCGGCGACCCCAGTTGACCCGGCGACCCCAGTTGACCCGGCGACCCCAGTTGATCCGGCAGCCCCAGTTGACCCGGCAGCCCCAGTTAACCCGGCAGCCCCAGGTGACCCAGGTGAGCGAGTTGACTCAGTTAACCCATCACCATTGACCGTGCGCCCCGAGGCTGGTAGTTATATGGCCAACTTAGCTGCCTCGAACAATATGTTTGTAACACGCTTGCATGATCGTTTAGGCGAAACTCAATATATTGATGCGTTGACTGGCGAACACAAAGTGACCAGCATGTGGTTGCGTAATGAAGGTGGCCATACCCGCTCTCGTGATACTTCAGGTCAACTGAATACACAAGCTAACCGCTATGTAATGCAATTAGGTGGAGATATTGCTCAATGGAGCAATAATGAAATGGACCGTTTTCATCTTGGCGTTATGGCTGGTTATGGTAACAGCAAAAGTACCACTGTATCACGCGTATCAGGCTACAATGCCAAAGGGTCAACTTATGGTTATAGCGCGGGCGTATATGGAACCTGGTACGCTAATAAAGAAGATAAAGCTGGGTTATACGTGGACAGTTGGGTGCAATACAATTGGTTCAACAATACTGTGGAAGGTCAGGATCTAGCTGCTGAAGAATACAAATCTAAAGGGATAACAACATCTGTCGAAAGCGGTTATACATTTAAAGTCGGCGAAAATGCTGCTAAGAATGCGACCTACTTTATCCAGCCTAAGTCACAGATAACCTGGATGGGAGTAAAAGCCGATGACCATAAAGAAGCAAACGGTACCAATATATCGGTTGATGGAGATGGAAATATCCAGGTACGTCTGGGAGTGAAAGCCTTTATGAACGGCTATAGTAGCCAAGATAAAGGCAAAGATCGGGTGTTCCAGCCTTTTGTTGAAGCTAATTGGATACACAACACTAAAGATTTTGGTGTCACAATGGATAATGCTACCGTGAAGCAAGATGGGGCTGCAAATATCGGTGAGCTAAAAGCAGGTGTTGAAGGTCAGATTAACAAGAAAGTCAATCTTTGGGGTAATGTAGCTCAACAAATTGGTAGTAAAGGCTACAGTGACACTGCTGTGATATTAGGTATTAAATATAACTTCTAATTAGCATTTGAAATAGCAAATTAGGTTGTCAATAGAGAGTGTTAGAAATTCTGTGTCATTCCAGTAATATGCAATCAAAAAGGAATGACACATGTTCCACCCCTTCGATTTTGACAAAGCCCTTAAAGCACTCCAGTCTGGTCAGGCACTAACGGGGAAAAATGGTATTTTAACATCTTTAATAAAACAGTTAACCGAAGCAGCACTGGCTGCTGAGCTTGACTCTCATCTGGCTCAGGATATGGAAGCCAACCGTAAAAACGGCTCCAGTAAAAAGACCATTAAAGCCGCTACAGGCAACTTCGAACTGGCGACGCCACGTGATCGTAATGGCTCGTTTGAACCCCTGTTAGTGAAAAAGCATCAAACCACACTGTCCTACGAGATCGAACGCAAGATCATTCGTCTGTTTGCACTGGGGATGTCCTCATGTGGCTTATGAAGACATTACTAATTACTAATATCGGGGTGTACTAATCAACGGGGAGCAGGTCAGGTACGCAACTGTGTATACAGTTTACTTTGTGACACAGATCATGCCATAAAGTGAAGTCATATTATCACCACTTAATGCAATGGCAATAAAACCTAGCGAATAATCTATTAATACGGCAACCAAACAGTGATAATGATCACCGACAAAGTTATCATGCTTAAACTGCTCTACGATCAGCATAATATCAACACCATATAACTGAGGGTCTACTATTGCAGCGACACCCTGTTACATCCTCCAGAATTTTGTCGATTGGTTATGATCCTGAAAATCGCATGCTGGAGATACAGTTCAGAGAACAAGGGATTTATCAGTATCTTGGCGTCCCTGAGCGTGTTCACCAGAATTTTATGTCGGCCGTTTCGAAAGGTCGTTTTTTTGATGGCGTAATAAAAGGCAAATTTTTATGCCGGAAAATTGGCTAGGCAAAAAATAATCAAATAAAAACAAATCATTACACCACATTGAAACGGTTACTTCTATGATAAGCATTTGCAAAGAAGCCTACCGTTTCAGTATCTTAGCCGCTCACGCCCTCAAATTCTTATCCCATGAAGTGACGCCATAAATAAGAAATTGGCACGACAAACAATAATGCTGGTAGAAAATTCACCACAGCAAATATTTTAATTTGAGCAATTCGCAATCCAACTGCAATCATAATAATCCCACCACAGGCGGAAAAATCGGCAAAAGCGATGTCATCCATGTACGGCATAATAAGTTTTGCCAGAAAAACCAATGCGATTTGAATGAGCAATTGAGGAATCGCAATGGCTACCAATGCAATACCTAGTGAGATGGAAAATATCAGCGCGGTGAAAAAGTCCATCAGAGCTTTTACGAATAGCAGCTGAAAATCACCGGTAAGACCTTCAGTTAGAGAACCTACAACTCCTAATCCGCTGGCACAAAACAAGACAATCATGGCGGTAAAACTTTGTGCAAACTCCTGTAGCGGTAAGGTACTGCGTGAAGGAATGATGCGGTCTAACTGTAAGTATCCCCTCAAAACGGCCCATTCACTTTTAGAGATCTTCCGACATACTGATTATGTCATCTGAGGAGATCACTATGCGTAAGATCCGATTCACCGAGCACCAGATCATCGCCGTACTGAAATCAGTCGAAGCGGGTAGGACCGTCAAAGATGTGTGCCGTGAGGCTGCTATTTCCGAAGCCAGCTACTACAACTGGAAGGCGAAATATGGCGGAATGGAAGCCGCTGATATCAAAAAAATCAAAGATCTTGAAGACGAGAATCGTCGTCTGAAGCAGATGTTTGCCGATCTGAGTCTGGAATGCCGGGCGCTGAAAGACGTCATCGAAAAAAAGCTTTAAAACCAGCGATAAAGCGTGAGCTCGTCAACTATTTGACCGCGCAGTTTACGATGAGCGTACGCCAGGCATGCAGGACGTTATCGCTGAGCAGGACGGTGTTTCGTTACCAACCGGATACGCGACGTGATGAACCGGTGATCCAAATGCTGACAGAGGTGGCCGAGCGCTATCCCCGCTACGGTTTTAAGAAGCTTTTTCAGGTGCTTCGCAGGCAGGGGCACGTCTGGAATCACAAGCGCGTACACCGGATTTACTGTCTGTTAAAACTGAATTTTCGTCGTAAGGGTAAACAACGCCTGCCGGTGCGCAATCCGGCTCCGCTGGCAACGCCGGAAGCCCTGAACCAAAGTTGGTCGATTGATTTTATGCACGACGCGCTGACATGTGGCCGACGTTTTCGGACCTTCAATGTCGTCGATGATTTTAACCGTGAAGCTCTGGCTATCGAAATTGACCTAAATATCCCGGCACAGCGTGTCGTCCGAGTGCTGGACAGGATAGTAGCAAACCGTGGATATCCGCTGAAGATGCGGATGGATAATGGGCCAGAACTGATATCACTGGCTCTGGCGCAATGGGCCGAAGAGCATGGCGTGATGCTGGAATTTATCAAGCCGGGCAAACCGACGCAAAACGCATTTATCGAACGGTTTAACAGGACGTACCGGACAGAAATACTGGATTTTTACCTGTTTAGAACGTTGAACGAAGCACGGGAAATTACGGAACGTTGGCTGAATGAATATAACAGTGAGCGGCCCCATGAATCCCTGAATAACCTGACACCGGAAGAATACCGGCTGATGGCTGAAAACCCGGAAATCTCAAAAAGTGCGTGGAACTAAAGCTGGGATACTTACATAACAAAGCACGAGTTTTATTGGCCCCCCACTTCACACCTTGTTCCAGCGATAGTAGCTCCCCTACTGCTGTCCCAATAATCAGTGCCAAAATGACAGCAGGCATAAAGTGCACTTTTATCACCATCACAATACCAATGGATATCGATGCCAGAGCGAATGTTGCCGGTAATCCCTCTTGGAGCCGTTTGGGCACATGACGGGCAAGCAAGACACCTATGATACCCCCAAGGATTATCCCCGCACTGTTAATAAATGGACCGACCATAGCATGCTCCCAACCGCTAAAATGCGTTCTGATGAGTTAAAGTGTGTCTGTTTTAGAATTGGTATTTCCGCTAATAGCTAAAGACAAACGATTGAATCGCCGACACAATTTTTTTAAATGTTACGTTTGGCGAAGGGAACTGATTTTATCACACATACAACAGGCGTCAGTTGTATAAAGGTGTTTATCCTTACCAACAATGATTTACATTATGATCTATTGCTTTTGAGTAGCACTGGGTGTATTGCTATTTCAACAGGATATGTCCATAATCAATTTCCGTTTCCGTGTAGCAATGGTTACTGGAACGCCGCCCCGATTGTTTACGCAATCGGGGCGTTTTATTTGGCCCAGACCAAGAATTACATGCTTTCTTTCCCCTCTCCTCGTCAATACTCCTCATTGCTTAAAATGGCGGCGTTTCCCTAAATACTGAACAATAAGATATATTCCATCCCTTTTTCTTCCGCATTTTATTGCCTATGATTTGCACACTGGTCAATAAGAGGGAGAAATACGATGAAACAGACTAACGACGTTCTGTCGGGCCTCGAACTTTACTTTCGCCGGACACATCAACAGAACACAGAGAAAACACCTTGGTTTACTCGCTGGTTGTATATTCCGATAGAAGAAAGGATGCAGATACTGGATGATTTACTGAAGCCATACCCTGCTGCTACAGAGTACCAAAAGAAATAAGCTATGCGAGTCGAGAGAGATATTGAGTAAAAAGAGGATAACGGTTGAGATGCACTCACTCTGATGAGTGCATTTTGGCCAGATCGATAGCGGCTTGAATTGCTGAGCGCGCTTGAGGGCTATTTTTCCAACACGTCGATCCCACCATGGCAGCCGCGCTGCTAACAATCTCATTCATATCAGCCTGACCAAGTTGAGTCAGAGAAGTAAAACCGAGCTGCTCCAGACGTGTAATAACAGTCGGCCCAACCCCCTTGACGGCCAACAAAGCGCTGCGTTCATTATCAGTAAATGCCATGCTAGCCTCCGGAGAGATAAGGTGAAAGTTAATAAAAAGGCACGTTATTTAAAGTAAAACCATGCTGTCACAATCAAACCATCCTTTACTTCAAAAACAGCCATACTCTCTATTGGCTCATCACTTAATCCGTAAATTTTTTCCAAATCGAACACTTTATTACCCAATACGCTACGAGAAATTAATTCAGCTCTTAATGCAGGAATATTAAAACGTTGTGTCCGATAAAACTCTGTCAATTGCTGTTTTCCCACCAGCGATGGTGTGGTAGACGGCATTCTGTAAGCAACAAATGAGTCACTAAAATTTGCCACGAAAGCGGCTAGATCATGCTGATTATAAGCATAAAACTGTTTTTCTACCGGTAATAATGCGCTTGACATAAAACCTCAAGATTAATTTAAATGCACAATAAATGAAAATAAATTCACTTTATGCATCTTGTCAAACAAAACCGACTATGGGCTCAGTTAAAAGTGATTAGAGCCGCTTCCTGGACGCATTTTCCGCACTGAAAAACCAGAGCTCGGGCAAACGGTTAGGATAAAAGCGGATTTCGTAAGTATCTTTAAGCGGTGCTAAGCGCCAACGGGGACGGGCTTCACGTTTAGGTTTTAAAAAACGCAAACGACCACGATCACGTGCAGCTTGTGTATCTAACACCCACGCAGCGGAAGCCGATAATGGCTGACGAATATATTCATCTTCAACACTGATATCACAAATACACAAAACCTTATTCCTTGCAAAAATTGATGCTGACATGATTATGCTTTAAATAATTCGAGTTGCAGGAAGGCGGCAATTAAGCGAACTCCCAGGAGCTTACTTATTTTAAGGTCAACAATCAGTAAGTGACTAGGATGACAAATCTGCCGGCAGCAGCTTGAACTATGGTGAGTATATTCTGGATCTGCGGTATTGAGCCAACTGTTGTCAGCCAAAGATTTGATCTACATCACATATCTTCTGGTGCTTGTTATCTCCGTTACACTCATTGCTGGGCGTCGATGCCAATGACGTTGGGCAATAGCATTGGTATCGCGTAGAGTGGCAAGGTAAGTAATCATTGCGTATGCGGGCATATTTGCCTGATGTGCAGCTAATTGCCTAATATGTTTTACTTTCATTGGGTTGGTTTAAAGTTATGTCCGGAGCAAGATGAATGCATAGTATTCTTGAGTTATTTAAAGCCATTGGCCTGGGGTTAGTTCTCCTGCTGCCATTGGCAAACCCATTGACGACAGTGGCACTATTACTCGGTTTATCCGGCAATATGACCAGCGAAGAGCGTAATCAACAGTCGAAGATGGCATCGATTTATGTCTTCTTTATTATGACTGTTGCTTACTACGCAGGTCAGGTTGTCATGAGTACCTTTGGTATTTCGATTCCTGGATTGCGCATCGCGGGCGGACTGATTGTGGCATTCATTGGTTTTCGTATGCTTTTCCCACAGCAATCCGCAGAAGATACGCAGTTAGAAGCAAAATCACAGGATTTAAAGAAACGAAAATCGATCAATATTGCCTTTGTGCCATTGGCAATGCCCAGTACCGCCGGGCCAGGAACTATCGCCATGATCATCAGCTCAGCAGCCTCGGTAAAAGGTCATGACATGTTCAGCCCATGGGTTGTGACAGTTGCACCCGTGCTGATTTTTCTCAGTGTTTCACTGATTTTATGGGGTTCACTGCTCAGTTCTGGTGCCATTATGCGTTGGGTCGGGAAAGGTGGTATTGAAGCTATTTCACGGCTGATGGGATTCTTACTGGTGTGTATGGGCGTACAGTTTATTATCAACGGTGTGCTGGATATTATTGCCAATTACCACACTGTGGTTGCATAACCTAACAATGACCAAGAAAGAAACGCTAGCCGATGTTTACGCTGATGCATCCATAAACGACATCGGTTAGCGTTTTAATATTATTCTGACATCGCCCGGTAAGCGGTATCGACTTTCCACAAATAACGTGGCGCTTGTGCGGCCGGGTGCTTCTTTTGTATATGCTGATAAAATTCGTTCGGGCTAAGACTATTAATTTTATTCACTGCCAGACGTTTATCAGATGAGAACGTCCGCAGCATAGCACCCGCGCCATTGGCGTAAGAGACGATAGTCGCATAACGCAATGTTTGCGGATCACTGATCCCCGCTAACTGCTGGTTTTGCAAAATATTGATATAAGCCGTCCCAATATCAATATTCTTCACTGGATCTTTTAATTCGCCAGAGCTTGGTTGACCATTACGCCCTTTCATCCGGTAGGCATCACGACCCGCAGTAGAGGCTTTAATTTGCATCAAACCCACAGCATTTGAAGTACTGACCACATTAGGATTATAACCAGACTCCACTTGGATAATGGCTTTAATCAAAGTTTCATCAACACCATAATGGCTGGCGGCTTGTTTAATTACATCGCTATATGCAACTGTACTTGAACCTACGCTGCTTTTTTGTGCATTAAGGAAACCACCTTGGGGCGCGTTCTTCAGCCACCCATTATTTGCTTGCGGTGGCGGGGTTTGTTTGGCGCACCCCGCCAGCAATAAAATTGCCATTAGGCAACCGACTTTTGAATTCACAGTATTCCCCGAGCTAGTAAGCTGTTTGGTAGCATATACAAGTTGTCACTTCGTCCAAATAGATTTTTTGCGCTAGTTTGACCATTATTAACATAATGATCAGGCTATATTCGGTAACTATCGGTAAGTTTTAGTTTATTGTATGGCGGGGCTTGACTTCATCGCTAATGATATTGATAATCATTTTCATTTAAAGAAAGGGAACATCGCCATGTTTACTAAGCAAAAAATACCCTACCTGCACTCTATTCACGGCTTCAGACCTGGTTTTTTACGGGCTATCGCCTTGTTAACAGCTGTGGCAATTTCATCACTGATCAGCACCTCAGCGTTGGCAGAAAATAAGCCCAACGATCCGGATAAAAAATTCAAAATTGTGACAACATTCACGATTATTCAAGATATTGCGCAAAATGTCGCCGGTGATGCGGCCGTGGTCGAGTCGATAACCAAACCCGGTGCTGAAATCCATGACTATCAACCGACCCCGCGTGACATCGTCAAAGCACAGTCAGCGGACCTGATTTTATGGAATGGCATGAATCTGGAACGTTGGTTTGAGCGCTTCTTCGAAAATATTAAAGATGTCCCCTCTGCTGTAGTGACTGACGGCATTACTCCGCTCCCTATCCGTGAAGGGCCGTATAAAGGTATTCCTAACCCACATGCCTGGATGTCCCCCTCAAACGCATTGATTTATATTGAAAATATTCGCAAGGCGCTGGTTGAACACGATCCCGCTCATGCTGATACTTATAATCGCAATGCTAAAGCCTATGCTGAAAAAATTGCCGCACTGGATGCTCCGCTACGTGAGCGTTTATCCCGAATTCCAGAACAGCAACGCTGGCTAGTGACCAGTGAAGGTGCTTTCAGTTATCTGGCAAAAGATTATGGTTTTAAAGAAGTTTATTTATGGCCAATCAATGCTGAAGAGCAAGGATCTCCACAACAGGTACGCCATGTTATTGATACCATGCGCGCCAATAAAATCCCGGTCATATTTAGCGAAAGCACTATTTCTGATAAACCTGCTAAACAAGTCAGCAAAGAAACCGGCGCACAATATGGTGGCGTGTTATATGTTGATTCTCTCTCGAATGAGCAAGGCCCTGTTCCTACTTATATCGATTTGATTAACACCACGGTGCAAACTATTGCGAAAGGATTTGGTCAATGAACCCTGCTGTTTTTGTCCGCCCGGAGTTGATAGTGGATAACGTCACTGTCACCTATAACAATGGGCATACGGCTATTTATGATGCCAGTTTTTCCCTCACTGGCGGGACTATCTGCGCATTAGTCGGCGTCAATGGTAGCGGTAAATCGACTCTGTTTAAAAGCATCATGGGGCAAGTCAAACCCAGCGTGGGCAAAGTAGAACTGAGTGATAAACCGGTTAGCCACGCCTTAAAGCAAAATACCATCGCCTACGTGCCGCAGACCGAAGATGTAGATTGGAACTTTCCGGTCTTAGTTGAAGACGTGGTGATGATGGGTCGTTACGGGAAAATGAATTTTTTGCGTATCCCGAGCCGGGAAGATAAAGCTCTGGTTGATAAGGCTATTGAGCGGGTCGGATTAACCGCATTGCGTTCACGGCAAATCGGCGAACTGTCTGGCGGGCAGAAAAAACGGGTATTTCTGGCGCGCGCACTGGCCCAGCAAGGCACGGTGTTACTGCTGGATGAGCCTTTCACCGGAGTTGATGTCAAAACAGAAAATGCCATCATTGATTTGCTGCGCGCGCTGCGCGATGAAGGCCATCTTATTTTGGTTTCAACTCATAACCTCGGCAGTGTGCCGGAGTTTTGTGACCACGTTATTTTGATTAATCAGACTGTGCTCGCGGCGGGCCCAACAGAAACCACCTTTACTCAAAAAAACCTTGAAATGACCTTTGGTGGCGTCCTGCGCCATATCAATCTATCGGGAAATACGCTTCACGACGATAATGACCCGCGCACCGTGACAGTTATCACTGATGACGAGCGCCCTGCGGTATTTTATGGTCATACCAAAGATGATCCACCGGCGCAAAGCCAGTCGAAGGAGAATACTCCCTAATGCTGGAAATTTTACTGCAACCCTTTAACTACAATTACATGGTGAAGGCCATTTGGGTGAGCGCGATTGTCGGTGCGGTCTGTGCTTTCTTATCCGCTTATTTGATGCTGAAAGGCTGGTCGCTGATGGGAGATGCGCTCTCGCACTCCGTGGTGCCCGGTGTGGCGGGTGCTTATGCCCTCGGCCTGCCTTATGCCGCTGGCGCATTCTTTACCGGCATGCTCGCTGCATTGGCTATGACATTAGTCCGCCACATTACCCGCCTGCGTGAAGATGCCATCATCGGTTTTATTTTCTCCACTTTTTTTGCCGTCGGGCTGTTAATTGTTTCGCTCAATCCCACCTCGGTTAATGTGCAGTCGATTATTTTCGGTAATATTTTGGGCATAGCCGATGAAGATGTTTTGCAAGTCGAAATCATTATTTTGGTCTCTTTTGTGATTTTATGTCTGATTTGGAAAGACTTGCTGGCGGTGTTTTTTGATGAAGGCCATGCTCTGTCGATTGGCCTGTCACCACTGCGGTTAAAGATTTTATTCTTCACCTTGCTGAGCGCCTGTACTGTGGCTGCGCTGCAAACTGTCGGGGCGATTTTAGTGATTGCTATGGTGGTCACGCCGGGCGCAACCGCCTATTTGTTGACTGACCGTTTCAGCCGTTTATTGGTGATAGCTATCGCCATTGGGGCTTTTACCAGTGCTTTTGGCGCTTATCTCAGCTTTTATCTTAATGGGGCAACCGGCGGGGTCATTGTGACTTTACAAACAGTGGTGTTCCTGTTGGCCTTTGTCTTCGCCCCTAAACACGGCTTGCTGGCAACGCGTTATCAAACGCGCCAGAAGCGCCGTCAACCTGCGGCCCCACGTCCGGAGGATAATATATGAATACCTTGTTCAGCCTGGTCAGCGAACCTTTCGCCTACCCTTTTATGCAACGGGCGATAGTGGCCGCCATCATTACCGGTGTGGTGTGCGCAGTTTTATCTTGTTACCTGGTGCTAAAAGGTTGGTCATTGATGGGGGATGCTATCTCTCATGCCGTGCTACCGGGCATTGTATTGGCCTTTTGGTTGGGTATCCCATTGGTTATCGGGGCTTTTATTTCGGGGATCTTCTGTGCTGTCGCCACTGGCTATTTAAAAGAAAACAGCCGGGTTAAAGAGGATACGGTCATGGGGATTGTATTCTCGGGGATGTTCGCTTTTGGTCTGGTGCTATTTTCCCGTATGGATACTGACCAGCATCTTAGCCATATTTTGTTCGGCAATATGCTGGGTATTTCACTGGCGGAACTGAAACAAACCTTATGGATTGCCGGGTTCACTCTGTTAGTGGTGCTGTTAAAGCGCAAAGATTTCATGCTGTACTGCTTTGACCCAAACCACGCCCGTGTCATTGGGCTGCCGGTTAAATTATTGCACTATAGTTTACTCTGTTTGCTGGCATTAACTATTGTGGCTTCATTGCAGGCGGTTGGGGTTATTTTAGTTATCGCCATGTTGATATCTCCGGGTATTATCGCCTTTATGGTGTGCCGCAGTTTTGATCAGATGCTGGTTGTCGCCACTTTGGCTTCAGTGCTTTCGTGTGTATTAGGGACATTAATAAGCTTCCATATTGACGGCGCAACAGGCCCCTGCATCGTCATTATTCAGGCATTATTCTTTGTCATCGCACTCATATACAGCCATATAAAGCCGATGAAAGGCCGCCCAATAGCGTTGAAAACCAAAGATGGCGGGGCTGAAAATACGCCCAAAGGTAACCTGCTATAATAAATTGAGCTTTAATATACTTGCCGTATTGTATTTGCGCACTACGGCTTATTATTAATGACTATTCACCAAATGTATTTCTGTCGCCATAGCAGTAAGTCATCGGCCAGAGCATGAATTGCGGCCCAATAAGCAGTGGAATCTTCCTTTTGTTTGATCCTGCATGTGTTCCCTGTGCACGGGGTCTTGTGCTTCGCACCATAAAGAAGTTAACCTAACATTCTGCATTCAAGATCATTGGGATTGCAGGTAGGCAGCAAGCGAACAACGCTTCAATCATCATAAATGAAGGGTATAACTGGCAGCTGATAGGGGGTGAATCATGTGGCAAGTAGTGAATCGTCTGTTAAGTGAATATTTCGGGCCCGCTGAAATCCGAGAAAGAACCGAACTGCCCGGCGGGGATATTCATGATGCCTGGCGTCTCAGCTATGGTGATACTGAAGTTTTCGTCAAATGTGATGCCCGTGAAATGCTGCCCATATTTACCGCCGAGGCAGACCAACTTTCTCTATTAACCCGCAGCAAAACCGTCCAAGTGCCTGAAGTTTATGGTGTGGGTAGTGATCGTGAATACAGCTTCCTGCTACTTGAATATATCCCGCTTAAACCCTTAGATGCTCATAACGCTTATTGTCTGGGTCAACAATTAGCACATTTACATCAATGGAGTGAACAACTGCAATTTGGGCTGGATTTTGATAATGATTTGTCCACCACACCACAACCCAATAGCTGGCAACGGCGCTGGGCGCAGTTTTTCGCTGAACAGCGCATTGGTTGGCAATTACAATTGGCGGCAGAGAAAGGCATGTCGTTTGGTGATATCGAGCATATCACTCATCTGATTCAAGAACGCTTACAGGGCCACCAGCCGCAACCTTCCCTGCTACATGGCGATTTATGGCCGGCAAACTGTGCTTCCAGTGCCAATGGGCCGGTTATTTTTGATCCCGCCTGTTATTGGGGTGACCGCGAGTGTGACCTTGCCATGTTGCCGCTCTACCCAGAACTTCCGGCACAGATTTATGATGGTTATCAGAGTATCTGGCCACTTCCGGCTGACTTTATTGAGCGCCAACCTATTTATCAACTTTATTACTTATTGAACCGCAGTAATCTGTTTGGTGGGCAACACTGGATTAATGCTCAGATTGCGGTTGAAAAACTGCTGTATCCAGAAAGATTTTAATGCAGCGCTAATCCCCCCTAAAGTAAAGGATTAGACTTTTTTTGTTCGGGGGGATAGAAAAAAGGCCCATATTATGGACCTTTTCATTATGATCTGATTAATCAGACTTAACAGTGTTGTCCGGTATGGTTGCTACCCTTCAGCCATCACTCCTAACAGCTTGATGACAAAATAGAACGCCACACCTATTACTAATGGCAGAATATATAAGGTGAAAAACTGCAAAAAGATGGTGTGATGCGGTAATACAATTTTCTCTTCCAACTGTTCGCGGCTACGCCCTTCACTGCCCTTGGCCTGCTCTAAAATCATTTGGTCTTCAATACCTTCGCGAATGTGACGGACTTGTCGTGACATCCGCGCACCGGAGGCTTGTAATGACAAACCAACGAAAATCAGCATATAAATGATAAAGAACATCATATTCGATGCTGAAAAACCCTGTTCGAAATTCGGCACCGGTGAGTTGTACCAGAAGATATCCAGAAAAGTCGTGTTAAAGCGGATCATATCGGTCATGACGCGGATAAAATCCAGCATTACCGCATTAACCCCAGTGCTTTTTTGACTATATTGATAGGCAAAATTGATAATTGAAATCAATGTTGACAGCAGTGCTGGAATAAAAACGAGCCACCCGGCTATCCGTTTGATGACAGCGACACGCCCAGCCTGTTGATAGGTCATGACTTCTCCTTGTAAATACCACAACTTATGTAGCCTTAGTTTACCCGCTACATCCCGGTCTTGTGCAGAATTTTGCTGAAGTTCTTACGATTAACACAAACTCAAGCCTAGCTCATCCAGCGCAATATCATTAAGTTAATAAATTACATCGTAAGAAAGACAAAGAATTGTGTTCCACCGGTTCAATCATTATGAACCAATGTTACAGTGTTAAATCCGTAGCTAGAGACCAAACAGGAGTAATAATAAATGGCGACCCCTCACACTATTAAGGCCGCAATTTTCGATATGGACGGCTTGCTGATTGATTCGGAGCCTTTATGGCTACAGGCTGAACTCGATATTTTCACTGAGTTGGGGCTGGATACCTCCTCAAGAGATTCATTGCCCGACACCCTCGGATTACGCATCGATTTAGTCGTGAAACTTTGGTTCCAGTCCATGCCATGGCAAGGGCCAAGTCAGGCAGAAGTTTGCAACCGTATTATTGCCAGAGCGATAGATTTGGTAGAAGAAACCAAGCCGGTATTACCCGGTGTGGGATATGCATTGGATCTTTGCCGTGCGCAAGGGCTGAAAATTGGCCTGGCATCCGCTTCTCCACTACATATGCAAAAACGCGTCCTGGCGATGTTAAACATTGAAAAATACTTCGACCGCCTGGTTTCCGCAGAATATCTGCCCCACAGCAAACCACATCCTGAAGTGTATTTGAATGCTGCGGCTGAACTGGGTGTTGACCCTCTGGAATGTGTCACGCTGGAAGATTCTGTCAATGGGATGATTGCCACTAAAGCAGCACGTATGCGCTCTATTGTCATTCCGTCGGAAGAATACCGCGCCGACCCCCGCTGGGCTCTGTCAGATATTCAGTTGAACTCATTAGAACAATTGCGAAAGGAACATATTTCGTAGCGGCAGGTTGATTATTATCTTGGCGATAAAGGGCGGTCAGAGTGAGTAACTCAACCGCCCGAATTCGTTTTACAGGAAATCATCCCGTTTAGGCGTAAAGGTGTCGATCAAAATACTATTATCTTCCAGTGATACCGCACCATGCATTTCGTTCTTAATCGCCCGATACGCATCTCCGGCTTTTAAAACGCGTTTTTGACCGTCGATTTCCACTTCGAAACTACCTGCCGCCACATAAGCAATCTGGTCATGAATATCATGCTTGTGCGCTACACCAATGGCACCTTTCTCAAAGTGAACACAGACCATCATCAGCTCATCGCTCCAGGTCATCACTTTACGTTTAATACCATTACCTAGCTCTTCCCAAGGCGTTTCATCATTAATAAAGAACATCTTCATTATTTCTCCTCACTATTATGCAGAATAGTCTGTAGCCCAGTCACAGTTTCACGCTGAATTCGGCTCATTCTACGGCCAAAATTCACAGTTCGATCATTATTAATCCAAAAATCATGACGCCCCTCAAAAAATAATAAAACATCATTTCATTTTAATTGAATTAACTTCCCGCAAATACTATCATCACCGCATCAAAAGAAACACCGGTCCGAACCGAAAGAGAGGCACCGACATGCAAATTCGTCAAAGCATTCATAGCGACCACGCCAGACAACTCGATACCGCCGGCCTGCGTCGTGAATTTTTGATTGAGAATATTTTTGTCGCCGATGAATACACCATGACCTATAGCCATATCGACCGCATCATTGTGGGTGGTATTTTGCCGGTCGAGAAAACGGTCAGCATTGGTGATGAAGTGGGTAAGCAACTGGGTGTCAGTTACTTTTTGGAACGCCGTGAGCTGGGCGTGATCAATATTGGTGGACCTGGTCTTATCTCAGTTGATGGACAGGTTTATGAAATTGGTAACGAAGAAGCCTTGTATGTGGGTAAAGGTGCAAGGGATGTGATCTTCAGTAGCCTTGAGAGTCAAAAACCGGCCAAGTTCTATTACAACAGCGCCCCAGCACATACTTCTTATCCCAATAAGAAAATCACGCTGGCAGAGGCCACACCACAAACATTGGGTGATGACGCGACAAGTAATCGCCGCACTATCAATAAATACATCGTGCCCGATGTGTTGCCAACCTGCCAACTGACTATGGGGTTGACCAAACTGGCCCCCGGCAATCTCTGGAACACCATGCCCTGCCATACCCATGACCGCCGCATGGAAGTGTATTTCTACTTTGATATGGACGAAGAAACGGCCGTCTTCCATATGATGGGCCAGCCACAAGAAACCCGCCATTTGCTCGTTCACAACGAACAAGCGGTGATTTCACCCAGCTGGTCTATTCATTCTGGCGTGGGTACCAAGCGTTATACATTCATCTGGGGCATGGTCGGTGAAAACCAAGTCTTCGGTGATATGGACCACATAGCCGTTAGTGAACTGCGCTAAATGTTTACGAATAGTGTTAAGCGTCACCAACTGAATCCGTCCTTTGGGCGTTTTCTTCCCCAATATTGAAATCGCGGCAATCGTTGACCGCCTTGAGAGAGATGTTAGCTATGATCTTAGATTCCTTTGAGTTAAAGGGTAAAATTGCTCTGGTTACCGGCTGTGACACAGGTTTGGGCCAAGGTATGGCGATTGGTTTAGCCGAAGCAGGTTGCGATATCGTTGGTGTGAATATTGTTGAGCCAAAAGATACCATTGAGAAAGTGACCGCATTAGGCCGCCGCTTCTTAAGTTTGACAGCTGATCTGAGCAAGATTGATGGCATCCCTGCCCTGTTAGAACGCGCCATCGCTGAATTTGGCCAAATTGATATTCTGGTCAATAACGCCGGGATAATCCGTCGCGAAGATGCGATCAACTTCAGCGAGAAGGACTGGGACGATGTGATGAATGTGAACATCAAAACGGTGTTCTTTATGTCTCAAGCGGTTGCTAAGCAATTTATCAAACAAGGTACTGGCGGCAAAATCATCAACGTTGCTTCCATGCTGTCTTACCAAGGCGGTATCCGCGTTCCGTCTTATACTGCATCGAAAAGTGCAGTGATGGGTGTGACCCGTCTGTTAGCCAACGAATGGGCTAAACACGGCATCAATGTGAATGCGGTAGCACCTGGTTACATGGCAACCAACAACACCCAACAGTTGCGTAAAGATGAAGAACGCAGCAAAGAGATCCTTGACCGTATCCCGGCGGGTCGTTGGGGCTTACCTGATGACCTGAAAGGCCCAGTCGTGTTCCTGGCCTCTAAAGCATCAGACTATATCAGTGGTTACACTATCGCTGTAGATGGCGGTTGGTTAGCTCGCTAAACCCAGAAATATCACCAATTTGAGTTAAGGATTATTTACTGCGGTTATTCGCAATATTCCAGCTCAAAATTCCATTCGGGCACAACTTCTGTTGTGCCTTTTTTTATTGGTTATTTATCAATTGGTTAACAAAGAAAACCAGCTAAAAAAACCGTCAAAAAGTGCAAAAATAAAAAATTCAAAACAACGTTCCGACTCTGATCACACTTTTGTCATTCGCCCAATGACTCGCCAGTAAATACAAATATAATAGATTGAAACGGTGTTTCTATTTATAAGGAACCTAAAACCGGTTCCGACCAGATATTTCTATGATGGGGTTATGGTGATGAATTTTGTCGGTAACATTAAAGACAGTGACGCAGTGATGATTAACTGGCTCAGCGCTATCCGTAGCTATGTTGAATTAGTCCAGTCTGTTAGCCATAGTCATCAAAACCCGACCCCACTAATGGCCGATGGCTTTGATGTTTTGACTCACCAACCTGTGACCTGGAAATTCCCAGATGGCCGTGATATTCCGATATCTAACTTCGCCAGTCAACAAAACTGGCTACGGACGTTGGATGCTCTCAGCCTGGTCACACAAGACCCGCAATATCATCAACAAGCGCGGGTACAAAGCCGCTATTTCATGCAAAAAGGTGTTCATGAGCAGAGCGGGCTGTTTTATTGGGGTGGTCACCGCTTCCTGAATTTGGACACTTTACAAACTGAAGGCCCAGAATCAAAGGCGCAAGTGCATGAACTTAAACATCACCTGCCCTATTACGACTTATTGCTCAGTGTTGATCGTGAGAAAACGCTTAATTTCCTACAAGGTTTTTGGCACGCCCATGTCGAAGATTGGCAAACACTGGACCTAGGCCGTCATGGTAGCTATGACAAGCAACGCGACCCCCATGTTTTCACCCATGTGCGCAATGACGTGGTTAAACCAGAAGCATTGCCACAATTACCGGAGACTAAAGGCCTGACCTTTGTGAATGCCGGTACCGACCTCATTTACGCAGCTTATAAATATGCGGCGTATACGGGTGACATCGCAGCTGCTGCTTGGGGAAAACATCTATACCGTCAATACGTCTTAGCCCGTAATCCTGAAACAGGATTACCGGTTTATCAGTTCAGTTCGCCGCAACAACGTCGGCCAATACCGGCAGATGATAATCAGACCCAATCCTGGTATGGCGATCGAGCCAAACGCCAATTTGGCCCTGAATTTGGTGAAATTGCCCGTGAAGCCAATGTCTTGTTCCGTGATATGCGGCCATTGCTGATTGATAACCCATTGGCAATGTTGGATATCTTGCGCCAGCAACCTGATGCGGAAGTTCTGCAATGGGTTATTGATGGGTTAAAGAATTATTATCGTTTCGCTTATGATGTTGAGAGCAATACATTGCGCCCGTTATGGAACGATGGACAGGATATGAGCGGTTATGTCTTACAACGCGATGGTTATTATGGCGCAAAAGGCCAGGTTATTTCGTCATTCCCATTAGAGGTCGATTATCTGCTCCCGCTGGTTCGTGCCTGGCGAATCAGTGAAGACGAAGAATTATTCGATCTGATTGGGGTTTTGTTGCACCGCTGGCAGTTGGCTGAATTAAACAAACAAGAACGCCGCGCAGTGCTAATCAATGACAAAAAAACAGTGATTTCCCCGTCTTTACTACTGGCCTTAGTTGAACTGGCCGAGCATTGCCAATGCAAACAATTATTTGAATTAGCTTGGCAAATTGGGAATGACCTATTTAACCAGCATTATCATCGCGGCTTGTTTGTCGAATCAGCACAGCACCGTTATTTTCGTATCGACAATCCGATTGCATTAGCAATATTGACCTTGATTGCTGCCAAACAAAATAAATTGGCAGCCGTTCCTCAATTTATTACCAATGGTGGTTACATCCATGGAGATTATCAGGTGAACGGAGAAAGCCGCACTCTGTATGACATCGATTTTATTTATCCGACATTTTTGAATCAGTAGTTTTATTTATCTTTCATGTTATTAAAAATAGGTAAGCATTATGAATGAAAACAGAATGCTGGGGTTAGCCTATATATCACCTTATATAATAGGGTTGATAATATTCACGGCTTTCCCCTTTGTATCATCTTTCTTTCTCAGTTTTACTGAGTATGACTTAATGAACCCTCCCGTTTACAACGGGATCGAGAATTACCGTCATATGTTCCTTGAAGATGATTTATTTTGGAAATCCATGGCAGTGACTTTCGCTTATGTATTTCTGACTATTCCATTAAAACTGGCATTTGCTCTGGGGATTGCTTTTGTACTGAACTTTAAATTACGCGGTATTGGATTCTTCCGTACCGCATTCTATATTCCTTCAATTCTCGGCAGTAGCGTAGCTATTGCGGTGTTATGGCGTGCTCTATTTGCCATTGATGGTTTGTTAAATGGTTTTATCGGGGTATTTGGGTTTGACCCTGTCAACTGGCTGGGAGAGCCGGCGCTGGCACTGACTTCAGTAACATTACTGCGTGTTTGGCAGTTCGGTTCTGCCATGGTTATTTTCCTCGCCGCATTGCAGAACGTACCGCAGTCACAATATGAAGCTGCCATGATAGATGGTGCCTCAAAATGGCAAATGTTCATGAAAGTTACCGTGCCACTGATTACGCCGGTTATTTTCTTCAACTTTATTATGCAAACCACACAGGCATTCCAAGAATTTACCGCGCCTTATGTCATCACCGGTGGTGGGCCAACCCATTACACTTATTTATTCTCGCTATATATATATGATACCGCGTTTAAATACTTTGATATGGGATACGGTGCTGCGCTGGCTTGGGTATTATTCCTAGTCGTCGCCCTCTTTGCCTCAATTGCATTTAAATCTTCCAAATATTGGGTCTTCTACTCCGCCGATAAAGGAGGAAAAAATGACTGACGTACACGAAAACTCCAACCAGAAGAAATTAGATCTGGCGCAGGATATCGCTGATGCAGAAATTAGCCGGACATTACGCAAAGCTAAAGTCAGTGCTGCTATCCGCTATATTGTTTTGATTATTGTCGGACTGATGATGCTTTACCCATTGCTGTGGATGTTTTCCGCCGCCTTTAAACCTAATAATGAAATCTTCACCACTTTAGGATTATGGCCAGAACACCCAACGAGCGATGGTTTTGTTAACGGTTGGAAAACCGGTACAGAATATAATTTCGGTCATTACATGCTTAACACTTTTAAGTTTGTTATCCCGAAAGTCATTCTGACGATTATTTCCTCCACTATCGTGGCGTATGGTTTCGCACGCTTTGAGATCCCATGGAAGAAATTCTGGTTCGCAACATTAATCACCACCATGTTGCTGCCAAGTACTGTGTTATTGATTCCTCAATACATCATGTTCCGTGAAATGGGCATGCTGAATAGCTATATGCCGCTGTATCTGCCATTAGCGTTCGCAACACAAGGGTTCTTTGTCTTTATGTTGATCCAATTCCTGCGCGGTGTTCCTCGCGACATGGAAGAAGCCGCACAAATTGACGGATGTAACTCATTCCAAGTGTTGTGGTACGTGGTTGTGCCAATCTTGAAGCCAGCCATTATTTCCGTGGCATTGTTCCAGTTCATGTGGTCAATGAACGACTTTATCGGCCCACTGATTTACGTCTACAGCGTAGACAAGTACCCGATAGCGCTGGCTCTTAAGATGTCAATTGACGTGACCGAAGGCGCACCTTGGAACGAAATTCTGGCAATGGCGAGCATCTCCATTCTGCCGTCCATCATTGTTTTCTTCCTGGCTCAACGCTACTTCGTGCAAGGCGTAACCAGCAGCGGAATTAAAGGTTAATAGAGGATTTATCATGGCTGAAGTCATTTTTAATAAGTTAGGCAAAGTTTACTCCAACGGTTTCCGCGCGGTTCATGGCATTGATCTGAAAATCCATGATGGCGAATTTATGGTGATTGTTGGCCCATCTGGCTGTGCTAAATCCACGACCCTGCGTATGTTGGCCGGGCTGGAAACCATCAGTGATGGTGAAGTTCGAATTGGTGATCGGGTGGTCAATAATCTGGCCCCGAAATCACGTGGTATTGCCATGGTGTTCCAGAACTATGCGCTGTATCCGCACATGACTGTAAAAGAGAACCTGGCGTTTGGCCTTAAATTAAGCAAACTGCCAAAAGACCAGATTGAAACACAAGTTGCTGAAGCTGCAAAGATTTTAGAGTTAGAAGACTTGCTTGACCGCTTGCCGCGTCAGCTATCTGGTGGTCAAGCACAGCGTGTGGCTGTTGGTCGTGCCATTGTTAAAAAGCCCGACGTATTCTTGTTCGATGAACCCTTATCAAACTTGGATGCCAAACTGCGCGCCTCTATGCGTATTCGTATCTCTGACTTACATAAGCAATTGAAAAAAAGCGGTAAAGCAGCAACCACAGTTTATGTAACCCACGATCAGACCGAAGCAATGACCATGGGTGACCGAATCTGTGTGATGAAACTGGGCCACATTATGCAAGTGGATACTCCAGATAATCTCTATCACTACCCTACCAATATGTTTGTTGCTGGTTTTATTGGCGCGCCGGAAATGAATATCAAACCGAGCACGCTGGTAGAAAAAGACGGGGAAATTGGCCTGACCGTGGGTCAATACACCTTAGTATTAAATGCAAGACAACAAGCCAAAGTTGCCGCCCACGCCGGGGAAAAAGTGTTCTTTGGCGTTCGTCCTGAATTCGTCAGCATGTCTATGAATCCATTTACTGAAAATCACTCTCAAGGTGAATTGGTACGAGTGGAAAACATGGGTCACGAATTCTTTATGTATATCAAAGTTGATGATTTTGAGCTGACTTGCCGTCTGCCATCTGACGAAGCGCGCCCTATTATCGAAAATGGTCTACATCGCACAGTGTACTTCCAGTTTGATATGGATAAATGCCATATCTTTGATGCAAAAACAGAAAAAAATATCTCTCTTTAACAGGAGCAGTACCCAATGAAAAAAGCGATCCTACACACGCTAATAGCATCCACTCTGGCACTATTATCACATCAAGCCTTTGCAGCACAGGACGAAGTTAATTTACGCATGTCATGGTGGGGTGGTAATGGCCGTCATCAGGTGACATTAAAAGCATTAGAAGAATTCCACAAACAACATCCGAATATTAATGTTAAAGCAGAATATACCGGCTGGGATGGTCATTTATCTCGTCTGACGACACAAATTGCCGGTGGTACTGAACCTGACGTTATGCAAACTAACTGGAACTGGTTACCTATTTTCTCTAAAGACGGCACCGGATTCTATAATTTGTTTAGTGTTAAGGAACAATTAGATTTATCACAATTCGATCCTAAAGAACTGAAACAAACTACCGTTAATGGCAAGTTGAATGGCATTCCAATTTCAGTGACTGCACGTATCTTCTATTTCAATGATGCGACCTGGGCTAAAGCTGGCGTAGAATATCCTAAAACTTGGGATGAATTGCTTGCTGCAGGTAAAGTATTTAAAGAAAAACTGGGTGACCAATATTATCCAGTAGTATTAGAGCATCAAGATACTTTAGCGTTAATCCGCTCTTATATGACACAAAAATACAACATTCCAACCATTGATGAAGCTAATAAGAAATTTGCCTACACGCCAGAACAGTGGGTCGAATTCTTTACCATGTATAAAACCATGGTCGATAATCATGTTATGCCATCTACCAAATACTATGCTTCATTCGGCAAGAGTAATATGTATGAAATGAAGCCGTGGATTAATGGTGAATGGGCAGGTACTTATATGTGGAACTCCACTATAACTAAGTATTCTGATAACTTGACCAAACCCGCTAAACTGGTGCTTGGTCCATATCCGATGCTGCCAGGAGCAAAAGATGCTGGCTTATTCTTTAAACCAGCGCAGATGCTTTCCATTGGTAAATCAACTAAGTATCCACAAGAAAGTGCTATGTTAATCAACTTCTTGTTGAACAGCCCAGAAGGGATTGAAGCATTAGGTCTGGAGCGTGGCGTACCATTAAGTGCAGCGGCGGTGGCTCAACTACGCGAAACCGGCGTAATTAAAGATGAAGATCCTTCTGTTGCTGGTTTAAGTATGGCATTGGAGTTGCCACACAAAATGACAACTTCACCATACTTTGATGACCCGCAGATTGTTTCACTATTCGGTGATGCCATCCAATATATAGATTATGGTCAGAAAACTGTACAAGAAACTGCAGAATACTTTAACAAACAAGGTGACCGTATTCTCAAACGTGCCATGCGTTAATAAACTAATTTAACTTAAGTACCTATTAAACCCTGCCATTAATTTGGCAGGGTTATTTTGTTTTAGAAAAAGCAATAGCCAATTAGATCGACATCACAATTTAATATCTGTTTAAAAAATTAATCACTAACACAGACTTGGATCACAAAAATAATTATTAATATAAATAGAATATGCATTCACAATAAATGAAACATTGTTTCTTTGTTCGTGAAATTGATTTTTAGTCGTATGTTGATCTTTATAGAATTGTTAATTGATTTTGATTTAAATAACCATAACTCTGGGATTATATAAAAATGAAATTTAAATTACTAACTCTGGCAGTGGCATCTGTAATCAGCTTTAGTTCTGTTGCAACAACAATTGACTACCGGCACGAAATGAAAGACACCAGTAAATCTGACCATAAAGATCGTTTGCTATTTTCCAACCGCTTTGCCAATGGCTTTGGCTTGTCTTTAGAAGGGAAATGGGGCCAGCACAGTTCTGACACCACTCCGAATAAACCATTCAATGAACAAGTGAGTAACGGCACCGAAGTCGTTGCCAGCTATGTTTACAAAATCAACAAAACTTTCCAAGTTGAACCAGGATTCTCATTAGATTCAACCTCTGACTCCAATAATTACCGTCCATATGTTCGCGGTAAAGTGGCTTTCACTGATGATTTTTCAACATCCCTACGTTACCGCCCATATTACAAACGTAACCAACCTGCTCAGACTAAAAAAACCGAGAAAGGCCATGAGTTCACCATGCTGTTTGCTTATAATTTCTTGAAAGACTATTCAGCTGAATATGAATTGAACTACAAGAAATCTGAAGACGAAATTCTGGCAAATAAAGAAAAATACGAATGGGCACATGATGTAAAAATCGCCTACAAATGGGATAAAAGCTGGAAACCCTACGTGGCTATCGGTAACGTCCCTGGTAGTAAAGCAACCGACGAACGCCAAACTCGTTACCGCGTAGGTGTGCAGTACAGCTTCTAATTTTGACCGGATAAATAGACCTGTCGATATTAATAAACCTGTAGTTGTTAATAGATCTGTAGTTATTAGTACCCTCATCATTATTTGTTAATTATGCCCTACCGTATGACTTTGGGGAAAAGCTGACTCCCAGTTGCTTTTCCCCTTTTTTAAGCCCCCCCTAGTGTGAGCCATGGCCGTTCCAAAGTTGCCCCTGTCTGACGCCGCTATTTCAGCCCAACACCCGATATTTCCATTACAAAACCTCAGGTTAAATGACATTTCCTTAATCCACGAAAAATGAGACATTTAGTTACAGCGTAACGGCTATTCATGCCATTAAAAATCTCATATACTGGATAAATCAACAGCTACAGATTCGGAATTCAAGTATGACAGGGGAAGGACACCTTATTTTTTCTGTCGCCTGCGTTATTTTTGCCAAGAAAGTCGGCCTCACCCCTGAACTGGCACATGGCGATTGGTGGCATATTATCCCTGGCGCCCTGCTAACTTCCCTGCTGCCAGATATTGATCACCCCAAATCAATCCTTGGTCAGCGACTAAAGTGGATATCAACGCCTATTGCTCGTGCATTTGGTCATCGCGGGTTTACTCATAGCCTGTTGGCGGTATTCGGCGGTATTGCGCTTTTTCAAATGGATATTTCTCGTGACTGGATTATCCCCGCGGATGCATTTCACGCGATGATTATTGGCTATTTTAGCCATCTATTGGCCGATATGATTACGCCTGCCGGAGTACCGCTTTTATGGCCATGCCGTTGGCGTTTTTCTGTTCCAATATTACGCCCACAAAAAGGTAATCAATTAGAGCGCGTATTATGTGTCCTATTAGTTTGTTTTTCCGTCTATTGGCAAACTGACACCACTATTCCGCTACAATCCTATATGGAGCAATTGAAGAATTTTAGATTATGATCACATTTTAGTGTGTAAATAACGGACAATTTGTATGAATTACATACAAATAAGGTAAAAAAATTATATAAAATTCTTTTTGAGTATAAGTGAGCTTCCTAAGTAACTGCTAACATACGCGACTAATTTGCGCAGTTGCCTGTGCGTGGCTCTATTCTAGATAAAAATAGACATAGAATATGTGGCCAGTATTTAAAATAATAATTTGGAGATTTGGGGATGAACCTACCGCTTGTGATTAACGTGCTGTTATTTGTGGCACTGCTATTACTGTTGGCACAAACCCGGCATAAACAATGGAGTCTGTCCAAGAAAGTCTTGGCCGGTCTGGGGCTGGGTGTGCTATTTGGTCTGGGGCTACAATGGGTCTATGGCTCAGATAATCCGCTACTGAAAGAGTCGATCACTTGGTTTAATATCGTCGGTAATGGCTATGTGCAATTGCTGCAGATGATTGTTATGCCGCTGGTATTCGCCTCAATTTTAAGTGCGGTTGCCAAACTTCACAATGCCTCTTCTTTGGGTAAAATCAGTGTATTGACTATTGGCACATTGCTATTCACCACATTAATCGCAGCTCTGGTGGGTGTGTTGGTCACTAATCTGTTTGGCTTAACGGCCGATGGTCTGGTGCAAGGTACACAAGAATCAGCGCGTTTGAGTGCTATCGAAAGCAATTATCTTAGTAAAGTGACTGACCTGACAGTCCCTCAGCTGATTCTGTCCTTTATCCCGAAAAATCCATTTGCCGATTTAACCGGTGCTAGCCCAACCTCAATCATCAGTGTGGTTATCTTTGCCACTTTCCTGGGAATAGCTTCCCTGCAATTACTGAAAGATGATGTAGAAAAAGGCCAACGCGTGTTAGTGGCTATCGACACCCTGCAAGCTTGGGTGATGAAGCTGGTGCGTCTGGTGATGAAACTGACCCCTTACGGCGTACTGGCCTTGATGACCAAAGTGGTTGCCGGTTCTAATATCCAAGACATTATCAAGCTGGGCAGTTTTGTTGTTGCCTCTTACCTCGGCTTGGCCATTATGTTTGTGGTACATGGCGTGCTGCTGTCTTTCACTGGCATTAACCCGCTGAAATTCTTCCGCAAAGTTTGGCCTGTGCTGACGTTTGCATTTACCAGCCGCTCCAGTGCTGCCAGTATCCCGTTGAATGTGGAAGCACAAACTCGCCGCTTGGGTGTGCCAGAATCTATCGCCAGTTTCTCCGCGTCTTTTGGGGCGACTATCGGCCAGAATGGCTGTGCTGGTTTGTATCCTGCAATGTTGGCCGTGATGGTTGCGCCAACCGTGGGTATTAACCCACTGGACCCCATCTGGATTGCCACACTGGTCGGCATTGTCACCATCAGCTCTGCCGGTGTTGCCGGTGTTGGCGGTGGCGCGACTTTCGCGGCGCTAATCGTATTACCTGCGTTGGGCTTGCCCGTCACTTTGGTTGCTTTGCTCATCTCTGTTGAACCATTGATTGATATGGGCCGCACCGCCTTGAATGTCAGCGGCTCAATGACTGCCGGTACGATTACCAGCCAATTGATGAAACAAACAGATAAAGACATTCTTAACAGTGAAGATGATGGCGATTTAGCCCATCAATAAACATCGCTGATGAGTCCTCAAAAGCCAGTCATATCTGTGACTGGCTTTTTGTTTTTAAAAGACTGAGAACAACTAACCCCCTGCGGCCTCAAGGATTAAGGGGATCCCCAAAAGCATTGAAGTCGCAGGTAGGCAGCAAATGAACGAGTCCCGATGAGCCTACTCAAGTAAGTGATTCGGGTGAGTAAATGCAGCTAACACCCCTGCGGCATCAAGGATGAAGGGGACGATATTTTTCAACCAATGCCAATGCAATAGCTTCCGTTTCTACATCAGGTACACCACTAAAATCTTGCGCCCTGAAGTGCATTTGAAATGCTTCAATAACGTGTTTGGTCTCATCATCCAGCTCGCCACTTTGGGGGATTTGATAACCATAACGCGCTAATGCCTGCTGGATAATGGCGACAGATGCGAGATCCTTTTTATTTCGACCATCAATATACTTTGTAACCGTCGCATCATCAGGCCAAGCCCCTATGCCCTGTTCCGCTAAACGCTTCCATGGAAATAACGGCCCAGGATCTGACTTTCTTTGTGGTGCAATATCGCTATGGGCAACAACATCCGTTGGGTCAATATTATAACGCTCAACAATGTCCTTGGTTAGCCGCTCAATCAATTGAATCTGTGATTCGTTGTACGGATACCACTGCCGACCCAACATCTTCTCAGTAAAGCCCTTATTGACGATTTCAATGCCTATCGAGGTATCATTGAGGCTATTACGCCCATGCCAATAGCTAACACCGGCATGCCAAGCGCGCTCAGATTCAGGAACCAATTGTAAAACGATAGGTTTACCATCAAGGTTATCTGGATGTGTTTTGACCAAATAATGGGCGCTAACATTACCTTGTGTCAGTAATCTCAGTGATTCTGCATCATCTGTTGCGGTGTAGTGAAGAACCAAAAACCTCACTCGCGTATTTTGAGCAACAGAAGGGATACTGGTATCCACTTTATACTCACCACGATCAATCAATTTATGCGAGCCATCACGATGAGAGTTACTACAGCCCGCCAACAGCAGTAATAACCCGATGCTTAATAACTTCCTCATCTTTTTCTCCCTGTAATGATGCTTAAGCACGGTTATAGTGAACCCACTAAATTAAATGGCTCGTCAACAGTATGTGCAAATGATAAGTAATATCATCAGATAATACTTATATCTATAAATTAGTTGATGGTGATATTACCTATGATACTAATAAAAAACGGCTCCTGATGAGAGGAGCCGTTTGGAATATGGGAAGGAAGGAATAAATAGTTATAATTAACAGCTGACTTAAAATATCCAATAATTATACAGTATTTACCCTAAAAGAGATTTCCTCAGAAAGGATAATCGCGATAGCCCATTTGCTCAGAAATATTACGTGCAGCGCGATGCAAAGATTTCACAATATTACTCTTGCTATCTTCAGAGAATCGCAACGTCGGATATGAAATACTTAAACCCGCAATGACGACACCGAAACGGTCAAAAACCGGCACAGCAATGCAACGTAAACCTTCTTCTTGTTCTTCGATATCTTCACCGAAGCCTTGCTCACGAACCTGATCTAACACCGGCAACAGTTCCGCTGCACTGCCCAGCGTGTGTTTGGTGCTGCGGGTAAACTCGACATGAGACAAGATTTCTTCTACTTCGCCGCGATCACGCCACGCCAACAATACCTTACCAATGGCAGTACTGTGCAGCGGGTTACGACGGCCGATACGAGAATGCATCCGCAGGTTATACATAGAATCGATTTTATGGATATAAACGATGCTATCTTCATCCAAGGCACCCAAGTGAATAGTTTCACGAGTTTCATTGGATAATTCACGCATTTGTATATCAGCGCTACGGATCAAATCGACGTTTTGTAATGCTTTAGCGCCTAACTCAAATAACTTCAGAGTCAGGGAATACTTCTCTGATTCGCCTTCCTGTGCGACATATCCCAAAGATTTCATGGTCTGTAGGAAGCGGTACACGGTACTCTTAGGCATCATTACACGCTGAGAAAGCTCGGTAATACCTATTTCCCGCTCTTCACCCAAGGCTTGTAAGATGCCAAAAACTTTCAGAACCGACGAAACAGAGTCGGGCTGTTTATCTAAATCTGCAATAGCCATTTTTTGGTTACCCTACTCATTTTCTGTGTTTGATAAAACAATATGTTTTAAAAAAAATAGAACAGTGGTTTTATTATAAAGGGAAGTCGCGAGACTGTGCAATAAACCAATGTGAATAATAAGATATTAGCCTTGCAGACAGCAAACTAGCCCCTTTCCATGAAAGAGGCTAGTGTAAAACTCAACTATTTCCAGACCGATTCAGGCAATGTGGCTAAATATAATGCCGGTTTACCGTGAACATCCGAGGTAAATAGGATTTGCTTATCGTCCGGTGTAAAGGAAGGATGTGGATGTGTAACCTGACGGTCACCTTCAAATACTTTCCATGAAGTGTCGTGGCGAGCCACACGATGCTGAGTGCCATTCTTCAGATTGAAAACATACAGGAATGGATCATTTTCAATCTTATACCCGCTATCATCTTGCACATCTACCGGCGCATCAGAACCATCGCCCACCAGCAACGTGCCGTCATAGTTACTCATCAGATGCGAACACGCTGGCATTGAGGTCAATTGTCGGTTTTCCAGTGTTTCTGGATCTGCACTGTAGATAAAGCGATCTGGGCTACCTTTTAGATAGGAAACATACACCAGCGCTGAGCCATCTGGCACCCAGAATTCATGGGTACAACTTTCGCCTTCCGCATGGGTTTTCACCTTGCGCATATTGCTGCCATCTTCATTGATGAGCCACATCCGCGCATCAACCAGATCATGGGGGCCTTCATGGCAAAACGCCACAGTGTTGTCATCATAAGGGCGGTAAATTGGATGACCGAGCCATTGATTTTCTTGCAAAATCACCGCTGATTCACCTGTTTTAAGATCAACTCGCATCAAGCGGCAGCAAGGTTTAGTGAAGTAGAATTCGTGGAATTTCTTCCAGTCCGTCAAGGGCTGCCAATCTTCGCGTTTGATCTCGATGCCAACCAACTTGGTACAATCTGAATTTGCTACCCAAGTGCCGTAACCAACCCACTCTTCAGGTACCTGATAAACCACATTTTCTTCTAATGTGGCGAGGTCAACACGCATCAGATTGCGGCCATCTTTGACATAAAACAGCGCGTCATCATCCGGTGATAAGAAACCACCAAAGGTATTATCGCCACGCCCTTCTGTCAGCTGTGTTGCCACCTGAGTATTAAGATCCAGCAAGTAGTAGTTCCATGGGCCATCAAAAGCGCCACCAAACAACAACTTACTACCATCACGGGTGAAACATTTTTGATAGAAATAGTTACGGTGGCAAGTCACGTCAGGAGGCGTCAGCCGTGTCACTTGTGCACCGGTAGAGGCATCCTGATAAGTCTGAAATGTCAGGGGGATTTGTTTACCTTTAGCCATCCGGAAAGTCCTTAAAATCATCAGAGAATTAAAATTTACCCGCAGGAAAACCTGTTCGGTTAATACTACCTCAAATTATAGAAACGATGTTTCATTTTTACGTGATCGCGGTTCTATTTTTAATGATTTGCATAAATTACGGTTTTTATCAGGCGGTTAATCTGGCTTAAAAGGGAAGTTTCATTCGATTCTTTAGTCACGCGCGCCTATAACACTCATTGCCCAGCCGCAACATGGCCTTTTACAAATAACCCGGCCACAAGGATGCATTCAAGCACAATAGCCGTTAGCATAGAAAGATTCAGCTACCTCATTACTTTTACAGATAAAATCTATGAACCCATCTGCAACTGATGGAATGCCGGTTCCACAGCGCTATGCCGCAGTCTTTGTTATTGCTTTAGGTATTATGATCGCGGTGCTGGACGGCACTATCGCCAATGTCGCATTACCGACCATTGCCCGTGATCTCAATGCCAGCCCGGCCACTTCTATCTGGGTAGTGAATGCCTATCAGCTAGCCATTACCGTATCTTTACTTTCGATGGCCTCACTGGGCGATATCATTGGTTATCGACGGGTTTATCAGGCCGGTTTACTGGTATTCAGTGTGACATCCCTGTTCTGCGCCCTGTCCGACTCTTTGTGGACACTAACATTTGCTCGCGTACTGCAAGGGCTTGGGGCCGCCGCATTAATGAGTGTGAATACTGCTCTCATCCGAATTATTTATCCCAAAGCTCAGTTAGGCCGAGGTATCGGTATTAATGCCTTGATTGTGGCGGTTTCTGCGGCGGCGGGGCCAACCATTGCAGCCGCGGTGTTGTCAGTTGCCTCCTGGCAATGGCTATTTGCTATTAACGTGCCGATCGGCCTGGTCGCTTGGGGGCTGGGCATGAAGTTCTTACCTGCCAACAATATGAAAAGCAACGGCAACCGTTTCGATGTCACCAGCAGTATTATGAATGCGTTGACCTTTGGTTTACTGATAACTGCTATCAGTGGTTTTGCCCAAGAGCAAAGCCCGACACTGATTGCCGCCGAAGTGGTCGCCTTATTAGTCATCGGCTTTTTCTTTGTACGCCGCCAACTCAATCAGCCCTTCCCCTTGCTGCCCGTGGATTTACTGCGTATTCCTATTTTTGCCTTATCGATCGGCACATCAGTTTGCTCCTTTGCCGCACAAATGCTGGCCATGGTTTCACTGCCTTTCTTCCTACAAATTGTATTGGGCCGCGATGAAGTTGCCACCGGGCTGCTATTAACCCCATGGCCACTCGCCACCATGGTGGTTGCCCCAATAGCCGGGCGGTTGGTTGAACGCTACCATGCAGGATTACTCGGAGGGATTGGTCTGGCGGTGTTTGCCAGTGGGTTATTCTTGTTAGCCATATTGCCAGCCAACCCCACTGATGTAGATATTATCTGGCGTATGGTGCTGTGCGGTGCGGGTTTTGGTCTGTTTCAAGCGCCCAATAACCACACTCTTATCTCCGCAGCACCACAACATCGCAGTGGCGGGGCCAGTGGTATGTTGGGCACAGCGCGCCTGTTGGGGCAGACATCAGGGGCAGCATTAGTCGCTTTGATGTTTAATCTATTCTCAACCAATGGAACACATGCATCACTGATTCTGGCGGGCTGTTTCGCCAGCATCGCGGCACTAGTCAGCCTACTGCGGGTCAACCAAAAACGCAGTTAACTTTGGTGCTCAACAATAAAAACCCCGCCGAAGCGCTGGTGAATCCCCAGAAAAAAGGACAGGCATAGAGAAAATATGATCTACTGATTGTGCAACCAATTCAGCGAGATCAACTCTATGCCTGCCCGTAAAGTATGCCAGAACTTTTTCCGGGGCGCTTTAGCCCCGTTTCATCAATATCGTCAAAATGCCCTGATTGATGCAACCGTCGCATTGACGCGTGGCGCTTCTCTGACCCTGACCAGTATCGGACGCCATCTGCCGGGAACCGCTCAGGTAAAACACAAGATAAAACGGGTTGACCGGCTGTTAGGTAATACGGCTCTTCACCATGACATCCCTCTGATATTTCGTAATATTACTTCGTTACTTACGCGCCGACTTCCCTGGTGTGTTATTGCTGTTGACTGGAGTGGTTATCCCTCACAGGCATTCCACGTCTTACGCGCCAGCCTGATTTGTGATGGTCGTTCCATCCCGTTAATGAGCCAAATTGTTCCCTCGCATAACCAACAGAATGCATTGATACAAAAAGAGTTCCTGAATTCTATCGCCACCGCTATTGCGCCTGATAAAAAGGTACTCATCGTCACTGACGCCGGTTTTCAAAATGCCTGGTTTCACCATATTAAATCATTGGGTTGGGATTTTATCGGGCGAGTCAGAGGCAATATCCAGCTCCGGCTGGATAAAAAAGGTGAGCACTGGTTCAGGCGGCAGGAATTATCGGCCAGTGGCAAACCTGAATATCTGGGGCCGGGGACACTCGCACGTGCAGAATATGCCCGCTGTGATGGTCACTTTTACCTGCATAAAAAGGAACCCAAAGGGCGGCAGAATAAACGTGCCCGTTGCCGGATATCTCGCTATTCGCAGGAGCGGGACGGACGCGCCGCAGCAAAAGAACCGTGGCTTATTTTTAGCAGTACAGAGGAGTTTAAACCACGTGAAGTCATGAAGTTATACAGTCGCAGGATGCAGATAGAGCAGAATTTTCGCGATGAGAAAAGTGAACGTTTTGGCTTTGGGCTTCGCGCCAGTCACAGCCGCACAGCGGGGCGTATACTGGTGTTAAGTCTTCTGGCAACGTTAAGCACGGCAGTATTATGGTTACTTGGCTATCATGCTGAAAATAAAGGGTTACATCTGAGGTATCAGGCTAACAGCCTTAAGTCACGACGGGTTATATCTTATCTGACATTAGCGGAGAATATCTTGCGACACTCTCCGCTAATTTTAACGCGAACAGCACTGGATACTGTTCTTAATCACCTCGCCAAAACCTACCGAATATGGTGTTGGTTTATTAGCGCTGAATTAGTGGGGATCCCTCAGCGCCGAAGCGGGTTTTTATTGAACTTATTTCAGGTATTCACCAGAACGCAAAGCTTCAATACGTTTGTCCAGCGGCGGATGGGACATAAACAGCTCACTGAATGATTTAGATTTACCGTTAATGCAGAAAGCCATCAGAGTTCCTGCTTCCTGTGGCTCATAGCTGGTTTTTAACCGCTGCAATGCGGCAATCATCTTCTCCCGCCCGACCAATCTTGCTGAGCCGGCATCGGCATGGAATTCACGATGACGTGAGAACCACATGGTAATAATGCTGGCAAGAATACCAAACACCAGCTCCAATACCATTGATACCGCAAAGTAAACCATTGGGTTACCTGAACTGCTCCCTTCATTATCACGATCACCCGACAAGAAGCCCGCAGCCACCTGTGCAATCAAGCGCGAAATAAAGATAACAAAGGTATTCACAATGCCTTGAATCAAGGTCATGGTGACCATATCACCATTTGCCACATGGCTGATTTCATGGGCAATAACCGCCTCAGCTTCATCGCGGCTCATGTTCTGCAACAAACCGGTGCTGACGGCGACCAGTGAAGCATCACGACGAGCACCGGTCGCAAAGGCGTTAATATCCGGGGCCTGGTAAATAGCCACTTGTGGCATAGCTATGCCTACCTGCTGAGACTGACGACGGACAGTCTCCAACAACCAGCGTTCAGTTTCATTACGTGGTTGCTCAATCACTTCACCGCCCACGGAGCGCAGAGCCATCCATTTTGACATCAGCAACGAAACAAATGCGCCGCCGAAACCAAACAGACCGGCCATGATCATCAGCCCCTGCACACTGCTGGACTGAATACCTGTCAGGCTAAGCACCAACCCGAACACCAACATGACAGCCAAGTTGGTGAGAAGGAATAGAGCGATACGCATCATAAAAAGTTATTTCCTTATTCTGTTAATTGACGACCGTATTAAATCTACATCGTATTAAGCCAAATTTGTCATGATGACTTAGCTAAATGATTACTGAGATATGCTGATCGTATGGGCATCTGACAAATTTTCAAGGTTTGTTAAGTCCTAAGAGAGGAAATCAACATAACTTTACAAATTTGGATACTTTTCATTACATATTAAGCTGTTTTTCCACCAATCCAACGGATGGACATGAAAAAAAAGTAAAAAAAATCCGGGCTCCAAGAACCCGGATTATGTCTATCATCCGCAGACTATTTTGCGGCGGTAGCTACCTGCGCAGGTGCTGCGGGTTGAGATTCAACCTGCGGCTGCGCTTTCTCTTTATGGGCCAAATCCAATGCGATATGAACAGTTTCGTCCAGATAAGGGTCCGGTTCCTGATAGTCTTTTGGCAAATCTTCCAATGACTTCAGCGGCTTTTTACCCTCACGTTTGAAGCGCTCATTTAAGCGGTTCAGGCGCGTGGCATCATCATCATGATTCTCTTTTTCGCGTTGAGCGTAATTGAGAGAGACAATGTTCTTCTTATCTTTCAGCGCCTTATAACGTTCAATATCTTGCTGAATATGTTGGAATTCAGGATCAGCAGCGATACGCGCGGCATGCGTTTTAAGCAATTCCGGCTCCAGCGGTTTCAAATCGCCCGTCTTGGTATAACTGGCAGCATTGATGCTGTCCCAAGGCAAAGCATTATCTTCGAAGCTTTCACCGGTTTCTGCCGGATCAACACCCGTTGGCATCACGATATCTGGGACAACTCCTTTGCGCTGAGTACTGCCGCCATCTACCCGATAGAATTTCTGGATAGTGTATTGCAGTGAGCCCAAGGCTGGCCATTCAGGGCGCAGCATTTGATCGTAAATACGATTCAGCGAACGATACTGCTGAACCGTGCCTTTACCGAAGGTCGGCTCACCGACAATTAATGCACGGCCATAGTCTTGCATTGCAGCAGCAAAAATCTCAGAGGCAGAGGCACTGTAGCGGTCAACCAAGACCACCAGCGGGCCTTTGTAATACACCACGCCGTCAGTATCACTGTCTTCACGTACTTTGCCATTGTTATCCCGAACTTGAACCACAGGGCCACTCGGAATAAACAAACCAGACAGAGAAACAGCCTCGGTCAGAGCACCCCCACCATTGCTGCGTAAGTCAATGATAATGCTACTGACATTTTCTTTCTCCAGCTTCTGCAATTGCACCTTGACGTCTTCGGTCAAGCCAACATAGAAGCCCGGAATATCCAGTACGCCGACGCGTTCTTTGCCGATGGTTTTCACCGACATTTTCACCGCGCGGTCTTCCAGGCGAATACGCTCACGCGTCAAGGTCACAGTGCGCGGTTTAGTCCCTTTACCGGCAGGTAAAATTTCTAACCGGACTTTACTGCCTTTCGGCCCTTTAATCAGCGCGACCACATCATCCAAACGCCAGCCGATGACATCCACCATCGGTTTACCGGTTTGCCCTACGCCGATTACCCGATCACCCACCGCGATAGTTTTACTTTTCGCTGCCGGGCCACCTGGAACCATGGAATTGATTAATGTGTAATCATCATCCATTTGCAGGACTGCACCAATACCTTCCAGAGACAAGCTCATTTCAGTATTGAACTGTTCGGTATTTCGTGGGGATAAGTAATTGGTATGCGGGTCAATTTCGTGAGCGAAAGCATTCATGATCAGCTGGAAGACGTCTTCGCTATTACTTTGCGTCAAGCGCTTAATGGCTGCCTGATAGCGCTTGGTCAGCGTCTCTTTTATTTCTTTATCCGTTTTACCGGTTAATTTCAAATTGAGCTGGTCATACTTAACTTTTGCGTCCCAAAGCTTATTCAGCTCAGCTTCGCTGGTCGGCCAAGGCGCTTTGCTGCGATCAATATCAATGGTGTCATTACCGGCGAAATTCATTGGCCGGTCTAAAACTGACAGCGCATATTGATAGCGTTCAAAACGGCGCTTTTGCGCCAGATTGAATAATGCATACGGCGTATCTAGCTGGCCGGATTTTAACTCATCGTCCAGCGAATGTTTTTTATCCGCGAACTGTGCCACATCTGATGCCAACAACAGGTTATGGCTGTAATCCAGCATGTTGAGAAAGCGATCAAATATTTTGGCAGAAAACTGATCGTCCAATGCAAACTGACGATAGTGAGAGCGAGTGAAGCGCGATGTTACGCGCTCACTCACGGTTGCATGCTCTGGTTCCTGGTGCAATTGAGGAAGTTGATCGACGCGATACGTTGTATCAGCCGCGTAACTTGCCCCCGCCAGTAACAAGCCTGCGATTGCTGTTAGTCTGACAAATTTGTTCATGCCTAGGTTGGCCTCCGTATCAGAACTGCAAGTGTTCTGCGCGCACAATCATCGCCAGACCTGAAGACAGCTGCACCCGTACGCCATCTTTAGCGATTTCTAATACGGTTGCGTCCATCGCGCTCTTGCCTGCTCTGACTTTGATTTCTTGACCAATTTGCAGTTTAGAGATATCTGTGACCGGCACAGGGCGTGGCTGGTTTTCCTCGGCCTGTGGACGAGGTGGCCGAGCCTGTTTTTGATTAGCCTGCTGTGGGCGAGGTAACTGACGAGGCTTGCGGTTTTCCACCGGAGCACCCGCTTCACGACGCGGTGCAGGTTTTTTACCTGCCGGACGTGGGCGACGTGGCTCTGGAGTTTCACCCGCAGCAATAGCAGCTTCGCGCTTTTTAGCTTGTTGTTCAGCACGTTGTGCCTGAACACGGGCTTTCGCCTCTTCCAGCTGTTTGCGGGCATGTTCGACATGTTGTTCTTCCAGCACACCACAAGGGTTGCCGTCTAAATCAACACGTTCAGCACCGACTTTGACCCCATAAAGATAACGCCAGCTAGATGTATAGAGACGCAGCGCAGAACGCAATTGCGTTTTGCTTAAATTCTGTTCCCCCTGAACACGTTCGACCAGATCTTGAAAAATACCGATCTTCAGTGGACGTGCTTCGCCTTCGGCGGTGAAACAAAGCGGGAACCGCTCAGCCAAAAAGGCTATGACTTCTTTACTACTGTTCAACTTAGGTTGATTTTCCATGAAATTTCCTGATTACAACGGGTTTGCCAACCAGCGCAGGCATGAACAGGCGTCATTATAATGACGCCATCAGCAATTGCCACGTTATCCGTCTATCAACTTGCACTCTTTGTAACATATTTTGCACTGTCACAAAGCTCAAGATGCTCGCAAAGCCCCGCCACGACTGAGATTAAGCCTAATTCGTCGTCTTTATCAAAGCGATCATAAACAATGCTGTCGATATCCAAAACGCCGATAACATTTCCTTTAACTGTGATTGGCAGCACAATTTCAGCATTACTGGCGGCATCACATGCAATATGACCGGGGAATGCATGCACATCACCGACCCGCTGAACGCGATTTTCTGCTACAGCTGTTCCACATACCCCTTTCCCAACCGGGATTCGTACACAGGCGATTTTCCCCTGGAAAGGGCCTAATACCAATTGATTGCCATCGAGCAAATAAAAACCGGCCCAATTCAAACCCTCAAGGCGTTCATAAATTAACGCGCTGGCATTAGCCAATGTGGCAATGAAGTTGGTTTCACCTGCAATCAGGGCACTCAAATCACGTTTTAATTCCGCGTAGAATTCTGCTTTTTTCATGTAATAACCGTTAGAAACCTAAAAATAGCCAGAGACAATTGATCTGCCTAGCTTATATAAAATAATCATTAAATGCGCGTTGCTACAAGGTTATTCGGCGCTTACCATGGAAAAGATTTGCCCACCGTGGGGTTTGCCCCTTTTTGCCCCTTGTTTTGACTCATTGCTCTGCTACCATCCGCTTTATTATTTATATATTGGGGTCAGGGTTCTTATCTGATGAAGATACATGCCATTCAACGCCCCTTGTCCACCGCCAGAGTTCAGCGGTGCTGTCAGTGCGATGCGCTATTTACCTTGCCCCCTCTCAATGGCAAGCAGACTGCCTATTGCCCGCGTTGCAGTGCGAAAATAGCCAATGGGCGCGATTGGTCATTAACCCGGCTGACGGCCATTGCTGTCGCCATGCTGTTATTGATGCCGTTTGCCTTTACCGAGCCGCTCATCACTATCCGCCTGCTCGGCACGCGGATTGATGCCAGTTTGCTGGAGGGCATTTGGCAAATGAGCCGTCAGGGTCACCCCATCACTGCCAGTATGGTGGCGTTTTGTATTATGGGTGCGCCGATTACATTGACCGTCTCAATACTGTATCTGCGAATTGGCAGCCGGATTGGCATGAACCTGCGCCCTATTTTGCTGATGTTGGAGCGCTTAAAAGAGTGGGTAATGCTGGATATCTATCTTATCGGTATGGCGGTGGCCTGTATTAAAGTCAAAGAATACGCCGACGTGATGGCCGGTAGCGGATTAATAGCCTACCTGACTTTAACATTGCTGAGTATTCTGGCGCTGGTGCATTTGAATCTGGAGCAATTGTGGGAGCGGTTTTATCCGCAAGAACAGCCGCCCGGCCCCAGAGAAACACTGCGTGTTTGTCTCTCCTGCCATTATACCGGGCACCCTGATGCACTGAGGCGTTGCCCGCGTTGCCATACACCTTTGCGCCATCGCCGCCGTCATAGCATCCAAAAAACCTGGGCAACCTTAATTGCCTCTATTGTATTGTTACTGCCCGCCAACCTATTGCCGATATCAATTGTTTATGCCAACGGCGTGCGTATGGAGGATACTATTTTCTCGGGCGTGGTTTCTCTGGCTTCATCGGGTAATATGCCCATAGCCGCCGTGGTATTTATCGCCAGTGTGTTGGTGCCCTTTACTAAAGTCATTGTCTTAATAACATTGTTGCTGAGTATTCATCTCAAGACACAGCACAGTCTGAAAACCCGCATGCGGTTGCTGCGTTTGATAACCTGGATTGGCCGCTGGTCAATGCTGGATCTCTTTGTTATTGCACTAATGATGTCGCTGATTAATCGCGATCAGCTCCTTTCTTTCACTATGGGGCCAGCAGCTTTCTATTTTGGGTCTGCGGTCATTTTGACTATCCTTGCTGTTGAGTGGCTGGATAGCCGGTTGATTTGGGATGCACATGCAACAGGAAACGCCGAGTACACCGACTGAGGCACAGGTTAAACATAAACGCCGGATATCGCCTTTTTGGCTGCTGCCTTTTATTGCCCTGCTGATTGCTGGCTGGCTGGTTTATAACAACTGGCAGGAACGCGGCACCGAAGTCACCATTGATTTCCAGTCTGCGGCAGGGATTGTCGCGGGGCGCACCCCGATTCGCTATCAAGGTGTAGAAGTTGGCATAGTGCAGTCCATCAGTCTGGATGATGATCTGCGGAATATTAAAGTCACCGCCAGTATCAAAAATGACATGGAAGATTCACTGCGCGAAGGGACTCAATTCTGGTTGGTCACCCCAAAAGCCTCATTAGCTGGGGTTTCCGGGCTGGATGCTTTGGTGGGCGGCAACTATATCGGCATGATGCCGGGAGAAGGTAAACCTCAGAGCCACTTTACCGCGTTAGATACTCAGCCCAAATTCCGTCTAAATACCGGCGAGTTAATGGTGCATCTTCATGCGCCTGATTTAGGTTCGCTCAATAGCGGCTCGCTGGTGTATTACCGTAAAATTCCGGTGGGCAAAGTCTATGATTACAACATCGCGCCTGATAATAGCGGCGTTGTCATTGACGTGCTGATTGACCGGCGTTTTGCCAAACTGGTCAAGAATGACACCCGTTTCTGGAATGTATCTGGTTTTAAAGGTGATTTCAGCCTAAGTGGCGCTTCTGTACAAATGGAAAGCTTGGCCGCTTTGGTGAATGGCGCGATTGCCTTTGATTCCCCACCAAACAGCCAGAATGCAAAGCCAGATCAGCCCTTCCAGCTCTATCCAGATTTAGCGCACAGCCAACGCGGTGTGGCTATCACACTGGATTTGCCCAGCGGCAGCAGTTTGAGTGAGGGGCGCACCCCACTGATTTATCAGGGTTTACAAGTCGGAACTCTGACAAAAATGACTCTTCAGCCGGACAGCAAAGTGACCGGCGAATTAACCATTGACCCGTCAGTGGTGGATTTAATGCGCACTGGCACGCGTATTGAGATGAACAGCCCGCGAATCAGTCTTAATGATGCCAAACTGAGTGAACTTTTAACCGGCAACACCCTGGAACTTATCCCCGGCGAGGGTGAACCGCAACAGCGCTTTACTGTGCTGCCCAGCAGCAAAAGCCTGTTACAGCAGCCCAATGTGCTTGAATTGCAACTCACTGCACCAGAAAGTTATGGCATCGATGTGGGTCAGCCGATCTCACTGCATGGCATTAAAATTGGTCAGGTTTTGACGCGCGAACTGTCCGCCAATGGCGTCAGTTTTACGGCGGCGATTGAAGCGAAATACCGGAACTTAGTGCATAAAGACAGTAAGTTTGTGGTGAACAGCCGGCTGAATGTGAAACTCGGCATCGACGGTATTAATATTCAAGGTGCCAGTGCACAGGAGTGGATTGATGGTGGCATTTTGATTCTGCCGGGCAGTAAAGGCGAGCCGCTCAATAAATACCCGCTGTACAGCAGTGTGGACAAAGCCCTTGATGGCATTTTAGGCAACAGCCCGGCCGCCACCCTCACCTTGACTGCCACCAGTTTGCCCGATGTGCAAACCGGCTCCGTGGTGCTGTATCGGAAATTCCAGGTGGGTGAAATTACCCAGATTAGGCCGAAAGCCAATGAATTCGAAGTGGAGGTTTATATTGAGCCGGAATATCGCAAACTGCTCACCGATAAGAGTATTTTCTGGGCCGAGGGCGGTGCGAAAGTCCAATTTAATGGCAGTGGCCTCACCGTGCAGGCTTCCCCACTGAATCGGGCATTAAAAGGCGCTATCAGCTTTGATAACCTCGAGGGTGTCTCGCTGGATAAAGGCGCAAAACGCACACTTTATGTTAATGAAACCGCCGCCCGTGCGGTCGGTAGCCAGATTATCTTACGCACCTTTGATGCCAGTAAACTGGCGGCTGGGATGCCAATTCGCTATCTCGGCATCAATATTGGTCAAGTTGAATCACTCAAACTGGCTCCTGAGCGCAATGAAGTCTTAGCCAAGGCGGTGCTCTACCCCGAATACGTGCAAAGTTTTACCCGCGCCGGTACCCGCTTCTCGATTGTGTCACCGGAGATCTCCGCAGCAGGGGTCAATAATCTGGATACGCTGTTCCAGCCCTACATTAATGTCGAGCCGGGTAAAGGTAATACATTGCGCACGTTTGAGCTGCAAACCGCCACCATTACCGACTCGCGCTATCTTGATGGCCTGAGCATTATTCTCGATACCGCAGAAGCAGGTTCGCTGCAAATTGGCACGCCAGTGCTGTTCCGTGGGTTGGAAGTGGGCACTGTCACTGGGTTTAATCTGGGGGCAATGTCTGATCGGGTGCAAGTTTCTCTGCGCATCAGTCAGAAATTCCAGCAATTAGTGCGGCAAAATACCGTCTTCTGGCTAGCATCGGGCTATAACCTTGAGTTCGGATTGACTGGCGGAGTAGTGAAAAGTGGCACTTTCCAGCAGTTTATTCGCGGTGGCATTGCTTTCGCCACGCCCCCCACCACACCGCTGGCCCCGAAAGCCGAAGTTAATCAACACTTTTTGCTGAACCCACAAGAACCTAAAGACTGGCGCAATTGGGGGACGGCAATCCCGCGCTTCTAATTCAACTGGCTAACAGGGCAGCGAATGTGCTGCCCTAATCGCTATCACCACAGACATCCAACACACATTTTCGCAACCAGCGATGCGCTGGGTCAGCATCCATTCGTGGGTGCCAGAGCATAGAAACCCTGATAGTCGGTAAGTTTATTGGCAGCGGGAAGCTGAACATACCACCGCGCAAATTCAGTGTGTGACATTCCGGAACCGTGGCCACTAAATCAGAACCTTTCACTAAGGCCAGTGCGGTCGAGATGCCATCAACATAAGTGACGGCGTTTCTTTCAAGACCCAATAATTGCAACGCCTCATCAACTGGCCCTTTATGACCTTGGCGCCGTGAAATCATAATGTGGCCTTGGGCCGCGTAGCGCTCAGCGGTTATCTCCCCCTCACTCAATAAATGCCCGGCTCTGGCCACACCGATAAAACGGTCACCAAATAATGCCCGCGTGCGCAGTTCAGGGCTGGCCGCAGCCCCCACCACACCGGTTTCCAGATCGACAATGCCATCGCGAAGTAACGCACTGTCTTTGTTCATTTTTTGCATAAAGCGCAACCGCACCCCCGCAGCATCTTGGTTAACCCGAGCCAACAGCGCCGCACCAAAATTTTCGAAAAAACCGTCGCTGCTACGCAATGTGAAAACACGCGTCAATTGCGCAAGATTGAGTGTCTCTGCCGGGCGCAGAACCGAAGTCGCGTCTTGTACCAATTGGCTCACTTGTTCACGTAGCTCCAGCGCTCTTGGCGTCGGAACCAACGCCCGCCCCGCCCTAACCAATAATGGGTCGCCGGTGGTTTGGCGCAATCTGGCCAGTGACCGGCTCATCGCCGATGGGCTAAGCCCTAATCGCTGAGCAGCTCGCACCACGCTACCTTCCGCAAGCAGGACATTGAGTGTAATTAATAAATTGAGGTCAGGTTTTGTCATCCAGTGACTCTAGCATAATCCGTCATGACATGGCGTTAGATGCATTAATAAACTGCATTACATGCGTCTTCCGCCCTATCAGGTAATGAAATAGTCTCCTGAATAAGTCTTATTTGGAGCCTCCCTACATGAAAGCGAATACTCACAACACAAACTCACTCAAATCTGCTGACTCAATATCTGCTGGCCCAATGGTTGAAAATGCCCATCTGCGAAAAACCATGCTCAGTCTCGCTCTGCCAATGCTACTTTCTTCCTTAGCCACCAGCATTGCCAATGTCGGATTACCTACATTGACGCAGGCTTTAAATGCCTCATTTCAGGATGCGCAATGGGTGGTTTTAGCCTACTTACTGGCGATAACCACATCGGCCATCAGTATTGGGCGCATGGGCGATATCATTAACAAGCGGCTGTTGCTAAAAACCGGCATTGGATTATTCACTGCGGCATCGGTGGGTTGTGCTTTGGCTCCGACCATGGGGATGTTGATTGCCGCCCGAGTCTTACAAGGATTAGGGGCTGCCGCCATGATGACACTGACATTGGCATTGGTCGGTGAAGCCGTTAGCCAAGAAAAAACCGGGCGCGCTATGGGGATACTCGGCACAGTATCCGCCATCGGAACCGCCCTTGGCCCCGCTCTCGGCGGCATACTCATTGCCGGGGCGGGTTGGCCTGCTATGTTCTTAATCAATATCCCTTTTGGACTGTTGGCCCTGTTCCTGGCATCACGTTACTTGCCAACCAGCCAGACTCAAACACCTCGGCCTCGCTCAGGTTTTGATCCCCTCGGCATGTTGCTGTTAAGTCTGACTCTCGCGCTGTATGCGCTGTCGATGACATGGGGACATGGCACATTTGATGCACGTAATTTAGCGTTATTAGCCGCGGCAGCCATCGGTGTCGGACTATTTGTTTGGGCAGAAAAAAGGGCGAAATTCCCCTTAATTCAAACTGCTATATTGCACCATTCAGTGTTGCGCGGAAGTTTGATCATGAGCACATTGGTTGCTACCATCATGATATCCACATTAATTGTCGGGCCATTTTATCTTTCCCGCGCGCTGGGCTTGCCAATGCAATGGGTTGGGTTAGCAATGTCTGCTGGCCCGATAGTCGCGGCACTGAGCGGTATTCCGGCGGGCTATGGAGTGGATAAATTAGGTGCTCGAATAATGGTCTCCAGTGGATTAGTTGGTGTCGTTTTCGGGTCCATGATATTGGCGATAATTCCTACAGACTTAGGTGTGCTCGGCTATGTCGTCCCCATTTGCCTGATTACGGCAGGCTATGCCATTTTCCAGACCGCTAACAATACCCTGGTGATTCAATCTGTTAGCGCGGATCAGCGGGGTGTTGTTTCCGGCATGCTTAACCTTTCACGCAATCTTGGGCTGATCACTGGCGCATCGGTCATGGGAGCGATTTTTGCTTTCGCGTCAGCCTCTCATGATATTCAATTGGCAGCAGCAACGGATATTATTCGAGGAATGCGATTGACTTACGGCGTCACCGCACTGTTAGCAACAATAGCATTAGGAATTTCCGCGAACCAATTGAGAAACAAATCTAATCAATAGGTATATCTCGCCCCACAGATACTGCCTGTTTATCACGCTGCTGAAAGGGTTCACATTAAAAATTAAAACTCTAAAATATCAATTTTACTTAAACATGGCGGTTAGATGACCGTCATTGTTTTTCCAGTGAAAAACACAATAAATGATAGACATGAGATGGATGCGTGATTTTCCGATCAAAATTGGACACTTTTCGAATCTTACTGCTATTAATTAATCATCTAGATTTTTTAATCATTTGTGTCGTAAACATCAGTTGCGCTACGTCATTGGCCTAACTCAACGCTAGATTGCCTGGCTACAAATTATATGATTAAGGAAGCAATAATGAAGAAACCCTTACTTATTCTAGGTGCGATGGTTTTACTGCAATCCGCTCCGTCAGCGGAAAGTGCCGGTACCATAAGCGGGACGCTAGGTGCGACATTAACGATTATTAAAGGATGTTATCTTAATGACAGTTCTGCCCCTGGTGGCCTGACCAACTTAGGCACAATCAGCTTCGGCTCGGTGCCAGACTTAAATGTCCAGATTAAACAGCCGTATAGCAGCACAGCCAATGGCACGCTAAATTTATACTGTAGCGCCGGAACCGCCTACAGTATCGGGATAGATAACGGAGCCCATGTCACCGGTACCCAGCGCCGGTTGGCCGGTGGGAGTTCAGAGTTTGTGAATTACAATTTATATAACGACGACGCCTATTCCGTCCCATGGACAACCACTGGTGCGGGTCTTCTCAGCGGGACCGCAACCGCTATTGCTACCCCTATCCCGCTCACTGTCTACGCGCAAGTTCCGGTGCAGGCGACGCCGAGTGTCAGCACCTACACCGACACCGTCAACGTGACTGTCAGTTGGTAGCCAGCATGACATGGGATATTGCCCCGGATAACTCACGGATAACTCGAGATAAAAAGGCGCTCTTGTGGTTTATTTTTTTTCTGTTCTTACTGCGAACCTATCCGGCTGATGCCGTGACTAAAACTGCCAATATCACAGTCAATGCGACGTTATTGCCCACCTGCATCGCGGGCACCACAGTGGGGGGTACCACCAGCTTTGGCACCTTAAATTTTGGCTCAGCCACCGTGCTAAACACCCCGATAGCGGTTACCGGTCAGGCCAACAGCGGAGCGATTTCCGTCCAGTGCAGCAAAAGCACCAGCTTTAGCGTATTACTCAGCCCTGGCCAAAGCGGCAGTGTCAATAACCGTTATTTGGCTGGCGGGCCGACCAGTCAGCATGTGAATTACAACCTGTATACCGACTTAGCGCATAGCCAAATTTGGGACAACACCGTGGGGGTTTCACAAGTTGCCACCGGGCAACCCGTTACCCTCCCCGTTTATGGGCTGATCCCGATACAGAGCACTCCGGCTGCCGGCATTTATACCGACACCATTCAAGTTACTGTCAATTGGTAGGGAGAGAATAATATGGCACATAACAGTTTCTATCCCACCTTAATTCAATTACTGGTTCTTAGCTTATTCGGCTTACCCGTGACCGGCAGTTATGGGGAAACTTTAAATAGCCCCTTTGCAGTCAAAGCAACCATATTACCCGGCTGTATTTTAGGCAGTGGAACAACTGATAGCAGCAGTTTTGGCACACTAAATTTTGGCAATATATCTTCATTATCAACAGTAATTAATATCGTCTCCAGCCAAAACGCCGGTTCAATCATGATTCAATGCAGTGGTACACCCAGCATGACTCTGGCACTCAATAGCGGGGCAAATACCACCGGCAATATTTCCGCTGGCAGGCAGTTACTCAACAGTGCCACCGGTGAATATCTGTTTTATCAAATATTTCAGAACAGCGCCCGCAGTGTTATTTGGGGCAATGGCAGTAACGGCGGAACAGCGCAAGTTATTAGCGCAAACAGTACGCTGCAACAAATTATTTTATATGCGCAATTATTTGCCACCAACACACTCCCCACCGCGGGGAACTACACCGATACGCTATTAGTGACCGTCACTTATTAAATGGCTATTTATTTAATGTGGGTATTTTACCGACAAGGAGTTCACCATGCTTAAATTAACATCGCTCGCATCAATGACCTTGCTCCCATTGACAGTTTCATTCGCCATGGCCCTTACCAGCAGCCCACTCCATGCCGCTTCCTCAGTACTGATTTGGCCTATTGATCCTGTGATAAACAGTCATGAGAAAGCGACGGCGCTGTGGCTAGAAAATAAAGACAGCCAGCCGATTTATATGCAAATCCGCGTATTAGGCTGGCAGCAAAAAGCGGGGCAGGAAGATTACAGCAATCAGTCGGCTATTATTGCCAGCCCACCCGTAGCGACTATTTTGCCGGGTAAACGCCAACTGATCCGCCTGATTAAAAACACTCCGGTGCCCGCAGGCCAGGAACAAGCATTCCGAGTGTTGATTGATGAAATCCCCCGCAAAGATCCCAACGAAGACGCGCCTATGCCCTCTTTGAATATGGGGCTGATATTTCAGATGCGCTACTCCATTCCGTTATTTATCTATGGTGAGGGTCTGAAATCTGAAGATGCAAATAACCCCGCAACCTTCTTTCCGCTGAATCTTGGCTATAAGTTCATTCAGGATAACGGTAAAACGTGGTTGGCGATCCGTAATCAAGGACAGACTCATGCCCGAATTTCTCACGTCAGTTTACAAAATAAAAATATTAATAGCGGGCTGATGGGCTACGTGCTGCCAGGTAATGAAATGCGTTTTCAAGTTCCGGCTTCAGCAAGTGGCGGTCAATTAACAGCCTTGGTGAATAGTCACCCAAAACCTATTGTTATTCCCCATCAATAGACTATCCAGATGAAGAGTCTTTATTGATTAATGCAGGGTTAATGCGTTGATAAACAGGAATAAATGTAAACACGTTAGGGTTTGGCATGATTATCAAATTCAGGCTGTCGCCATTTTTGACATTGATGTATGCCTCAATGATATCTCCTGTATTTATACCACTAACGGTATTGGGGGATGATTTGCCTCCCCCGCCATCTGCTGCGGTGATGCCTGACACGACCTTATATCTTGAACTGGTGGTTAATGGCCGCAACTTCGGTGAAGCTGTGCCGGTGATATACCGTGGCGGGCATTATTATCTGACGTCCGAGCAGCTAAAAGCCGTCGGTTTCCCCTCATCCATAGCGAGTACGCCCGAAGTTGCCATTGATGCTATGGATAAAGTGCATGTCACCTATCAAGGTGATAACCAACGGTTACTCATTGATATTCCTAGTGAATGGTTACCGCGGCAGCGGGTTAATACCACCACCACCGAGGACTATAATCTAGCTCAAAGTAGCCTTGGGCTGCTCTTTAACTATGATGTCTATGCCAGTCAGGGAGATCATAGCGGCCCCCCCAGTAATGTCTCGGCCTGGACAGAACAGCGCCTATTCGACCACTTCGGTTTGTTCAGTAACACCGGAGTTTATCGCACTAGTTTGACGGATACCGATAACATCACCGTCGAAAAAGGGTATGTCCGATACGATACTCAGTGGCGATTAAATGATGAAAATCATATGATCAGCTACACGGCGGGCGATCTGATAACCAACTCACTCACCTGGAGCAGTTCAGTCCGCTTGGGTGGATTTCAAGTATCACGCAACTTTGCCATCCGCCCGGACTTAGTCACTTACCCGCTGCCCCAGTTTGCAGGTCAGGCAGCAATCCCCAGTACCGTTGACCTCTATATTGATAACTTTAGAACCCAATCGGCAATGGTTAACCCCGGCCCTTTTGTCATTGATAATGGGCCAAGAATCAATGGTGCCGGGCAAGCAACCGTGGTCACCACGGACGCATTAGGCCGCCAGGTCAGCACCTCAATCCCTTTCTATGTCGCCAGTAATCTGCTCAAGCCCGGTTTATGGGACTTCAGTATTTCCAGCGGCATGCTACGCCAAAACTATGGTATTCATTCTGCTGATTATGGTTCCCCGGTTGCCAGCGGAGTGCTTCGTTATGGCACTACCCCTTGGCTGACACTTGAGGGCCGGGCAGATATTGCCAAACAACTGAATGTCATGGGAAGTGGTGCTAGCTTACGTGTCGGTAATTATGGTGTTTTAAATGGTTCCTACAGTATCAGTCAAGCCGGTGATGAAGTGCTAGGCAGTGGCATCGCCCCCACAGAAACAAATGCCGATTTACCGGCCTCCTACTCGCCTCTGCGCTATGGCGGGCGCGGTGACCAATACGCACTCGGTTACAGCTATAGCAATGCATTTTTCAGTTTAAATGCACAGCGTATTACTCGCAGTGAAAACTACGGTGACCTGGCAAATTATAAAAGTGAATATCGGCCCAGTCGCCGTACAGACCAAATCACCGGCAGCCTCGGGCTGGGTGCCTATGGCTCTATCGGCTCCGGTTACTTTGATGTCCGAGATGCATTAGGAGAGCGAACCCGCCTGGTCAACCTCAGCTACAGCACCACTGTCGTGGGTAATACTAGTTTTTATTTCTCGGTCAACCGAGAGCTGGGCAGCAAAGGCTACAACGCACAAATGGTCTTCAGCATCCCGCTGGGGGACTGGGGGGCGGGCAGTATCAGCAGTGTGCGCGACACGAATAACGCTTGGAGTCAACGTGTCAATTATAGCCGTGCAACCCCGACCAATGGCGGGTTTGGCTGGAATTTGGCTTATGCCAATGGCACCGGTGAAAACAGCAGTTATCAGCAAGCCGACCTCATCTGGCGAACCCGCGTGATGGAGAGCCGGGTTGGTGTGTATGGCAATACCAGCGATTATCGTCGCTGGGGAGAAGTCAGCGGATCACTGGTCATGATGAACCATGGGGTCTATGCCAGTAATACTATTAATGATGCTTTTGCGCTGGTATCAACCCACGGTTTTGGCAAAATTCCGGTGAGTTATGAAAATCAATTAATAGGCATTACCAACGACGACGGTTATTTATTAATTCCGAATGTCACCTCTTATTATCAGGCAAAATTCCAGATAGACCCAATGAGCCTACCGGCGGATGTTTCCATGCCGGAAGTTGAACGCCGCCTGGCTATTAGCGAACGTAGCGGTTATTTAGTCGATTTTCCATTGCAACAAATTACCGCCGCGACGCTGCATATTACTGATGAGTCTGGCAAAGATTTACCCAAAGGCAGCCCGATATTTACCCTCGATACTCAACCTGTCAGCTATGTCGGCTGGGATGGCATTGCTTATATTGAACAAACTAAACCCAATAACAAACTGAAAATAATCCGAGCGGATAATGGTGCCCATTGCACTGTGCAATTCGCACTGAAAAACAGTGTAGGAATACAGAATATCGGCACCCGGATATGCCAATAAGCGAAAGCTATCTGCCAATAAACAAAAATAGCGGAAATAACGGAGAACATATGACCCAGAAGAACATCAGAGCAGACGATGCTAGCAATCTCTTCGGTATTATCGCGCTGCTGATATTACTGATAGGATTTATGGTTCCCTCAGCCCACGCTGACTCCTGCACATTTTCACCCGGCGCTGTGACCTTACCACCAAGCTCATCAGTCGCGGCCAATACCACCGCAGTCAATGCTCAGGGCAACACTGCGATGTCTTGTTCCGGTCTGGGGGTCAGTTTATTATCGTCCTATTCATTGTCAGCCAAAATAACCAGCACTACGAATAATCTTAACCTTAAAAATTCGGCCGGAGACCTAATTCCTTACTCGATTTATCGCAATGGATCTTTTAGCCCAGCGCTGGGTCTCAATGGTGTACTGGATTACAGCAGCGCTAATCTACTGGTAGTCGGTTTAACGGGGATCACCGCAAATCTCCCTATCTATATCCGAACCGGGATTAATGGCGCAATTAACGTCAATATCAGTGCAGGGACTTATACGGATGTCATTAATCTGGCCTGGACTTACAGTATTTGCAAAGTCGCCGCACTGGGCGCATGCGTAGGTGGATATTGGAGTGGCAGTGGTATCGGCACCGATATTTCGTCAGTGACGGTCACTCTGGTCGTCAGTAAAGATTGCGCTATTAATAAATCCCCAGACGTCAATTTCGGTGGTTTTGCGTTAGTAGGCCAATTCAACCCCGTCAGCCAAAATATCACTCTCACCTGCACTAAAGGCTCGACCTTTAATACTTATGTCACTGCTGGGGATAACCCCGTGACCAATTGGCGGCAAATGAAACTGAACTCCACGACCGTCACTGACTATTTACAATATCAGTTGTATCAAGGCGCTTCTGGCACCACATTATGGGACTCAACCTCAATGCAACCTGGCTCAGGAACGGGTGCCGCTCAACTTGTTCCTTATCACTCCGCTATTAACGCCAGTCAGAACCAACGAACTCCAGGCGACTATCAGGATAATGTAAGTCTGGTACTTGTGTATTAATTGTTAATTATGGGGATGTCGTATTTATCCTGCATTGCCGTGGAGAGCTATATATTTCCCTTTATTTTTCAGTGCAATAATCGTTAAGAAACAACTTAAAGATAAGAAAATTCCGAATGAGCTGTACTAAATCTGTCCCTGTTATACAATCTGCGGGCTTAAATAATAGCCGAAAGACTTCTACCTAAGGAAAGCCGCGATTAAACAGGAGTGGGCACCATGACTGATTATGATAATCGGGAGAAATCAGCTGACATTACTCTGCTAAAAGAAATGAACAGCTTACGGGATATCATCGAAAATAATTCAGACTGGATCTGGGAAGTTGATGTTGCCGGCCGTTATACCTTTTCATCTGCAAAATCTATCGAGCTGCTAGGTCGTCTCCCGCATGAAGTAATTGGTAAAACCCCATTTGATTTTATGCCCGAAGATGAAGCTAATCGAGTGGGTGCGATATTTGCCAATATCGCGGCTGCGCGTATTCCTTTTGCGGGTATACAAAATCGTAGTATCCGCGCAGATGGCAGCGAAGTATTAGTAGAAAGCAGTGGTATCCCGCTTTTTAACCATAATGGAGAATTCAAAGGTTATCGGGGAATAGACCGTAATCTGAGCAATTTACCTTATGATGCCAATAAACGCCTTTTTGAGTTGGAATCGATTTATTCCAGTGCTCCAGCAGGACTGTGCTTTATCGATACAACCTTATGTTACCTTACAGTCAATGACTATCTTGCTGAATTATTAGATAAAAAAACCGTAGATGTTAATGGCCGTAAAGTGGCTGATTTCTTGCCCAGCATCATCCCTATTCTGAAAAATGCCCTGCTCAAAGCCTATTGTAACGATAGCATCCCAGATGCTGAGTTTCAGATGCCGGATAAACAACGGGTATTTTTCATGCGCATCAATGCCGCCAGATATCCAAATGGTCAGGTCAGTGGCCTGTCTGTCGCGATGATCGATATCTCTGCACTGAAAAAGATGGAAGAAAAGCTGCGCAGCAGTAAACAACATTATCGCAATATGGTGGAACTGAACCCACAGATCCCCTGGACAGCCTCGCCAGATGGCATGATCACCAATATCAGCTCTCGCTTTGAAAAAATCACGGGGTTAACCCGCGAAGAAGCACTGGATGACAGATGGCTGCGAAGTATTCATGTGGATGACCGCCACCCCACATTAATAAGTTGGGAACATTCTCTGCAAACACAGGAACCACTCGACGTCGAAATACGTTTTTGCCATGTAGAAAAAGGCTGGAACTGGATGCGTATCCGCGCCGTCCCCAGCACTGACGATCAGGGTAATGTGGAGTGCTGGTACGGCACCGCAGAAGATATCCATGAACGTAAGCTACTGGAACTTAAGCTGATTAAGGCTAACCGACGTCTGGAAATTCAAGCCAGAACTGACTCGCTAACCAAATTACCTAATCGCCGAGAGTTCAAGAAAGTATTGGCCCATGAATTTATGCGGGCAAGGCGCTCAAACTCGCCATTGGCCATTTTAATGATTGATATAGATTATTTTAAGAATTTCAATGATTGCTACGGCCATATTTCTGGTGATGCATGTCTGCGGTTGGTCGCCAGGACATTGCGTAAATCATTGAAACGCAGCACCGATATTGTCGCCCGTTATGGCGGAGAAGAATTCGCCGCTATCTTGCCAGACACGGACCAAAAAGGTGCCAGTTTAGTGGCAGAACATATTCTGCAATCTATCAGGGCGATGGGTATCAAACACGGCGAAAGCAAATTCCGCAAAGTGACCATCAGCCTGGGGGTCACCGTCTATCAATCTCAACTGCACAGCAATATTACTGATCAGGCTGATTTGGTGCAGACTGCTGACCAGGCACTTTATTATTCTAAAAAGAATGGTCGTAATCAGTTTAATTTGGCCGAGCTTCCCCGCTAGCGGCTAGCGGCATTTTTTTCGCGCCACCTTCTGGCGCTTTTTTTTAGCTCGGCTATTCTCAATAAGGCGACCAGTCTGGTCATACCTCATACCACTCGGTAAAGAAGGAGTCTTTATGGGAAAAACCGTGGTAAAAATCAGAAGTTTCGAAGTGGATGACGCGGTATTATCCGCACCATTGGAGAAAGGCGAAAACACGCTCAGTATCCCGTGCAAGTCAGATCCTGAATTGTGTATGCAGCTAGATGGATGGGATGAAAATACCAGTATTCCTGCAACATTAGACGGTAAAGATAAGCTGCTCTACAAAAAACATTATGACCGACATCAAGACGCCTGGGTGATGAAGGTCACTTGACGGTTTAAAGATCCGTCACCCATAGCTAAAATTTATGAGTGGCGGTTTCTTCATTTTACATTCGATAAAGCTGGCTGCTAAACAGCGCTTGCTGCTTGCATCACAAACTCTGCTATCAGAATGTTTCCAACAGTTTGAATTGCATACAAATCAGCATCATATCTGGGGAGAATAGTTCGTATTCTTCAAAAAACCGCTGATGCTCTTTACGCCAATAAGCCAACGAACGATCGCCCTCACCTTCAGCAAAAGCATGCGCCTCATCAACCTGGGCAAAAGTTTTCAGCTCAACATCCGTCAACTCGACTGCACAAACTGGTTCATTACGGCCATTGACCACAACAAAAACATCACCCGCCTGCGGGACACCTTCTTCATCTAATGCAGCACAAGTTGCCGTTTTAGTACCATTGAGAACCAATGCCAATAAATCATCCGCGACTTGTTCAGTATCACCAAAAGCCCAACGTTCAGCGTTTTCATATTTTTGTGGAATTGCAGCCATAGTTTCATTATTCCTATTCGTAATATTATTGATGCAGCGCATATTATACTTTAACGCTACGAACTCACTCTCGCATCAACATAAATTTTCGCTACTATACCTAAATTGTGGTAAAAAAATAAATCCCGTAAAACAATTTCAAATCAAACAATTTCAAATCAAACAAATCTATTGAGGTAAAAATAAAGGCCGATGGTGACCAAACGCTTACATACAAAACATTGGAAAATGTTTTTGGTGTTACTTTGCATCTGTGGCGCATTAATGCTGCTGCGGTGGGCGTCTATGATTTTTGGCTGATTGAACCGCCACTACTGTTTGTCTTTAGGCAAAAATAAACAGCCACATTTTGGGCACACTAACGCTGTATTTTTATGCACTTTTTCTGTGCTTTGTTCAGATGCTGCGCCGCAATCTGGGCACTTAATGTTCACTTTGGCACTGCTAACCAGTTTTCTGATGCTATCAAGAAATGACATATACTCGCCTCTCAGTTGTACAACCTCATTAGATTACGTTAACCAACGCCCCTAAACCGTGGCGTGGTCAGCGTTACTCAGATTATCTTTACCGGATGAGATCTCACTCAGTGGAAATAACCGGTTTTGCAGGAGACAATGGAAAGAAACAAGCAGAAAATGGAAAGATACGAGGGGGAAACATTCACCACGCTGCATGGCTGGCATGCTTGGCGTAGTGAAATGGTAGGCAGGTTATTGGAAACCCTTGGTCTGGGATCAGTGATTCCATAATTCTTGGATCAACCCTCTGACCCGAACCTTGGAAGCACCAGCAACCAGGCTGATAATACGGTTCGCACTCAACGTAGAAACATCCGTATTCCATTCATCAAACGAATGATCGGAATAACTGTCGTTGAAAACCTTTTTTATCGAGGATTCAGCTTCGGACATCTCACTGAAACTCTTAGCGTTTATTAAGCACTGAGCAATGATTGAGACTTTTTTCATGTTTTATCCTTGATTATCGGTCGCATAGTGTAGCACAATCTCACTCTCTCTGCTCGTATGCTGCTTAAATTGTTTTCTATTTAGGCTAACCGATTGATAAAAAACGAAATCCAACAAATATTATCAGTGACTCTTACCTCTAGCTCGTTTGACCCATGCGCTTATTGGCCCGAAAAGTCTGATCTGCAATCTCGATATTTTCTAAAAAAAGTCGATTTTGTCGCAAATCAGTCACAATAAATTCATTATTTATTCATTTGCTGTGCGCTTTTTATTCAATTAAAGTCTATAGTGTAATGGATCTGACATGGTCACATGTTTTACTCGCGTAGGTAACCGAGGTATCAAATGATCAGTAATTTCTTTCTCTATTCACTTTTTATTATTTATATCGGTGCCGCAGTTGTTGATGGCTCGCTGCCTCTATTTAGCCAGATGTAGCCAGATGTCGTTATATTCAGTCTAATGTGAGTCTGTTGCCACGTTCGCGTTAGAGATTGCATCTTGCAATAAGGTCCCCATCTCAATAGCACCCGGCGGCCGTAACGCCCACTTAGGCCCCTGTAAAGCCTCGGCATAACCCGCCTGATATAAATGCTCCATCTTCACCGGATCAAAAATCTCTGCGCCGTTAATATCAATATCCGGTGGAATAGTTATCCAGTGAAATCCTGATTTTTCAGCCAATGAGAAAGCATAAATTCGGTATAAATCGCCGACTAATGCCGCTTTACTGGTTGAATCCAGCGTGCGCAAAGCAATATTTCGGACCAATCGCGGGGTGGGTGCCGGTTGTGGGCCTAGCTGACCATTGTGAATAATATAAATATCTTCTTTACTCTCGGCTAAGCCCGCTCTGGCACGCACCACTTTGGAACTGTATACCCCACCATTGTAAAAAACTCGCGCCGCAACACCGCCATCGACATGCATTTCATCATAATGTTTACCTTTAGCCACCACATCAAAAAATACGGGTGAAAAAGCGACGGGGACGGAGGAGGAAGCAAGCATCACTTTACGGAATAATATTAAAGCTTCCGGAGTCCCTTTCGTGGCAATCATCCCCATGTTCCACACAATAAAGCGCTGCGAATCAAGATCAACCGTGCCCATATACAACCGCCGCCCTTGTTGATGGGCCTTGGCTATTTCACTCAGTAATTGAGGTGTTATATGACCATCAATGAGCTGAGATAATGGACTGGTATCCGCCAATGACTCGCGGAAAAATAGACGAAAGAGCAGATTATCCAAATGGAAAATATCTTGGGTGGTCGTCGTAGTATAAAAGTCATGCAGCGCCTGGTCATAATCACTGCCTAAAAAGGCAAAAGGCGCGATCAGGGCGCCGGTTGATACCCCACTCACCACTTTAAAAACCGGCCGTTTGCCCGTTTTAGTCCAGCCATTCAAAAAACCGGCACCGAAGGCGCCATTAGGGCCTCCGCCTGATAAAGCTAAATGAGGATAAACATGAGTTCCATCAGCCACGTGGAACATCTCTTTCGGCTCATCTTGATAGGATTGCAGTAAATCAGCTTCAAATATTGGGCTAATATGCCCGGCTCCCGCGCGAATATTGGGCATTCCAGGGATTTCGGCCTCCGGCATTAGCGCCACAGGTACTGGATTTCTGGGTAATTGACTACAAGCGCCTAATAAAAAAAAGCCCGTCAGTAGCACCGAGACACGTATTAACTTCCCACTTTTTATCATTATTTTTTCCAGCAACTCGGCCATAGGTAACTCACTAACTTTATATTATTTTCATGACAATCGCCTAAAACCGAGCTACCGATTAAGCCACTGTTACTGTGAGGGATTAGAGTAATAACCAGCCGTACTATGCTGGTTTCAAGAGTTTCTCCCCACCGTCTGGGATTCACTATTTTTGTGACAACGCACGCCATTGCTGTACTGAAGGCCGTTGCCATTGATAACTTGCATACTTACGCAAATATGCCGGCAGTTCGTCACTATTGAGCGCCAGCCGGTTAAGCATTAACGCCAAATCAGTATCTGCAATGCACCATTCACTGAATAAATTCTTCCGACCATCCTAAGGGCTGAAAAAATCCGCACCTGTATACAACGTAATGGCTTGCTGATTCATAGTGGCTCCACCAGGTTATTACTAAAAGATGACGTTAATCGATTTTACTGTTCGCTGAAGTTTCCGGTTGCTCTGTATTATTTTCGATATAAAGTGTTCGGCTGGGAAAAGCAAAGTCTGCGCCATGCTGATGCACTATATCGATAAATTTCAAATAACAGTTTTGCTGAACTGCCAGCCATTCAGCCCATACTTTGGTCTTAGTAAAGCAATAAACCATAATATTGAGAGAAGACTCGCCAAACCCATTGAAATAGACCAATAAGGTCTGTTGCTGATCAATATCATCATTATTGGCTAAAAAATTGTGCATTTCATCCACAATTATTCCTATTTTATCCGCATCCTCATAACGCAGCGCCAGAGTGGTTTTTATTCTGCGGTTGGTCATGCGTCCGGGGTTTTCAACACTAATATCGGTGAATATGGAGTTAGGAACATACAGTGGACGATTTTCAAACGTCATTATTTTTGTCAGCCGCCAACCTATTTCAACAACAACACCCTCAATATGGCGATCAGGTAAACGTATCCAGTCTCCAATATTAAAAGGGCGATCAAAATAAAGCATCACGCCAGAAAAGAAATTACTCAAAATATCTTTTCCAGCCATACCGACAGCAAGCCCCCCAATACCGCCAAAGGTAACTAGCCCGGAAAAACTCATGCCCAGATGTTCACCATAGAGTAGAACGACCACCACCACGAAGGTAATTTTCAGCATGCGCGAGATGATTTTAGCGCTGGTGATATCACTCCCTTTTGCCACCTGTCGCTTTTCCAATACATCAAATAATACAAACATCCTACGCATCAACATCAGCAGGATAACTGACATACAGATAAAATTAACTGTCTTGGGCGTGATAAAGTTTATCTTTATGTCAACAAGTACATTATTGATGATCTTTCCCACCACAATTACCATGACAGACCACAGCAGGAAGCTTACAAATTGTAATATAAACCTATAACGAGAATGGTGCCGTCTCATTCCCCACACTGAGACAATTAATAAGGCAATGATGCAACTGATGACCAAAATCAGCCCGACAATGTTTTCCATAGTAAATTGAGCAACCATATGCCTTATGCCCTCAAACCTATCTCATGTGCTACTTCTCGCCTGTACATAGGCTGCGAATAACATTTATATCGCAGCCCAGAGCCGAAAAACACACTAACGAAGATTAATCTTCTGCGGGTGTATCATCTAAAATCGTCAGCAAAATATCCGCATCCGGGGTTGTGATATGTTTCCCTTCCAGGAAACCTGCGAGTTTAGCTTCAGCATTATGCTCGTACACTTCATAACCTGCAATTCGATAACCCGGCACACCATCCTGACCACGAATATACTCATCGCCGTCAATATAGTACTCAACAACACCGTTGGCATCTTCAATCTCGTAACGTTTATCAAACGGGAACTGTTTCATCACTCATCCTAAAAAACACTGCATACCGATATAATGCCAAAATACCGCTTTTTTAGGAAGCACTAGCCGCAACGCTATTCAGTCTCATTTTCAATACCTTTTTATATCGAGGATGCTCGGCATATATACTCCTTTTCATTAAATCTTAAACGCCTCTAATCCTAATGTTAAAAATCCTATTTGATTTTACACCACTAATTTTCATGCCAAACAAAGCCATCCAAGGTAAACTAATACGCCTAAATAAGGGGATGGGATGAGCACGGAAATATTTATTGCGGTATTGGGTGCGGCGTTATTGCATGCTAGCTGGAATGCTTTAGTCAAATTTGGTGCTGACCGTTTAGTGGCCATTTCGGTAATGGCTTTTTTTTCCGGTGTCATCTCATTTTTTGGTATTTTCTTTGTTGGTTTACCCTCACTTAGCGCGATCCCTTGGTTACTCCTGTCTGTCGCTTTTCACACCGGCTATTGCCTCTTTCTCAGTAAAGCCTACGAGCAAGCAGAGTTTGGGCAAATTTATCCGATTGCCCGCGGTGTGGCACCATTATTAAGCGCCCTGCTGTCGTGGTTAATTTTGTCTGAAATCCCACGAACAATGGCTTTATTAGGGGCCGTTATTTTGGTTTCTGGGGTCATCATGATGACATTTGATGGTCGCCATGGCCCAAATAAACTTAATCTCAGGGCCATCCTCTACGCATTAACAACTGCGGTATTTACCGCCTGTTATACCCTATCCGATGGAGCAGGAAGCCGTGCCAGTATTGAACCGCTCAGTTATATTTTATGGCTATTTATGTTCAATGGCATGACCATGTTTGGGCTACTTTGGGTTCTGCATCGCAATGTGGTTTTTCGTGAAATCCGACAACATTGGCGTCACGGCATCATCGGGGGGGCCATGCAATTACTGGCTTATGGCATTGTCATTTGGGCCATGAAAAGTACGCCAATTGCCTTGGTAGCCGCACTCCGCGAAACGAGTGTCCTCTTTGCAATGATTATTTCTATCTGGATGTTAAAAGAAAAACCCTCGGTGTTACGGCTTATAGCCAGTGCCATTATTATGGCTGGAGTGGCTATTACCAAATTTGGTTGATTTTTCATCTCCCAAGGAAACGCCTATTGCCTCGATAAAAACGAGTGTGCGACCTCTTCTGTAAATACGCTATACTCATATAAATCCTATAAATAAGGAGAATATATGCTCATAGGATTTGCTTTACTGGTTAGCACCTGCGGAATGGATGCTTGCGAGGCTCTGCCCGTCACTGACGATATTTACGCAACACGCCATGAGTGTATGGCTGTAGCTGCTCGTCTTCATCAAAGAAGACCCGATGTAGTATTGATTTGTGGTGAAGTCTACCGCCACTCTGATAGTGATAAATCTGAGTAATACATGTAGAGTTAGTTTTACTGCCTAAATTTAACTCTCCCAACAGTCATAACCCCGCGTGCTCTCTTCATTGTGTAAACAGTCTGTTATGCGAAAAAAAATTATTGCGACAGGAGTAATCAAATAGAAAGTCCTGCTACGCTTTAATTAAGTATCAAAGGCAATATGAGTATTAAATTATGGCATATAAACACTTATCAAAAAATAGGCCATAACAATGAGTAAACATCCGTTCACCAGGAGATTTACAATGAATCATCCTTCATGCGATATCTGAATATGTGTAAAGAACACCGTAAATAACGGGTTATTGCTTTTACATATAAAGGATTCCAAAAATGCTCCAATTCGATGCTTATAGCACACTCGTCGCTGCAAGCCTGGTTCTATTACTAGGAAGGCAGTGCATCAAAAAAATTCCTTTATTACAAAAACATGCCATTCCTGACCCCATCGCTGGCGGCTTACTGGTTGCATTAATATTTCTACTTATACACCAAACCACAAGTTGGGAAGCTCACTTTGATACGTCATTACGTGACCCATTGATGTTGACCTTTTTTGCCTCAATTGGTCTTAACGCTAATCTCGCCAGTTTAAGGGCGGGTGGAAAGGTATTAATAAAATTTATCGTCGTCGTTATTGGTCTGTTGTTATTACAAAATACAATTGGCATTGGTATGGCTAAAATGCTCGGGCTGGAACCTTTAATGGGATTATTGACCGGGACTATTACTCTGTCTGGCGGACATGGTACTGGGGCCGCCTGGAGCAGTGTGTTTGTTAAGAATTATGGGTTAGTTAATGCTACTGAAGTTGCGATGGCCTGCGCGACCTTTGGTTTGGTATTAGGTGGGTTAATCGCCGGGCCTGTTGCACTTTATCTAATTAAACATTCTGCGACACCTAATGGAAGACCAGAGGATGCGTTGCAACCGACAACTTTCGAAAAACCTCAGTCAGGGCGAATGATCACCTCATTGGTTTTGGTCGAAACCATCGCCATGATTACCATTTGTCTGATGGTCGGTGGCTATATTAGAGAACTGCTGGCGGGATCAGTATTTGAATTACCTGTATTTGTTTATGTCCTGTTTGTTGGGGTTATTCTCAGTAATATACTCGCTTACACTCGGTTTTATCAGGTATTTGACCGTGCAGTCTCTATATTGGGTAACGTCAGTCTTTCCCTTTTTCTGGCAATAGCGTTGATGAGCTTAAAGTTATGGGAGTTAGCCTCACTGGCCCTCCCAATGTTGGCTATTTTACTGGCGCAAACACTGCTGATGGTATTATACGCAATATTTGTAACTTACCGGGTTATGGGGAAAAATTACGATGCTGCGGTTCTTGCCGCTGGGCATTGTGGTTTAGGTTTAGGTGCTACACCCACGGCAATTGCCAATATGCAGGCGGTTACCGATCGTTTCGGGCCATCTCACGTAGCCTTTCTTATTGTTCCGATGGTCGGGGCATTCTTCCTGGATATAGCCAATGCTATCGTAATTAAGTTGTCTTTATTACTCCCTATGTTTATCCCATTAAGTTGATTTAATTAAGCGCCCGACTAAAAATAACTCAAAATTTGGCGTTGTTATAAAATACAACGCCATTAGGTTCACAAAAAATACGATTAATTAACCACAAGGAGAGTAAAAATCACGCGTAATTAGCGCCCTTTCTTCTTACGTCCTGGTTGAGTGAAACGCTTACGGGCAGCAGAGTTACCTTCTGATTTCTCAGTGTTTTTAGCTCGGACAATGACGGTTTTTTTATCTGCAGCAACTTTAACTTTCGGCTTTTTTGACGGTTTTTCATCAGACGACGAATTCTCAATCAGCTTGAATAATTCTGTCAGTTCATCGTCGGTCAAATCTCTCCACTCGCCTTGCGGCAAGCCTTTCAGATTGACGTTCATAATACGGGTGCGCTCAAGCTTGGTCACTTCATAACCGAAATGCTTACACATACGGCGGATTTGGCGATTAAGACCCTGCACTAATGTGATGCTAAACACAAAGGCGGCTTCTTTTTTCACTTTACATTTTTTGGTCACAGTTCCCAACATCGGCACACCCGCACCCAAGCCGAGAATAAACTCGTCAGTCACCGGTTTATTAACCGTCACCACGTATTCTTTTTCGTGATCATTCCCAGCGCGCAGGATCTTGTTGACTAAATCGCCGTGATTCGTCAGGAAGATCAATCCTTGCGAGTCTTTATCGAGACGCCCGATAGGAAAAACGCGTTTACTATGGTTAACGAAATCAACGATGTTATCGGATTCACCATCCTCCGTGGTGCTTATGATGCCAACTGGTTTATTTAATGCGATCAATACTAAGTCGTTTTCGTCACGCGGTTCGATAAGTTGGCCATTAACTTTCACCACATCCCCGACATATACCTGATCGCCAACCGCAGCCCGCTTGCCATTAATAAAAACATTTCCTTGTTCGATGTAACGATCAGCATCGCGGCGCGAGCAGACACCGCTCTCGCTAATGTATTTGTTAAGACGAATGGATGAGTTAGTCAGCATAATTTTCCATAAAAATCGGACTATACCACGATACGTTACAAATTCTACAAGACTGCTTAGCTGGGAGACAGCGGAGTAATACCAACATCACAGATAGTCCTTAAAGGTTGGCGCTAACAACGCATCCATTACGTGGTAACTTGAATTCAGTTATTCTTTTTCTGACCAGTGGTCAACGGCGTACAGTGCGTTATAATATACAAGCTAAACTAGTTACGGACAGAAGTGACTGTTTGCCATTTAATAACCCATGGAAGATATCTTCACAATGAAAACCTCGATTATCAGTTCTTTTATTTTTACCACTCTTGCAGCATCGCCTCTTTATGCATCTGAACAAAAGATTCTCACACAACAGCAGATAGCGACTATTGTCAATAACACCCTGACTCCATTAATTGAAAAACAAGATATTCCCGGCATGGCCGTTGCTGTGTTTTATGACGGCAAACCCTTGTTCTTTAACTATGGCTTTGCCGATATAAAAAATCGCCGCCCGGTAACGGAAAATACCTTATTCGAACTTGGCTCAGTCAGTAAAACTTTCACTGGGGTAGTCGGTGGATATGCTGAGCAAACAGGTATTCTTAACCTAAGTGATTCTGCAACAAAATATAGCCCAGAACTAACTGGCCTTCAGTGGAAAGATATTAGCATGCTGAACTTGGCGACATATACCGCAGGTGGTCTGCCTCTTCAAGTTCCTGATTCTGTCACTAGCATGAAACTATTGTGGCAATACTACCAGCAATGGCAGCCACAGTGGGCACCCGGTGTGATGCGAAACTACTCCAACGCCAGTATTGGATTATTCGGCACACTGGCAGTGAAAAAAAGCAATTTGTCGTTTGAAGACTATATGACCCAAAATGTTTTTCAACCTTTAAAGTTAACACACACCTTTATAACTATTCCCGATTACATGCAATCAGACTACGCGTGGGGATATAAAGACGGTCAGCCGGTTCGTGTCACTCCAGGGGTACTGGCGGCTGAAGCCTACGGAGTAAAATCTACTGCACAAGATATGGTAAAGTTTATGCAGGCAAATATTGAGCCTGAAAAACTTCTGGCTGATAATGATAAATTAAAGAAAGCCATCATCGCCGCCCAATCACGTTATTACCGATCAGGGAACATGTTCCAAGGGCTGGGATGGGAAATGTATGACTGGCCTATTAATTCACAAGAAGTCATTGCTTCCAGTAGCAATGAAATTGCCTTGCAACCTCATAAAATTAACGCATTGATGCCTCCATATTCTGCTGTTCCAGCATCTTGGGTACACAAAACGGGTAGTACTAATGGTTTTGGCGCATATATTGCTTTTATTCCAGAGAAGAAGATCGGAATAGTGATGTTAGCTAATAAAAATTACCCTAATCCTGTCCGAGTGGAAGCAGCAAATCATATTCTTCAGTCATTGTATTAATAATACTGCCGAATAGCTAAATATAAAAATTGTCTCTTGATACAGTGTTCTGTTCAAGAGACAATTTTCACCTTTTTCCCAAAAACCAATACACGGCTATTTAAGTAAAATATTATCCCAAGCACCTTAATAAAGCCGGAAATTCATTGGCTGGTCTAATTGCCAACCTTACTCCCAAAGTGCGAAATGTTTGCCCAGTTGCGCACCGCGCTATATCAAAACCAACAGCAGACGTGATGAGGCCATAGTCGAACTTGCCGGGCGCGTAGGTTATTGACCAAATCATCCAGCTTTGCTGGCCATCATTTTATGATGCCAGTTCACCAATAACCGGTCACTCTGCAACAGCTCAAACCAAATACGGGTGAAATTAAGAAATGATTTTTCCGATCGGGATTTCAGGGCGACACGCGACGGGAAATCCAGATTTTCCCATTCGAGAATATCGCTCATGTGGTGATCCTGCTATCGCGCCATGGTTGGGTGATTTATCGCCATTATTCCCCTTGCACTTTTTGCCCGATAGGGACAAAATGACATTTGTAATTACAGATGTCATTACATAAGTGAGGTTCAAAGATGGGTAACATTAATATTCGCATTGATGATGACTTAAAAGATCGTTCTTATGCGGTACTGGAAAAGCTGGGGGTCACCCCCTCTGATTTGCTGCGCCAGACACTGGAATATGTGGCACAAAGTGGCAAACTGCCCTTTAAATCCGTGTTGCTGACCGATGAAGATCAAGCACTGGTCGCCGTAGTCAGAGAACGTTTAGCCAATCCACAACCGGTCAGGGTGTCACTGGATGACTTATAATCTTGATTTTGATCGCCGGGCGCTAAAGGAATGGCATAAGCTCGGCGATACCGTACGCCAGCAATTTAAGAAAAAGTTGCTCGAAGTGATTAAAAATCCACGCGTTGAAGCCAATAAACTGCGCGACTTACCTGATTGTTACAAAATAAAACTACGCAGCGCCGGATACCGCCTGATTTATCAGGTGCAAGACGAAAAAATCACGGTTTTTGTGGTTGCCGTGGGTAAACGGGATCGTGAAGAAGCCTACAGTGAAGCTGGCAATCGCGTCTGATTGTCAGTTTTCAATCCAACCCCGGCAATTTACCCTCTAACATCTGCTGTACTTTTGCATAATCTTCTGGCGTGTAACTCACCTGGCTAATGGCACCACCATCAGGGCCGCTGATTTCGGTCTTATTTTTCAGCATACCCAAATGCTGACCCACCATTTTTAGCGCGTCGTCCTGATTTCGAGTAATGACTTCTAAGCCAAACTTGCCTTGCTTAACACCGGCATAAAGGCGGCGTGCCGAAATCGATAAATCCCGCGAATCATGAAAATGCGCCCTGCCTTCCCTCACCATTACAACGTGGGCAATCTGGATTAGGATCGAGCGTACTGTCAAAACCGTAACCGCCATCATCCAGTGGTGCAGGTTTTCCGTTATTGGTTCTTTTCTCTGACTCTTCCTGATATTCCTGCTCGTTAATCCACTGGTATTTATTTTCAATCCCCCAGCAATGACGGCAACATAAACGACGAAACTCTGAAATTTCGTTGGCGTTGGCCGTGGCAATATCCCACCACCAATTTAACACAGCATCTTGCGTGATATGCGTCCGTTTCTCTCTGGCTTCCATAGCATCGCGTATGGCTTTGTTTACCGATACATGGCGATACAACCGACGGGCAGCGGCAGCACCGGTTAGCCAATATCTGACTAACTGGCGATATGTGCTGACGTAATGCCACACGGGTAAAAGACACCTTAGACGGCCTTGGTGGAATGCTTGAAGATAAATTCGACGCCACTATGTCATTTATCAGAACTCTTGATGGTCATGCAGACGTTTGTGATAAAGAAGCTAAACGCTATACGTGATGCTATAAAAGACCGAATATCAAAATTCGTGTAATTTTCGTGTATTTTCGTTTTTACTAAAAAATAACCATTAAAATCAACAAATTAAAAATAGACCGAATACGATTCCTATATTCGGTCTAGGGAAATGGCTCTTGGGAGAGAGCCGTGCGCTAAAAGTTGGCATTAACGTAGGCTTACTCAGCCATACTCTTTAAGAATAGTCGAGTACATGTGTTTCGCCAACTTAGCAACAGAAGTAATTAATCACAGTTGCAAACTAGTTTGGATGATAAAAGTCAGTTCATAAAATGAACAACGTAATTATCTGTTAAATAGAGACAAATATCTGTGTCCGCCAATATTCTCGAGTTTACTTTTGACATAAGGTCGTGGCGCGCTGCTGGAAAGGCTCCAGACTCATCTTTTGGCCCGGTTTCTCACTGTCATCCAATAATAAAATATCTAACGGTTTTGCCAGGACATGCCCCGCTTTCATCTGTTCAGTCGCAACATCATTGAGTGGATATTGTGCTAATGTGCTTGGATTTATCACAAATAAAGCCCCGCCTGAGCGGCACTCCAACATCACTTCTTCTCGATTAAATGCCCATTGTTTGCCAAACTCAAACTTACTGACGGTCACTATCTTCCCGGCAGCAATAGCGTTTACCGATAACATCAGTAATGATAATGTCAGCACAAAACCTTTCATTCTAATTATCCTCAATTAACTGATTGCCTTGATTTTCTCGTATATCGAGGCGTCGATGCAAGCTTACTGCCACTATCTATCAGGTATAACTTCACATTATATCGGTGCCATCGTCGCAAAAAAACTCACCAAAAGCAGTACCGTTGCACCAAGGATAATTTCAGCACAGCTGTTTACAACCAACCAATAATGGGCTTTTGTGGGCAATTTTCGCAACATAGGGACAATGAGGTAGCGGTTAATCACAGCAATAACAATCATAAACAGCACCAATATTACTTTACTGAGTAATAGCATCTGATAAACAGATGTCAGTGTTAAAGAAGTCTCACGCAATATAATAATGCTATTAATAATTCCGGTGGACAATACCAATGCCACGGCCAAATGACCCCAACTTGAAAATCGAATTAACGTAGTGATAGCTTCGCGTTTAACATCACCATGGCGGGTATATGCAAGGCAAACCAGCAATGCGGGCAAACATCCTATCCAATAACCTGCACTGAGCAGATGTATAACTTGATTGATCTGATGAATCCATCCCAGCACACCCTCGTGCATCGCCGCGTGCCCGATAAAGGCCAGACTGGCTAATAGCAACGTTGAACAGCCTACCATCAGCCGATAATAAACACGGATTGTGCCGAGCAAAGCTATCCACATGCTCAATATGGATAAACCGAGATGCCATTGCCATATCTGACCAAAACGGGTGCCCAATACCGCCCACCACACGTTTAGTCTGTAGGTATCAGCCCAACCATCACCCATCATGCCAGCTTGGATAGCTAGCAGCCCGATAGCGGAGGCTAATCCCACAAATGTACTGAAGACAAGGAGAGGCGATAAGCGGTTTTTGAGTATCGAAGAGAAGCGGTCTGGTGCTAATAAGGCGGTGAAAACACTGATGCCAAACATCAGCATCACCGCCAAAAAATGCAGAAAGCGACACAGAACGAATAGAGTCGCCAGAGACATATTATTTCACTGTGAAGCTGTAAGTGCCTTTGGTTTTATGGCCATCAACAGACACCACATGCCATGAAACGTCGTATTTCCCAGCTTTCAATGCACTATCGATCGGCAAGATTAATTGTGTGTTATTGACCGGGTCCAATTTAAGCTCGCCTGTTTTGACAACATTTTTATCTGGGCCAGTCACTTTCACTCCACTGAAACCCAATTCAATTCCTTCAGAGAAACCCAGTGTCACGGCTTCTGGCGCTGAACCAATGGTCGCATCGGCAGCAGGAGATTCAATTTTCAGGTGGGCGTGAGCCAAGGCTTGCTGGCTGGATAACCCAACAAATAACACAATAAGTGCCGAAAGCATGCGGCATGAAGAACGTACTTTGCGAATAAACATAATATCCCTTAATCGATGGGGGAGAAGAATCTGTCTGCTACCAACCATATCCTATATTGGCAGCGCGAACCCCTATCACTTCCAGTCAATTGCACTACCTGTGAGGTAGGGCACAAAATAAAACGCCAAATTATGAATGGCGATTGAAATATCACCAATAGTTGAGTAGCAATTAAGCTCAGCTAGCGCTTTTAGCTTGGTTGCAAATGATAACGATTTCAATATGGCAAGTCGAGAAACCATAGCTAAACAACATGTTGTTAGCACGAAACAATAAAATTAAGAGAAAAGGGAGGGACGAGTATGGCGAAGAGACAATAAAAAGCCGCAATTTCTATTTCCACTAAGAGTGGATAGAAACTGCGGCGAGTTCAAATCAAGCCAAAAAATTACGCCTGAACGTGGCTCTGTGCAGCCATGGTTTTCAGATCTTTATCGACGAAGAACAATGAATTGCCGCTATTACCCACCAGCGCCAGTTTATCCAGAATAGATTTGAACAGTTTTTCTTCTTCATGCTGTTCAGACACATACCATTGCAGGAAGTTGAATGTAGAGTAATCGTGAGTGGTCATTGCGACATGGGCAAGCTCATTAATTTGAGTCGTAATAAGTTGCTCATGCTCATAAGTCAGTTTGAATACATCAGCCAGTGATGCGAAATCTGTCGGCGGCGCACTGATTGTACCCAATACCGGCATAGCGCCCGTTCCGCTCAGATATTCAAATAAACGCTGCATATGCTGCATCTCTTCTTGAGAATGCTCTTTTAAAAATGCTGCCGCGCCTTCAAAGCCTTTATCACTGCACCAAGCACTCATCTGTAGATAAAGATTGGCAGAGTAAAATTCCAGATTCAGTTGCTCATTAAGCTTCTGAGCCATTTCTGTTTTCAACATGATAATTCCCTAATTTTTATAATGCAGGTAAGCAACGATTAACTTAGCTTATTATGCCAAGTTAAAAACAAAATAAGAACACCCTATTCACATTAATATTTAATAAAATCACAAAATAACTTAACCAACTGATTATTAATGATATTTTTTAAATTTAAACATGAGATTAATTATTATAAGAATCATTTACATTAACACCAGAATACTAAAAAGAATGATTCTTATTTGAGGTTTATTTCAATAAATAATAACCTTATGACTTTGAGGTCATATTATCTCACTGCAAAAACGTTTAATTAGATATTATTAGGGTACATTAGCCTCTTGCCAATATCTGCCAGCTGCATTACCTTTTGCGCCATAACTGCCGATGCGCCACGAAGGAGAGGAAAAATGGGATATAATCTGGCTGAGTTTTCTGATGAAGAAACAGCAAAAATGAATGTCGATCTGGCCGCTTCTGGGGTTGCATTTAAAGAGCGCTACAATATGCCGGTGATCCCTGAAATGGTTGCTCGAGAACAGCCGGATGAGCTACGTGAATACTTTTTACAGCGGTTGGCACACTACCGCAGTGAATCAAATAAATTCTCTCGCTTGCCGTATGAACCCAAAATGAAGTCATGAGTAAGAGACTCCCGCACCAGGGTCTGCGGGAGTTTGGCGATGAGAATCGCTAGGATTTTCGAGCAAATTTGTCGGTTGCAAGAATTAGTTGGTGCAAGATTCCTGGTTCGTCAAAGGAATGTCCGGCACCTTCGACAATATGCAGTTCAGCCTCTGGCCATGCTTTTGCTAAATCCCACGCATTCTGTGGCTGACAAGCCATATCATATCGGCCATGAATAATTACCGCAGGAATATGGCGAATGCGCGTGACGTTATCGAGCAGTTGGTTATCGCTATCCAAAAAGCCCAAGTGGGTAAAATAGTGATTCTCAATGCGGGCAAATGCCAGAGCAAAGTCATCCTCACCGAAAGAAGCCGCGCTTTTGGTTGGCAGTAAAGTGACTGTTTCTCCCTCCCACAAGCTCCAAATTTTTGCGGCCTCCAATTGTACCGCTTTGTCCGGTGAGGTCAGCCGCTTGCGGTAGGCCGCAGTGACATCGCCCTGCTCTTCTGGCGCTAACAGGGATAACACGCGCTGCCATTTATCGGGGAAGAAGCGGGAAGCCCCGTCCTGATAATACCAATCCAACTCTTTTTTACGCAGAGTGAATATCCCACGCAAAACCATTTCACTGACCCGTTCGGGATAGGTTTCACCGTAGGCCAATGCTAGTGTCGAACCCCAAGAGCCGCCAAATATCAACCAGTTATCTACGCCAGCCATCTCACGCAGCCGTTCAATGTCATCAACTAAATGCCAGGTTGTGTTGTTATCCAAGCTGGCATGGGGCGTCGAACGCCCACACCCGCGTTGATCAAAAAGTAATACTTTGTATTTCTTTGGGTTGAAAAGTTGCCGGTGATAAGGCGCGATCCCGCCACCAGGGCCACCATGAATAAATACCGCGGGCTTACCCTCAGGGTTGCCACAGAGTTCCCAGTAAATCTGGTGACCATCACCTGTGTCTAGTAAGCCACTATCGTAAGGTTCATACGCTGGATAAAGCCCACGTAATTGTTCCATTATTTTTCCATGTTTGTTGAGACAATAAAGTTATCAAAGCTTATACAGCCCGCAGGGTCAACGATAAAACATTACATTTACGCCAATCAGCACATTAATTCCATCAACCGGTGATAAATACACCATAACTTAATTAATTTTCAGGTCTTAGCTCAAAACATGGCGCGTGCCAGAACATAACAAGAGAGATTAATATTTAATAATATACTTATTAAACAATGAATTAAGTATATTCATGTTTTCTTCCCTTGCAACTCCCCCCCATTAGGTGGTTAATAGGTGGGCGTACCAACCTAACCGAAGGTAAAGAGAGGCAAGCCATGAGTAAGGGAATGGACAGCAAAAAGAACGCGAAGAAAAAGCCACTAAAAACACCAGCTGAGAAAAAAGCTGAGAAACGCGCTAAAAAGTCATCTTCCACTAGCGCAGAATAACGGACTTTTCGTCTCGTCAGTCAACCCGCCACGATAGGCGGGTTTTTTGTTGCTAATATTTAGGTATTACGGGGAAGAATAAGAATGTATTTTCGTGTCATCGATACAGAAACTTGTGGTTTGGAGGGGGGTATTGTCGAAATCGCGTCTGTCGATATGGTGGACGGATTATTGAGCAACCCTATGAGTGACTTGGTTAGCCCAGACAGGCCAATCAGTCTCGATGCCATGGTAATTCACCATATCACGGAAGAAATGGTGGAAGGTAAACCGCGAATTGCCGTTGCAGTTAGAAAATATCAAGGGAGCCCGTATTATGTCGCTCATAACGCCCCCTTTGACCGCGGTGTGTTACCGGAGATGGGTGGTCAATGGATTTGCACCTTAAAGCTCGCCCGTATGCTCTACCCTGATATTAAGCACAGTAATCAATATCTGCGTTACGCTTTGCGCCTGAATGTTTCAGTGCCAGATAATCTTTATCCACATCGTGCTTTGTATGATTGTTATGTCACCGCCGCACTGTTGCAACGCATCATACGAGACTCTGGGTGGAACGCCGAGCAGATGGTGGAAATGACGCAACAACCGCTGTTGTTACAGACATTTAAGTTCGGGAAATATCGTGGAAAAAGTATTGAACAGATAGCCCGGCAAGATCCGGACTACCTGCGCTGGATGCTGACCTCAATTGCCGACCTTACGCCAGATATGCGCCATACCCTGACACATTATCTGACATAACCGATTTTGTGAATCAAGCTAGAGAGAGAATAAAAGCATATTCCAAAGCAATATCTTCATAAGCTTTGAAGCGCCCTGATTTACCCCCATGGCCCGAATCCATATCGGTATAAAGCAATAATTGGTGGTCATCAGTTTTCATTTCTCGCAGTTTCGCGACCCATTTTGCGGGTTCCCAATATTGAACCTGAGAGTCATGCAACCCGGTAGTTACCAGCATGTGCGGATAATCTTGAGCTTTAACCTGATCGTATGGGCTATATTGCTTCATGTAATCGTAATAGGCCTTATCATTTGGATTGCCCCACTCGTCATACTCGCCAGTCGTCAGAGGGATAGATTCATCCAGCATAGTGGTGACCACATCAACAAATGGCACCTGCGCCACAACACCTTTGTATAATTCAGGCGCCTGATTAATAACAACGCCCATCAACAAGCCGCCCGCACTACCGCCCATAGCGAAAACACGATTAGCATCGCCATAACCCTTGGCAACCAATGTTTTGGTAACATCGATAAAGTCATTGAATGTGTTTAATTTCTTGAGCAACTTGCCATCTTCATACCATTGCTGCCCCAGTTCCCCACCACCCCGAATATGCGCCAGTGCAAAGACAAAACCACGATCTAACAGACTTAAACGGCTACCACTGAATACCGGATCCATGCTGCTGCCATATGAGCCGTAGCCATAGACCAACAGCGGGTTACTGCCTGGGGCAAAATGATCACGATGATAAACCAATGAAACTGGCACTTTGACACCATCCGATGCGGTGACCCAAATCCGCTCACTACGATATTTTTCTGGTGTGAAGTTTTTGACTTCCTGCTGCTTGAGCAACTGACGAGCGCCGGTATCCATATTAAGTTCATACATGGAGCTTGGCGTGGTCAGGGAAGAATAACCATAGCGCAACAGTTCAGTTTCTGGCTCTGGGTTATATGCCAACCAAGTGACATAGGTAGGGTCATCAAAAGTCACCGACTTCTGTTCATCGGTGACCCAGTGAATTTGCCGCAAATGCGTCAATCCCTCACTCCGTTCTTCCACCACCAGCCAATCGCGGAATAGGCTAAAGCCTTCCAACATAACCTCTGTTCTTGGCGTAATTAAGGGTAGCCACTGAGATTCATCAGCGAAATCAACGGGCACTTTAGCTGCATCGGCGATTTTATATAGACCGAAATTTTTGCCATCTTTATTCGAACGTAAATAAAAATGCTGCTTATAGTGATCTAAACCATATTCATGGTCTTTGCGGCGTGGCGCGAACATTTGCGGCAGCGGCTCGTGCTGATCGGCATCCAACAGTAAAATTTCAGATGTTGTGGTGCTACTGAGATGGATGACAATAAAGCGCTCAGATGTGGTTTTTTCCAACCCGACATAGAATGTATCGTCCGCTTCCTGATAAATCAGCTGGTCCGATGCAGGGTCAGTGCCCACGACATGGCGATAGACTTGATAAGGCAGCAACGTTTTTTCATGCTTACGCACGTAATACAGTGTTTTTGAATCATTGGCCCATTCAAAGCTACCCGACGTATTGCTGATAACTTCCTGCTGCCAGCTATCACTTTGTAAATGTTTTACCCGGATATCATATTGACGCCGTGATAAGAAATCCTCAGCCACTGCCAGTAGTTGATTATCTGGGCTAACATCCAGGCCCCCCAAGGTGTAGAACTCGCTTTCCGCCGCGCGTTGATTACCATCAAGTAAGGTTTCCCAACTGCTATCCGCCCAAACCGGTTGGCGAACGTAAATGGCATATTCATTACCCGGTTCAAAACGTGTTTGATAGCGGTAGCCATTGCGGGTATAGGGGACGGACTCTTCTTGGGGCGGAATGCGGGAAACCATTTCCTGATACAAAGTTTCGCGAAGCGGTTGCAGCGGCTTCAACACCGACTCGGTGAACTCATTTTCAGCTTGCAGATAGTTCAGGACATCAGCATCAGTGCGCTCATCATCACGTAGCCAATAATAATCATCTGTACGGATATCACCGTGCATCGTCATCGGATAAGGGCGTTTATCTGCCTTTGGAGGTATGGTCATTAGTTGAAGTGTCCATCAGTGTTCGTTATCGCGAGAGTGACACGATTACCTGTCGATGCCAAGCGGCAGCATCTGCTTAAATTTGAGTTGAAAGAGTGTAATTCAATGATAAGCAACATGATAAACAGGTGCAGGATACCTTTACGCCAGCACCTGTTGTGATTAGCTTAATTCCACCCCTGCGGCCTCAAGCACGCAAGGTATAGGCGATAGTGCCAGCTTTACAATCAAGCACCACTTGGTAGTTTTTATCGCCTTTTTTACCACGAGCGGTCAATGGAACCTGCCAGATATCATCTTGGCCTGTAATGTCTACCGCGCTAATCCAGACAACCGGGCTATCAGTACCCAACCCTTTTTTATCCGCTTCCCAACGTGTTATACGATTTTGTAGAAAATCACGTTTAACTTGAGTCGCAACCTGAGATTGATTTAACCCAGTACAAGTAGGGACTTTTGCTACCCGCGGTTCCTGGGCCTGTACACTACTGATGGCACCGGCTAAAGCGACGGCCACTACTAAGGCGAGTCCTGTCTTTCTCATCATTCCTCCAGATATTATTATTTCTATCCTCTGGCTGGAACAATGATTGAAAGGGGGGTTACAGAACGAATAGCGCTAAAAATTAATATGTTAACGCTATTTAATTAACACTGAGTAAATTCAATCACGTAAAACTGTTCCAACCCCGGATAGATCTCCTTAATCACTTTTTTCAGTTCATCCAGCGACATATTTTCTTGCTCGGCATGGTGTTGCGTCAGTGTATCCAAGGTGATTGGAGTGACGGATTTAACCAAAATATGGCAGAAAAATACGCCGTCTTCATTGCGACATACACGCAGGGTTTCCCTTGGGCGAAAATCGGATTCACTGCTATCCCGGATAGTGATCGTTTTGCGATCGGCCAGAATATCCGCCTCAAACCGGCGAAAGAAGGTGATTTCACGATTCATTTTAGATCCCTTTTTCACTTCCTGCCGAAATCAGGCAGATTAAGCCGCTTGATTTTCATCAGGTTTGGATTTTTTCTCTGATGCGATTTTTTCAACTTTCGCTTTTGGCTGCCCCTCGGCGGAGGCCGCTGGCTGGGCACCCCGCAGAATTTGCCCTAATGCATCTTTGTTCTCTGCAAGGAAGAAGCTCAGAGCCTCGCGTTGATCTTCTTCAAGTGTTAAAGGTGACTGTGCCAACCATTCAGACAAATTGTCAGCCAAATCCAGCATTTTATCGTAGGCATCGGCTTCTTTTTTGGTTGTGAAAGTCATTTTTTCCTCACCCTGTCTTACCACGACGAATTTTATTTCAACGGCCATTGATACGCGTCCTCTTCACTTACAGATTACTGTACATAATCACAGTATAATGTGATTTGTCGGGGCGATGCAACCACCATCGCCCTCTACTGTGATTATTTTAATAAACGGGCTTTGCAGTTTTTGCCTTTGATCTTGCCTTGCTGTAACTGCTGAAGAGCCCGTTTGGCACTCGCCTTGCGAATAGCAACATAGGCATGAACCGGGAACATATCGATTTTACCCACATCCGCGGCGGTCAGACCGGCTTCACCCGTTAAAGCCCCCAAAATGTCGCCAGGGCGAATTTTAGCTTTACGGCCACCATCAATACATAAGGTGACCATTTCAGGTTCCAGCATGGTGTTAGCACTGCGGCTTACCTGCTCGGCTGGCGTCCATTTCAGTTTCATTTGCATATAATCTTCAATGGCATGGGCGCGGGTCATTTCCTGTGGGGTACACAGGCTCACCGCCAGACCGCTCATCCCTGCCCGCCCGGTACGGCCGATGCGGTGCACATGAATTTCGGGATCAAATGCCAGTTCGAAATTGACCACCAGTTCCAAGTCTTTAATATCCAGACCCCGCGCAGCAACATCAGTTGCGACTAACACCCGGCAACTGCGGTTGGCAAAACGCACCAGCACTTGATCACGGTCGCGCTGTTCTAAATCGCCATGTAAGGCCAACACGCTGATGCCACGGGACTCCAGCGCCTCATAGACACTCTGGCAATCTTTCTTGGTGTTACAAAACACCACACAAGAAGCGGGCTGATAATGACTGAGGGCGGAGATCAACAGCGGCAAACGTTTTTCGCGTGTGGTTTCGAAAAATACCTGCTCAATCGCGGGCGCTTCATCACCATCATCAACTTCAACATTGACTGGCTGGCGCTGAACCCGCGCACTGATTTGCTCAATACCCGCCGGATAAGTCGCCGAGAACAGCAATGTCTGGCGCTGCGGTGGGGTATAGGCAATGACATCATCAATGGCATCGGTAAAACCCATATCCAGCATGCGGTCGGCTTCATCCAGCACCAGAATTTTGAGGTCATCCAGCACCAGCGTTTTCTTGCGCAAATGCTCCTGAATACGGCCCGGAGTGCCGACGACAATATGCGGGGCATGCACCAGAGAATCTAACTGATGGCCCATCGGCTGGCCGCCACACAGGGTCAGGATTTTAATATTTTGAGTAAATCGCGCTAACCGGCGCAATTCTTTACTGACCTGATCAGCCAGTTCACGTGTTGGGCACAGCACCAAAGCTTGAGTCACAAACTCACCCACAGCAATTTTGTCCAGCAAACCAATGCCGAAAGCCGCAGTTTTACCACTGCCAGTTTTGGCCTTTGCCCGAACATCCTGCCCATTGAGGATGGCCGGTAATGCTGCGGCCTGTACCGGTGTCATCTCGGTATAGCCAAGTTCATTAAGATTGGACAACTGCTCAGCAGGCAGTGTCAGGGAAGAAAAGGACGTTGTGCTCACGGCAGTAACTCTTATAACGGAATGGAATGGCAGCGATGGCCTGAAGGCGAGCGCAAGATTTTGGCGCGATAATACCAGATATAGGGCTATTGCCGGAACTATACCGCATCAATACCGATAAAATGGTCTGATTCTCTGCTTAAGAGCCAATACGCAATCGTTTTCGTCGCCATTTTGCCTTATACTCATGCCCGTAAAATTCATCGCGTGTCAAAATTTCCCACTGATGTAGGTACCTAACTATGCTGACTATTGGAACCGCTCTGCGCCCGAATGCCACCCGTGTCATGTTGCTTGGCTCTGGAGAGCTGGGTAAAGAAGTGGCAATTGAATGCCAAAGGCTGGGGCTGGAAGTGATTGCGGTTGATCGCTACGCCGATGCACCCGCGATGCATGTTGCTCATCGCAGCCATGTGATTAACATGCTGGATGGCGCAGCGCTCAAGCAGTTGGTCGAGCAGGAAAAACCGCACTATATCGTGCCGGAAATTGAAGCTATCGCCACAGATATGCTGGTTGAGTTAGAGAATATGGGCCAGAAGGTTGTGCCCTGCGCCGAAGCCACTCGTTTGACCATGAACCGCGAAGGTATTCGCCGTCTGGCTGCCGAAAAGCTGCAATTGCCCACCTCCAGCTACCGCTTTGCCGCTACCGAGAGTGCATTCCGCCAGGCGGTCAGTGAGATAGGTTACCCGTGCATTGTCAAACCGGTGATGAGTTCCTCTGGTAAAGGCCAGAGTTTGATTCGTAATGAACAGCAACTTCAGGCCGCATGGGATTACGCGCAGCAAGGTGGCCGCGCGGGCGGCGGTAAAGTGATTATCGAGGGATTGGTACACTTTGATTTTGAAATCACCTTGCTGACCATCAGCGCGGTTGATGGCATCCACTTTTGTGCGCCTATTGGTCATCGTCAGGAAGATGGCGATTACCGTGAGTCCTGGCAGCCACAAATGATGAGTGATATTGCAGTGGCGCGGGCGAAAGAGATTGCTTCCCAAGTGGTCACGGCGCTAGGTGGCTACGGGCTATTTGGGGTGGAATTGTTTGTCTGTGGCGATGAGGTTATTTTCAGTGAAGTTTCACCGCGCCCTCACGATACCGGCATGGTGACGTTGATTTCGCAAAATATGTCTGAGTTTGCCTTGCATGTGCGCGCATTTTTGGGCTTGCCCATTGGCACCATTCGTCAGTATGGCGCAGCGGCATCGGCGGTTATTTTACCCGAATTGACCAGCCATAATATTGCTTACCATGGGTTGGAAACCGCCTTGGTCGGTGACACGCAAATTCGTCTATTTGGTAAACCCGATATTGCGGGTAAACGGCGGTTGGGTGTGGCGTTGGCGGTAGCAGATGATATTGATAGCGCGATTGAAGTGGCAAAACGTGCCGCAAGCGCAGTCGTCGTGACTGATAAATAGTTGTGACAGGTAGATAGTTGTAACAGGTAGATAGTTGTGACAGGTAAATAATCTGGCACTGATGAATAAACCCGCCATCACGGCGGGTTTATTGGCATTGAACAGCACAAAACCGGAGCTTACCCTTCGTACGGATCTTCTATTTCGTCCGCATCCTGCTCATTATCACGACGATAATCAGACTCATCACTCTCATCAAAGTCAGAATCTTCAAAGATAGGCATGGCTTGTGGATCATTCTCGTGCCGCTCGCGAATTTCTGCGGCGACCAAAGCAATCGCCTCACCACTGCTCATTCCTTCCGACATGAATTGGTGAATACGTTCGACAGCTTCTTGCTGTTCCTCATGAGAAAGTGAAGGCATACCCGCTAACATTGATTTATCTCCTGCATATAATTGATTCAGTATACCTGTTTATTGTTATTTAAAGTGAATAGCTATTTATGGTGGATTGACTGCCACTGGTGAACAGCCCCCAAACACTGGGTAATTTATGCTAATCTTGCCCAACTTTGGTGGTGAAAATACCTTTCTACCGCCTAATATGTTCAGCCGAAAGAAAAGAATCGTGACTCATGAGTGTGAAAACCCTGACCTGCAAAACCTTGCCTTATCAACCAGATGCCCTGCTCCAGCAATTCGCCCCCCTTGCCCATCAAGCTTGGGCCATGTTGCTGCACTCCGGATTTGCTGAACACACCCATAACCGTTTTGATATTCTGGTCGCCGACCCGCAAGTCACTCTCACCACGCGGGGCGAGCAAACAGAAATTATCAGTGCGCAAGGCCAGGAGCTTTCCCTCGAAGATCCATTCTCTTTATTGCAGCAGCAATTGGATAAGTTTTCTCCCGCTATTTCGCCCCACCCTGACCTACCTTTTTTGGGCGGAGCATTAGGGCTATTTGGTTATGATTTGGGCCGACGGGTTGAGACACTACCGGTGCTGGCCGAGCCAGATATCGCCTTACCGGACATGGCCGTCGGCCTGTATGACTGGGCCTTGATTGCCGATCATCATTTGCAAAAACTGACACTGGTCTGTCATGGCGATGCTGAACAGCGCTTGCAGTGGTTGCTGCAACAAAGAAACCCCGAAGCCACTTTGCCATTTAAGTTAACCAGCCGGTGGCAGGCCAATATGTCGCGAGAGCAATATGGTGAAAAATTCCGGCAAGTTCAGGAATATTTGCACAATGGCGACTGTTATCAGATTAATTTGGCCCAAAGATTCAGTGCGGAGTATCAGGGTGATGAATGGCAAGCTTTTCTGACATTGAGCCGCAGTAATCAAGCGCCTTTTTCGGCTTTTATTCGCTTAGAAAAAAATGCAATTTTGAGTGTGTCACCGGAGCGTTTTCTATGGTTGGAAAATCATCATATTCAAACCCGCCCGATTAAAGGTACTTTGCCGCGGCTGGATGACCCCGAACAAGATCGTTTGCAAGCGGAGCGGTTAGCTAATTCCACTAAAGATCGCGCTGAAAACCTGATGATTGTTGACCTGCTGCGCAATGATATTGGCCGAGTTGCACAGCCGGGCACCGTGCGGGTTCCGGAGCTGTTTGTGGTCGAGCCTTTCCCGGCGGTGCATCATTTGGTCAGCACCATTACCGCAATTCTGCCCACCGAATCACCGCCAACCGCATTATTGCGCGCCTGCTTCCCCGGCGGCTCGATAACGGGTGCGCCGAAAATTCGGGCCATGGAAATCATCGAACAATTGGAACCCCAGCGCCGCAACGCCTATTGCGGCAACATTGGCTATATTAGTTGCTGTGGCACGATGGACACCAATATCACCATCCGCACTCTACTGACTGAAAACGGCAAAATATATTGTTCTGCCGGCGGCGGAATTGTGGCTGACAGTCAGGAACAAGCTGAATACCAAGAGACATTTGATAAAATCGCCCGAATATTACCCTTACTGGGAAAGAGTTAATTTATGAATGAGTGGATTCTGTGAGTGCTATGTCTGTGAATGATAAGTTGATGAATGACCCGCTTGTGAATGACAAATTTGTCAGCCAATCGGGGCAAACTTTGTCTGACTTTATTAGCCGATTCCAGCTGCAACGGCCTCAACCTGGCAGTTTTTCTGCCAATGGCCGCCATGCTGCGGTATTAATCCCTATTGTTTGCCGACCAGAACCTACATTGCTGCTCACCCGGCGCTCCGATCATTTACGCAAACATGCAGGCCAGGTCGCCTTCCCCGGAGGCAAAGCCGACCCACAAGATTTTTCACTGATTGATACCGCGCTACGAGAAGCAGAAGAGGAAGTGGCGATCCCTACCTCCGCGGTACATGTTTTAGGGCAATTGGCTCCGCTCGACAGTTCCAGCGGTTATCAGGTTACACCGGTCGTCGGTTTGGTTCCCGCCAATATCGCCTTTCAGGGTAATGAAGAAGAAGTCGCCGGGTTATTTGAAATTCCCTTACGTGAAGCTCTCAGATTGTCGCGCTACTATTCACTGGATATTCATCGCGGGGGAATCAATCACCGGGTCTATCTTTCATGGTATGAAAGCCAATTTATCTGGGGGCTGACTGCGGCAATTATTCGCCGTCTGGCACAGCAGGTCAGTATTTGACACTAATAGGCATATGAATAGCACGGGTAATGAGTGAACTGCTTCACAGCATGACGGTTAAAAAAGCTGAATTACAGCATAAAGCGATCCCTATCACCCCATCATCTCGATTTTTACTCTACTTTCTCTGCACAACCATTTTAAAAAAACTGTAAACTGACCTGTCAGCGTTATGAAATATCTGTAAAATATCTTTCATCACTATAAACCACTAAAAATGTAAGGTTAAAAGCTGATAGTGATAATGATTCATTGGTAGCGAAATGTCATGGTTGCGATATCAAATTGATAGCGCCAACACCAGTAGAAACCCAATTTACAGGGCCCGGTGATAGCAATACTTAATACGAAGTAACCTGCAGCTATCTACAGGCTCTTTACTTAATACAGATATTCTCGGCCGTCCGGGAATAACAAAAAGCGTTGTTAAGGAGTTTTAGCGTGATTAGCGTTTTTGATATGTTCAAGATTGGTATCGGCCCCTCCAGTTCTCATACTGTTGGGCCAATGAAAGCCGGCAAAGAGTTTGCTGATTTGCTGGTCACTCAAGGGTTAATGCCGTCGATCACGCGAGTAGCCGTCGATGTTTATGGCTCACTGTCACTGACTGGGAAAGGCCACCATACTGATATCGCCATTATTATGGGGTTAGCGGGCAACATGCCCGATACCGTGGATATCGACAGTATTCCAGCGTTTATTCGGGATGTGGAATTACGTCAAAAACTGATGCTGGCCAATGGGTTGCATGAAGTTGACTTCCCGCGCGAAGGCGGGATGGTATTCCGCAGTGATAATTTACCATTGCATGAGAATGGTATGCAGATCCACGCCTATGCCGGTGATGAAAAGGTGCTTAGCAAGACCTATTATTCAATTGGTGGTGGTTTTATCGTTGATGAAGAGCATTTCGGTAAAGCCGCGGTTAATGCCGTTAGCGTGCCTTATCCATTCAATTCCGCTGAAGAAATCCTGGCTAACTGCGAGCAAACCGGTATGTCGATCTCCGGCATGGTAATGCAGAATGAGCTGGCGATGCACAGCAAAGAAGAGATTGAATCCTACTTTACGGCGATTTGGCAAACCATGCGCGCCTGTATTGATCGTGGCCTGAATACCGAAGGGGTTCTACCAGGCCCGCTGCGGGTGCCGCGTCGCGCCTCAGCATTACGCCGTCTGTTAGTTTCCTCGGATAAACTGTCCAGCGATCCAATGAATGTTATTGACTGGGTCAATATGTTCGCACTGGCGGTTAACGAAGAAAACGCTGCGGGTGGCCGCGTGGTTACTGCGCCGACCAATGGTGCCTGTGGCATCGTGCCAGCAGTCTTGGCCTATTACGACCACTTTATCGAGCCTGTTACCCCTGAAATCTTTATCCGCTATTTCCTGTCATCCGGCGCTGTCGGGATTTTGTACAAGATGAATGCGTCGATTTCTGGTGCTGAAGTGGGCTGCCAGGGTGAAGTGGGCGTTGCCTGTTCAATGGCGGCTGCCGGCTTGGCCGAGCTGCTGGGCGCAAGCCCGGTTCAAGTATGCATCGCCGCTGAAATTGGCATGGAACATAATCTAGGTCTGACCTGTGACCCGGTTGCAGGTCAGGTGCAAGTGCCGTGTATTGAGCGTAATGCGATTGCCTCGGTAAAAGCCATTAACTCTGCACGGATGGCCATGCGCCGCACCAGTGAACCGCGCGTTTCACTGGATAAGGTTATCGAAACCATGTTTGAGACCGGTAAAGATATGAATGCTAAATACCGCGAAACCTCCCGTGGTGGTTTAGCCATTAAAGTGCAATGTAATTAATTTATTGTATTGAAAAGACGTTTTCATTAAGGGGAGCTACGGCTCCCCTTATGCACAGTGAAAGATGAGTAATGATTTTTATGTCTAGCAACCAGCACACGCGGGATTGCAGCATACCTCACAGCACCAATCAGAGGGCGGCAATTCAGTATCGCACGCTTTTTTGTTTACCTCAGCGGCGATAGGTGTCGAGAATGCATCACCAAACTGCCTCGAAGCTGTCTCTTGGCCGAATGTTCCAAATGAAGACAGCATTAACACAAGAACAAAAACTATCTTTTTCATAAAACCTCCATCACTAATAGGTAGAGTGCTACAAAAATATAGGTTGTGCGGTGTCAAAAGCAGAAAATGAATTTCTATTTTGAATAACAGACCAAACAAAATAGATCAGAGCAATATTAGGATTTTTAGATGCACCCAAGCTCACGGTAAATATTAATATGACTGTTTGAGCACCTCCTTACTTAAGTGAATTTAAGCATAAACCAAACTTATCAAGTTGGCATTTCCATTTTGTATAATTATATTTTTATTTTCCAATTCATACGAAAAAAAACAACACAACATTTTGATTATTAAGCAATTTAACTGCATTTCATGTTTATGATAAATATCATTATTTACTGTTATTCTTATCACTGTGATTTTTATAGTTTTATATATTTATTTAATTTAAATTATGTGAAATATAAATAACTGAATATTCGCACATTAAACAATAAATATAACAAACATTATAATGCGTGTTATTTGTCTGAGTAATTATTTCAAGCTGATTATTATGAAATGAAAATAAACGGATGACAAAGCGTTGGAATATCCATTAAAAAATGCGGGCCACCTTAAGATGACCCGCATTAGCTGAAACTCTTTTAGTTGTCAGAGTGTTACTCTTCCAATTCATTACTCAGCTTGGTAATACGCACTAATTCAATGCGGTAATCTGAGACTTCGATAATCTCAAAGCGCAGGTTATGCAGTTCAACCACATCCCCCGCCGTTGGCATATGCCCGGAGTGAGACAGCAACATGCCCGCTAATGAAGCATAATCAGCCGTCGGGCTGACCAACTCCTGGCAATCCAGCGCCTGCTCCAGAGAGTGCAAATCAGCCCCCCCTTTCACTAACCAGCCATCACCATCGGCAATAATATCTGGCGTTTCATCTTCATCAGGGAATTCACCGGCAATAGCTTCCAGCACGTCCAGCGGTGTAACCAGCCCTTGCACCACACCAAATTCGTCATTGACTACCACTAAGCGCCCTTTTGCTTTGCGCAATACGCCCAGTAAATTAATCACGTCCATGGTATCAGGCACGACTATTGGTGGTGTCTGTGCAGCAAACTCACAGATAGAGCCACCGCGTTCAATCGCTACTAACAAATCTTTAGCTCGCACCACACCGATTATCTGATCCAATGAGTCACGACAGACAGGGAACAGGCTGTGTGGCGTATCTAATAATTGTTCACGGATTTCAGCTTGTGAACGATTACAATCTACCCAAGAGATTTCTGTGCGCGGAGTCATCACACTGCGCAATGATCGGGAGGCCAATGTCAGCACGCCGCTAATCATATAGCGCTCTTCTTCAGCAAAGGCCTCGGCTGGCAATGCCAACTGCGCATCACCATGTTGCGGCTCTTGCTGACGACCGCCCATCAGACGGATAATAGCTTCCGCCGTGCGCTGACGCCGTGGCAAGCGGGACTCCTGCTTAATGAAGTTACGGCGCGCAATCTGGTTAAACAGCTCAATCAGGATAGAGAATCCGATGGCGGCATACAGATAGCCTTTCGGAATATGGAAACCAAAGCCTTCCGCAATCAGGCTCAAGCCAATCATTAACAAGAAGCTCAGACACAGCACCACGACTGTCGGGTGTGCGTTAACAAACTGCGTCAGTTTTTTCGATGCCAGCAGCATCACGACCATGGCGATAATGACCGCCGTCATCATGATGGCCAAGTCGTTGACCATCCCCACGGCAGTAATCACCGCATCAAGGGAGAAGACCGCATCCAGCACCACAATCTGCGCAACCACTGCCCAGAAGCTGGCATATCCGCGGCTTGCACTGTCATCGTGCTGGTTACCCTCCAGCCGTTCATGTAGCTCGGTGGTGGCTTTAAATAGCAAGAACAGCCCCCCCACCAGCAAAATTAGATCTCGCCCGGAGAAGCTAAAGCTGCCGACACTAAACAGTGGCGTGGTCAGCGTGACCATCCAGGAGATAACCGACAACAGCCCCAAACGCATAATTAATGCCAGAGATAACCCGATAATTCGAGCTTTATCTCTTTGTTTAGGCGGTAGTTTGTCGGCCAGAATGGCAATAAATACCAGGTTATCGATACCCAGAACAATTTCCAGTACCACCAACGTCAATAACCCTGCCCAGATTGAGGGGTCCATTAGAAATTCCATGTCAGACTCCGATAATAAGAACACGATTTAGGTGATGTGCGACTGGCAACAGACGCAGCAAAACGCCGCAGTACGGTTGTCAGTATAGATACGCAGAAAGATCGGGTGAAATTATACGCAGTAAATGTGCGTGATTGGATAACCAGATTTAAACCCACTGGTTGGGTGTTAACGCTAGAGAAACAGTAACTTCGGTGACAGTCCATAGGGAGAGCTGAGGCCCTTAACTCCTGACAATTAATAGAGCCGTTAACTTTATCAGGAATCTTTTTAACAGCATAGTCGGATTTAGGGCCTGACACGCGATAAAACCAAATTTCAGCAAGTTAAGTGATGTCAGCCATCAGAATACTTATTTTTATGGCTAAAATTTGTTCCCTGCCAAAAGTAGATTATCAGTCAAAATTCACACGGATCGCACAAATATTAAGCACAATAATCATACTGCTATGAATGAGTTAGCGGATAACCTATCAATATCATTGATGTGATTGTTTAATAATTATCCAAACAAGTAAAATCATTCATAACATGTCTCAATAACTGAGCAACGTCACATAATTTATTTTTTCACTGACTAAAATAAATCACATCCAGCACATTTAGATATGTTCCTGAATCGATTCATTGTCGTTACGAATAAATCGTCAGCAGTACGCTGATATTGTGACTATCATAATAGATTCAATATGTACTGAAGTGTGGTTGGTGATTACTGGTTTTCTGTTACGTGCGAGAACTCAATTCTGAGTTAACAGAGGGGGTAGCGAGTGAGTATAGCTATTATCATTGGCACACATGGGGCTGCAGCAGAACAACTGCTGAAAACAGCTGAAATGATTTTAGGCGAACAAAGTAATGTCGCTTATATCGATTTCGTCCCAGGTGAGAATGCCGAAACGTTGATTGAGAAATACAACGGTAAATTGACCGGGCTTGATACCAGCAAAGGTGTCTTATTCCTGGTTGATACCTGGGGTGGTAGCCCGTTTAACGCCGCCAGTCGAATTGCTATTGATAAAGAGAATTATGAGGTCGTCACCGGGGTTAACATTCCGATGCTGGCTGAAACCTTTATGGCGCGTGATGATGATCCATCATTTGCTGAACTGGTCGCAGTCGCCGTAGAAACCGGTCGTGAGGGCGTAAAAGCACTAAAAGCGCCTGAAATTAAGAGTGATAAGCCCGAGACGCGACAAACAGCTCCAGCACCCAAAGCCAAGGCCCCGACCGTCGCTTTAGGCCCGAATGATCATATGAAAATCGGGTTGGCGCGTATTGATGACCGCTTAATTCATGGTCAGGTCGCAACGCGCTGGACCAAAGAAACCAACGTAAGCCGCATTATTGTTGTCAGTGACGAAGTCGCTGCTGACAAAATGCGTAGCACCTTGCTTAAACAGGTTGCTCCTCCCGGCGTAACCGCACACGTAGTTGATGTTGAAAAAGCTATTCGCGTTTATAACAACCCGAAATATGCCAAAGACCGGGTCATGCTGTTATTTACCAACCCAACTGATGTCGTGCGTATGGTTGAGGGTGGCGTGGATATTAAGTCAGTCAATATCGGTGGTATGGCCTTCCGTCAGGGTAAAACCCAAGTGAATAACGCCGTCTCCGTTGATGAAAAAGATATTGAAGCTTTTAATAAATTAAATGCTCGCGGTATTGAATTGGAAGTTCGAAAAGTCTCTTCGGATAGCCGGCTCAAAATGATGGATTTAATTAACAAACTTAATAAATAGCTTTACTGAAAACTACGGACACCTTAAATAATTTGAGTTGCAGGATAGCGGCAATCGAATGAGTCCCGATGAGTGGGCAGCCAGTCAATGATTCGGGTGAGTGAGAGCAGCCAACCACATGCAGCTTGAAGTATGCCGGGTATAGAAAGGTTATGCCCTGTTCTGTTTCAGGACTCGGTTATCTTTGCACAGCTTTTTTGGTCATAGGAGAAGTACAATGGAGATCACAACTCTTCAGATTGTGCTGATTTTCATCGTTGCCTGTATCGCCGGGATGGGTTCCATTCTGGATGAGTTCCAATTTCACCGCCCCCTCGTCGCCTGTACCTTGGTAGGTTTGGTTTTAGGTGATATGAAAACCGGTATTATTATCGGTGGTACCTTAGAAATGATCGCGCTTGGCTGGATGAACATCGGGGCTGCTGTAGCACCTGATGCCGCGCTGGCGTCAATTATTTCGACCATTCTGGTTATTGCTGGTGGTCAAGATATCGGTGCCGGTATTGCACTGGCTATCCCGCTGGCCGCCGCCGGTCAGGTATTAACCATTATCGTGCGTACCATTACCGTGGCTTTCCAGCACGCCGCCGATGGTGCTGCCGAACGTGGCAGCCTACGAGCGATAACTTGGATCCACATTTCTGCCCTGTTCTTGCAGGCGATGCGTATCGCTATCCCTGCCCTGATCGTTGCTCTGTCTGTTGGGACATCCGAAGTTCAGATGCTGCTCAGCTCGATTCCTGATGTGGTTACCAGTGGCTTGAACATCGCCGGTGGTATGATCGTCGTAGTCGGTTACGCCATGGTTATCAACATGATGCGTGCTGGCTACCTGATGCCATTCTTCTATTTAGGTTTCGTGACCGCCGCTTTCACCAACTTCAACCTGGTAGCTCTCGGTGTTATCGGCGTGGTTATGGCACTGCTGTATATCCAGCTCAGCCCGAAATACAACAAATCTCAGGTTGTACAGTCTGGCCCGTCCAATAACGATCTTGATAACGAATTAGACTAGGAAAAGGTGAGAGAAATGGTTGATACAACGATTGTTGATAAAACAACTACAGGTGAAAAGAAACTCACGCCCGCCGATATCCGCGGTGTGTTTATCCGCTCTAACCTCTTCCAAGGGTCGTGGAACTTCGAACGTATGCAGGCGCTGGGTTTCTGTTTCTCAATGGTACCGGCAATTCGTCGCCTGTATCCGGAGAATTCAGAAGAGCGCAAGCAGGCAATCAAACGCCATTTGGAATTCTTCAACACCCAACCCTTCGTTGCCGCCCCGATTTTGGGTGTCACGCTGGCGATGGAAGAGCAGAAAGCCAATGGTGCTGAGATTGACGACGCGGCAATAAACGGGATCAAAGTTGGTCTGATGGGGCCGTTGGCCGGTGTGGGTGACCCGATATTCTGGGGTACTGTGCGCCCGGTATTGGCAGCTCTTGGTGCCGGTATCGCGATGAGCGGGAGTTTACTTGGCCCATTGCTGTTCTTTGTTCTGTTTAACCTGGTACGCTTGCTGACCCGTTATTACGGTGTTGCTTATGGCTACAAAAAAGGCGTCAATATCGTCAGTGATATGGACGGTGGTCTGCTGCAAAAACTGACGGAAGGGGCGTCTATTCTCGGCCTGTTTGTTATGGGGGCCTTGGTTAACAAATGGACGCACGTCAATATACCGGTGGTGGTGTCCAAGATAACCAACCAAGCGGGTGAGACCACAGTTACCACAGTGCAAACCATTCTGGATCAGTTGATGCCGGGCTTGGTACCTTTACTGTTAACTTTTGGTTGTATGTGGTTGTTACGCCGCAAAGTTAACGCGCTGTGGATTATTATGGGCTTCTTCGCCATCGGTATCTTCGGTTACTGGATTGGCTTCCTGGCACCATAATTTTCTGATTAGATTTAACGAAAACCGGGGGTTTACTCCCGGTTTTTTATTTCGGGAGTGTTTGCATGTCGGTCACAGATATTATTCTTATTGTTTTTATTACCCTACTGCTTGCTTATGCTATTTATGATGAATTCATCATGAATATAATGAAAGGCAAAACCCGGCTACAAATTCACCTGAAACGTAAAAACAAAATCGACTGCGCAATTTTTGTCGGGCTGATTGCCATTCTTGTTTACAATAACGTGATGGCGAATGGCGAGCCTTTAACCACATACTTATTAGTGGGTTTAGCATTAATCGCATTTTATATCTCTTATATTCGCTGGCCAAAATTGCTGTTTAAAAATACCGGGTTCTTCTACGCCAATGCTTTTATTGAATATAATCGAATAAAAAGTATGAATTTATCTGAAGATGGTATTTTGGTGATTGAGCTAGAGCAGCGTAGATTACTTATCCAGGTTAACCAATTAGATGATTTAGAAAAAATTTATAACTTTTTCCTTGAAAATCAATCATAAAGAATATTCCGGGGAAATGAATCTTTTGATTATTCAGTTAACTGATTAATTTCCCGACACATCTTCTCTAATCGTCTCCTGCTTATTTCCACACCATTACTGATGCTTATATCGGCTATTCCCACTAAAAGTCCGATAATGAAAATCATTATCAACAATAGTGGGTCGCCATATTATTTTTGGGGTTGTCTGTTTTGGAATATATATGTTAAGGTTGCGCCGTTCATGGGGAGTAGCCGGTTTTTGTGCAATATGTCAGCCGATATATTGATAAGCAGAAACGCCCGTATCAACATACTCGTTTCGTTATTAGAAACGTGGTACGGGTAGCCAGGTAAGGTTGGCGAGACCATAGACACGTAGCTCCGTCGTTAGGTTGGGGGTGGGTTACGTGTATATGGAGCCGCCCGGCCGAGACTATTTCTATGAATTTATCTGCAACATTAGTGCTTGCTTTTGCTATGTCTATGGATGCCTTTGCTGCATCTATTGGTAAAGGCGCCAGTCTACATAAACCCCGTTTTCGAGAAGCGCTGCGCACCGGTCTTATCTTTGGTGTGATAGAAGCAATTACCCCGCTAATTGGTTGGTGCATTGGCCTATACGCCAGTCAATATATTCTGGAGTGGGATCACTGGATTGCCTTTAGTCTGCTGTTCATTCTGGGCTGTCGGATGATTTTTGAAGGTGCGAAGCAGCAAGTCGAAGAAACCGAAAAAATGCGCAGTCACAGTTTTTGGGTTTTGGTCATGACCGCTATCGCCACCAGCCTTGATGCCATGGCCATTGGTGTTGGTCTGGCATTCTTGCAAGTCAATATTATTCATACCGCCATGGCTATTGGGTTAGCCACCATGATTATGGCCACGCTCGGGATGCTGATTGGCCGTTATATTGGCCCGCTGTTAGGTAAACGTGCAGAAATAATCGGCGGTATCGTGCTAATAGGTATCGGCTTTAATATTCTTTACGAGCATATGTATCGCGTCGCGGCATAATAAGCGGCCAATTTTATTTTCTCGTGAAATAAAGCCGTCCAGATTAAAACGCAAAAAAAAACCGCATTCAAAAAGAATTGCGGTTTTTTTTTGGTTTAAATACCACTTAGCGGGCGGACATCAACCGCTGATTAGAAGTCCATTGAGACGGATAGTTTCAATGCCCGTGGGTCGCCCTGATACATATAGACACCAGCGTCCTCAACCGACTCCCAGTAACGTTCATTAGTGACGTTCTCTACATTTGCTCGCCAGATCAGAGTGCTATCTTTCATTGGCATGGTATAACGCACGCCCAGATCCAAACGAGTCCAAGGTTTCAGCTTCAAGGTATTGGCTTCATTGGCATACTGTGAACCCGAACGTACTACAGTGCCGGTCGCCGTCAAGCCTTCAACTGTTGGGATATCATACTCGCCACCGAAGACTAACTGATAACGCGCCACCCCCACTGCATCATTACCATTATGGGTGCCATTCTGAGTTTGCGTCAGTTTAGGATCCAACCAAATGGCGCTCCCTAACAGACGGGTACCAAAGACCGGCTCACCAAACACATTCAACTCAACACCGCGGTTACGCTGCTCACCATAGAAACCATAGACGTTAGTGACAGGATCAACCGTGCCAGTCGGGCGGGTTATCTCAAACAAAGCCAACGTGCCACCATAGCGCTGGTTATCAAACTTCACGCCAATTTCATTCTGTTTTGAATGAATAATTCCTGGAATTTGGCCTTTGTTAACCACAGGTTTGCCATTAAATTCACTCGGTGCAGCCTTACCCGGCCCTAATGCTTCAATGTGGTTGGCATACAGAGAAACCTTTTCCCACGGCTTCACCATCACACCGTAAATCGGCGTGACTTTCATTGCATCCAGTGAACCCGCACTATTCGGCACCCCACTGTCGAAGTTACGAATGCTCACTTCCTGACGGCGTACCCCTAACATGACCAACACTTTGTCATCCATCATTGATAAGGTATCAGACAATGAAAGGCCGGATGCCCGCACTTGGCTGGTCAGTTGTGGATCTTGGCTAGCGCTAGCAGAATATGGGCCACTCCCAGTTGGTGGGAAAGGGATTACGCCCGGATTATAAATATTTGTATTGACGGAATCTGAGTAATTATAGGCCGATTTGGTCGTACGGTAATTAGCCGCATAACCCAAGTTCACTTTATGAGTAATAAAACCGGTATCAAAGTGGCCACGAACCCCTCCTAAGCCAGCAATAGAATCGGCCACATACGGCACATACATACGAAAAATGGTGGCATCACCATTATTGGCGCTAGTCAGGGTTGGCGAACCATACTGGCCCGTTTCTTCATTACGGCTGGCACCAATGGAGCCATATACTGTCCAATCCTGACTAACATCATATTCACTGCGCAGCATACCAAAGGTCGTTTCCAGATCGGTATACACCCACGACTGACCATAATTCAGAGTAGATGATGGCGGTTCTGGAATCTCAGTCGCGCTACCAATACCAACGCTAGTCCGCATATGATGAATAGTTTGCTTCTGGTAGCCGATATCCAATGAGGTACGAGCGCGGTCACCACGGTAATCAAGCCCAGTGGAAAGTGCGGTTAGGCGATTCTTCTCATCTTTAATGGCCGTTTCACCTTCACGATGCAATACGTTAACTCGAGCACCGAATTGATCCTCATCACCGTAACGGCGACCCACATCCAGCGCCCCGCCCACTTGTGATGCTGAACCATAATCTACCGTAACGCGAGTCAACGGAGTATCACCGGCACGTTTAGGTTCGAGGTTGATCATGCCGCCGACACCACTGCCGCTCGGGGAAATACCGTTAATAAAGGCATTTGCACCTTTAAACACTTCAACCCGCTCAACCATGCTGGTAGAAACAATCTGACGTGGCAAAACGCCGAACAGACCACCAAATGAGATATCATCGCCATCAAGGTTATAGCCGCGAATGCGGTAGTTTTGTGATGGATTGCCGAAACCGCGCACATTTTGTACTGAAGCATCGTTTCTGACCACATCAGCAATAGTATTAGCCTGCTGGTCTTCAATCATTTTTGAAGTATAGCTAATCACGTTGAATGGCACATTACGCGCATCTTGCTGCCCAAGGAAACCGATGCGGCCCCCATTAGCGACCTGACCATCCAAATAGGTTGGGATTAAATCATTACCACCGGCACGGAAAGTATCCTGCGTCCCAACGACCGTGATGGTGTCATTTTTTTTGCTCTCATCGGTGTTTGCAGTGTCAGTGATTGTGCTGGTTTTTTTGACGTTTTCAGCTGCCGTATTGGTTGCGGTGGCCGCCCATGAGGAAGCAGATAAAGTCCCTAATGCGACACCGATCATGACGAACAAAAGACGCGGGGCAAGCCGGTTCTGATGCCCGCAAGTGGAGGTTATTTTATCCATTGTATTGATACCCCTGATTTTAACAAATCATTTACTAATGAGAATGCTTATTATAAGGATTCGGAATTATCCGGATAACCCTTGTCGATGCAAGCATTTCTGTACTTCGAGGAGATTATTTTTTATCTCGTAAAAAAATCAGGTGGATTGTGTGATAAATATGATCTCTGGTGGTAGCGTTATTGTCCGAGGCGTAGAGAAAGAAACTAAAGTGAAATTATTCTGAGAATTTATTTATATAACGCGGGATTAATTCTGAATTCCCTACTTAAGTCATTTGTTTATACAATTTACATACTGATTCCCCCTATTATTAATGAGGTAAACCATTATTCATCACTGTATAGCACTCTTCAAAAAGACCGCCACAAGGCCCATCAACCGCGGCCTTACTGAAAATAGGCGCTACTACTATTAGGCTTTTGAATTCCTTAGATTTATTAATAATAATAAAAATCTTATTACCTAATTTTCGATGTTAGCGATAAACTAGCGCATCACATTTATCGCGATAACAGATTAAACCGTCTGGGTTGTGCAGCGACAGACTACTCAATAAAAAATTCAAGGAATACAGGAATGGCTTTGCATCCGGCATCATTTGATGATCATCTTTTTCGGCTATTAATCGAAGCCGTAGATGACTACGCCATATACATCATTGATGCCCAAGGACATATCCTCACCTGGAACAATGGCGCTGAACGCAATACGGGTTATAAAGCCGAAGAGATCATTGGCCAATCTTTCGAACTGTTTTACACCCCCGAAGATTTAGCCAATGAATTACCCGCAAAGGGCCTGCGCCACACCAATCAGTTTGGCCATTATGAGATTCAAGGTTGGCGAGTTCGCAAGAATGGTAAACGCTTTTGGGGCCACCTCACCCTCAGCGCATTGCACGATTCAGACAATAATTTGCAGGGTTTTGTACATGTTACACGCGACCTGACCGACAAATGGCAGCGGGAAAATGCTTTGCGCAAAAGTGAAGAGCAGTTTCGCCATCTGATCAGTGAAGTCGAAGATTACGCCATTTACATGATAGACACCAATGGGCGAATTCTGACTTGGAATAAAGGTGGAGAGCGCCATGAAGGCTATACCAGTGATGAAATCATTGGTGAACATTTTGCCCTGCTGTTTACCCCCGAAGATATTTCTGCGGGCCTGCCAGAGAAATCACTGGCGAAAGCTATTGCAGAGGGCAATTTCCAGACTGAAGGCTGGCATGTGCGTAAAAATGGCATCCGCTATTGGGCCAGCGTAGCCATTAACCCCATGCATGACGATAGTGGGAAGCTGCTGGGGTTTACTAAAATTGTCCGTGACTTAACCGAACGGCGTCAGCGCGAAGAAGCTTTACGGATCAGTGAAGAACGTTTTCGCCTTATGGTCGATACCGTCGAAGACTATGCCATTTTAATGCTTGATCCCTGGGGTCGGGTAACCACCTGGAACCACGGCGCAGAACGCAATATTGGCTATGCCAGCAATGAAATAATTAGCCAGCATTTCGGCTGTTTCTTCTTACCTGAGGATATCGCCGCTGGGCTACCGGAAAAACTACTGAAAACGGCAGCCTCCTCCAGCCGAGTGGAGCGCGAGGGCTGGCTGGTTCGTAAGGATATGACCCGTTTTTGGGCCGTCACCATCATTACTGTGGTGCATGACAACAGCGGAAAACTGCTGGGGTATGCCAAAATAATCCGGGATATGAGCGAGCGGAAACAGCGCGAAGATGCTCTGCGAGCCAGTGAAATTGCGCGCTATGAAGAGCGCGAGCAACTGCATCGTGTGCTGTCATCCATTCAGGAGGGAATTATTTCTCTCGATACTGAGGGGCGCGTTGTATTAATGAACCCCAAAGCCGAAGAGATGACGGGCCGAAGCCAGAATGAGTCCTGCGGCTTACCCATTGAAGAAATTTTTATTTTATGGTCCCCTTTACAGGATAAAAATCAATTAGTTGCTATCAATCAGTGCCTAACTCAAGGGCGTAATACCTTATTGCCCGAGGGCAGTCAGCTGTTGTCGAGTCAGGGGGAACGCCAAGAAATTCGCTGTTCTATTTCACCGATTCGCGATCGTGACAATCTACTCACGGGTGCCGTTGTAGTCTTCCAGGATGTCACCCGCGCGCGCCATGAACAAAGGGAACTGCAATATCAAGCCAATCATGACATGCTGACCGGTTTGATTAATCGGCGAAGATTGGAAGAGCGGCTTAATCAGGCTATCACCCAATTGGGCAAGGATGAGCAGCATATTCTCTGTTATGTCGATTTAGACTATTTCAAGGATGTTAATGACAGTGCGGGTCACGAAGCTGGCGATATGGTGCTGCGAATGGTGGCGCAAACCATGCAACAGGCCGTGCGTGAAAATGACATTGTGGCGCGTTTAGGCGGGGATGAATTTGCTATCGTGCTGTTAAATTGCCCAAACAAGGCCGCGACAGAGGTACTCGAAACAGTGGTCGCCGACATAGCTTCAATCCAATTCCATTGGCACGGTCAATCTTATTCCTTTACCGCCAGTTTAGGGGCCGTATCATTGACCCAAAAAACAGAAACGGCGGCACAAGCTATGCGTCAGGCCGATATTGCCTGTTACGCGGCAAAACATTCCGGCCGTAACCGCTTATCTCTTGCCCTATAACCCGCGTTCTTTCGCAGGTGACCTCCGCCGTCACCTGCTCCTCTAATGATACAGACAACGTTATATTAGCGGTATGTCCAGCAATTAGACCCCGGTCAAAATATCGGCATCAACAGTATGATATATAAATAGCATCATCTGGTTAACTGGAAAAATAACTATGCCGTACTTTACGGTCAGTGTCGTTTTGCACAATGCGGTGGAAGGCGATTACGAGACCCTTAATAAGAAAATGATTGATGCAGGGTTTACTCGCCATATCGGCAGGGAGAAAATTTATAAATTACCTGAAGGAGAATTCAATTACGGGAGTGGTATCTTGAATAAGCAGGAAGTTGCTGATTTAGCGCTACAAGTTGCTGAAAAAATACGGTTTATCCCCTCTATTTTGGTGACTGAATCAGGTGGAAGAACCTGGCGAAACTTAGATCTAAAATGAATTTTTTCATTATAAATATAATACTCTAAAAATTTGACTTAAGTTAACTATCAATCCCACACCAGGGAATTATTACAATATCTATTAAAATAACATTCCCCTCAGGGGAGTTATGCGCTCGTCATTTATTTGAATATTATTAAATAACGAGCGGCCACTTATATTTCTTTCTCGTCATTGCTTAACACCAGACTCTCAAGATCTTCTCGGCGGCGATGAACCGCGATAACAAAATCTGTTTCACAGACAAAGGAGTGCAGTGCGGCAAGCCCTTGTCCGGTTTCAATTGATGCGCGCCAGGCAAAAGGTGTCATTTGCAATAAATTAAAGCTCTGTTTACCGGTTAACTTCATGTCGTAGGCCAATTTTTCACTGCTGACCAGAGAGAAACCGTCTAAATGCTCGGGCGTATCGTCATGAAGTTGTACTTCAGCATAAATCAGTGCTTTTAACTGATAGAGATGACGTGGGCCAGGAGAGACAGTGACCACAATTCCACCGGGCTTCACGGTGCGAGCTAATTCGGTGGCTTTGCATGGGGCATAAATACGCAATACCGCATCCAAGGCTTGATGGGAAAAAGGCAACCGATGGCTGGATGCAACACAAAAGCTGACCTGAGGATAGCGTTTTGCTCCGTATCTTACCGCCACTTTGGCGACATCTAAGCCGAAAATAGACATCTGCCGCTGCCGATTTAACCGGTCTGCCACTGCGGCGGTATAATAGCCCTCGCCACAACCAATATCTAACAGCATGGTGGCATCCAGTGGGAGCGCCTTATCCAGAATTTCACAGATCCGCTGCTGCAAAGGTTGGTAATAACCCGCATCCAGAAAGGCCCGCCGGGCCTGCATCATCTCAGGGCTATCACCGGGTTGCTTCGAACCTTTATGCTGCACCGGCATTAAATTGACGTAACCCTCTTTGGCACAATCAAACTGGTGATTATTGCTGCAACGCCACTGTTGCGGACTTTGCTGCAAGGCTTGATGACAAAGGGGGCACTGATAAGACATGGTTGGATCCCAGATAACTGATTAATAACCGCCAGAAATGCCGGCAGACGCGGCATTAGTCTAAAGAAGCGCTGATAGGGTTGCAAGCCACGGTTTAACTCCGCGAATTAGCTATGCCGAATCACATTGGCGGGGATTGCATCCGGCTCCACATTCATAGTTCGCAAAATTTGCCCCATAATATCGCTAAAGACCGGGGCTGACACCGCGCCCCCATAATATTTGCCGCCCTGCGGGTTGTTAATCACCACCACTAAAGCAAAGCGCGGTTGGCTAGCGGGAGCAACACCGGCGGTGTAAGCCACATACTTATCAATATATTGGCCATTTGGCCCAATCTTCTTAGCTGTCCCGGTTTTAACCGCCACCCGATATCCCCGCACCGCCGCTTTTACCCCCCCACCACCGGGCAATGCCACGCTTTCCATCATATGCTCAACTTGGCGCACCAGCACTTCAGGGAATACCCGCTGCCCCAGCACTGGTGGGTCAACCTTGGTAATCGATAATGGCCGATAAATACCGAAACTCCCGATAGTGGCGTAAACGCGGGCCAATTGCAGCGGCGTCACCATTAAACCGTAGCCGAACGAGAAAGTTGCGCGGTCTAAATCACTCCAGCGCTGCCGATGCGGCATCAGCCCGCTGCTTTCCCCCGTTAGCCCTAACTGAGTCGATTGGCCCAAACCAAACTTGGTGTAGGTCTGTACCAATGCAGAGGCGGGCATCGCCAGTGCCAGCCGCGACACCCCCACATCACTGGATTTTTGCAACACGCCGGTCAGTGACAGCGCAGGATAAAGCGCCACATCTTTGATTAAATGCCCACTTAATATATAGGGGCGAGTGTCCAGCACCGCATCAGGTTTAACCAAGTGACGTTGTAACGCAGTCATGACTACCATAGGTTTGACGGTCGAACCGGGTTCAAAAATATCGCTAATTGCCCGATTGCGAAAATTCTCTTCCGGAGTGTCAGCCCGATTATTGGGGTTAAAGGTCGGATAATTGGCCATCGCCAAAACTTCACCCGTATTAACATCAATGACCACGGCAGAGCCGGAATCTGCCTTATTGAACACCACTGCATTGCTCAACGCGTGGGAGGTTTCCACCTGTAGCCGCTCATCAATACTGAGTTCAACATTTTGCCCTGGATGGCTATCGGTCGAGGAAATATCCTCAACCACTCGGCCAAAGCGGTCTTTCCGCACCACCCTGCTGCCGGCAGTCCCGCAGAGGAGTGAATTAAAACTCTTTTCAACCCCTTCAATGCCCTGATCATCAATATTGGTGAAACCCACCAGATTCGCGGCAATATCTCCCGAAGGATAAAAACGCCGTGATTCCTCTTTTATGGCAATACCGGGCAATTTCAGCCGTTGAATATATTCAGCGACATCCGGCTCCACTTGCCGGGCAAGATAGATAAAACGGGCGCTAGGATTTTGATGAATACGGCGATTGAGTTGGTCAAGTGGTATGTTGAGTTCCTGAGCCAATGCCTGCCAACGCGCCGAAACACTGACGCCACCTTTCTCCAGCACCCTGGTGGGATCAGCCCAAATAGCCTCAACCGGCACACTGACCGCCAGAGGATGTCCATTTCTGTCGGTTATCATGCCGCGTGTATTCGGTGTGGCCACCACCCGCACTGAGCGCATATCTTCTTCTTTTACCAATGGATCAGGTTCAATAATTTGCAACCAAGCAACCCTGGCGAGTAAACCAAAAAATGAAAGTAAAATACCGCCGCATAGCAAGCTAAAGCGCCAACGAATAAAGTTGCTGGCGTCATTTTTGGGTTTAGAAATCACGGAGATCAATCCTGGATGGTCGCTTGAGTTATAGCAGCCATTAAACCCTATCCATTACATCAATAGGTGCCAAAACAATGATACAAGATGCATTATTTTGCAACAATTCGCTAACAGCAATTTAAAAGAAAAGGCGGCTGGTCAATAAGTTAAAAAACGGCTTACACTGAACAGCATCTTTTTTCCTTAGGTAAGCCCTATGACTGACTTTTCACCACAACTCAGCCGAATTTCCGCTATTTGCCATGGTTTTGGCAATAAATCGGCCCTATTACCTGATAACCTCCGGCCCTATCAAACATCACAAGCTAACAAAAAACAGGTTCATGGCACGGCAATTGTCGATGTAACACATCCGGGACAAGAGTGTGGCGAAGCTGACGGGCTCTACACCACTCAATCTGGCATTCTATTAACCGTTTTGACGGCGGATTGTTTACCCGTGATTTTCAGTCAACAGCACGGAAAAGGCATTGCAGTGGTTCACGCCGGTTGGCGCGGTTTGTTAGATGGCATTATCTTAAGGATGGTTGAGCGCATTGCCCGCGATGACGACCCGGCAAATTGGGTTGCCGCCATTGGGCCAGCCGCCCGCTCCTGCTGTTATGAGGTCAATGAAGAACTGGTGGAACGGTTTGTTAGCGAATTGCCACTGGCAGAAAATATTATTTCACCCCGATTTCGCCACCTTAATTTGGCCGCTATAGCTGAGCACCAATTGCGCGGCGCGGGCATTCATCAAATTGATAGGGTCGGCAGTTGTACCATCTGTACTGCCGCACCACATGGCGGAGATGATGCTCAGCATCATTTCAAATACACCAGTTTCCGCCGTACCAGCCAACAGCAGGCAATTGATCCCGCCCACCCTGGTATCAAAGGCCGTAATCAGTATTCGGGATTAATTATTTTACCTTAGCTTACGGTTTGGTCGGAGCGGCATCTGAAACAAAAAAACCCGCACAAAGGCGGGTTTTTAACAGCAAAAGAGCTGATTAGATTGCAGTAACGTTTACTGCAGACGGACCTTTCTGACCGTCTTGGATTTCGAACTCTACGTTCTGGCCTTCAGCCAGGGTTTTGAAGCCATTACCCTGGATTGCAGAGAAGTGTACGAACACATCTTTGCTGCCGTCAGCTGGAGTGATGAAACCGAAACCTTTAGACTCGTTGAACCACTTAACTTGACCTTTGATCTTTGCCATCTTGAGTATTTCCTTTGGATTGTTTAACTTGCCCGTAGGCATTTACATAGACAAACTAGAGTCGTTACTGCTTGAGGCACTAAGATAAGGATCGGCAGAGAAGCGGTATTCAACGCTAACGTCTTTACTCAGAACTTCTTTACTGAAAATGCCACACATATACAGAACTGTACCTCGTTTTACCCATATGCGTTATCACATACTCTGTATTCGATGGCAAGCCATTTTTAATGAAGGGTGAACCTGTCGCACATATTTGAAACGGTTGCTCATAAAGAGTGCGTGAATATGCTAAAATTTGTTGAAGGTCATCGTATTTTCTGCTCTATTTTCGTATACTGTCTTATCCCGCTTTCTTACTGGTTTTTAACATTTTGGCTAACTCTTTTTATAATACTTCTTACGCAAAAAATCCTTGGTTTCCATCTCTATCCTGTGACCTAAAGCAGAGTTAGTATAAAATTTATTAGTATTAAATATATAATAATTGAATATACTCACCTTCCGTTTTGCTGCTTTTCCGGCCTCGCCACGATATCATTACCCATTAGATTACGAGACTAACCCCTTACTTAGTCTCAGATTATGTACAAAAAACCATTTGTACATAAAATACATAAACATCTTATTTACTGACTTAATACTTAAGGAGAATGAGATCTAAAAAAACAATAAAAAAATATCAAGATGCTAAAAAAACAAAACCAATATAAATACACATTCATAAGTATGAGAAATGGAAATATTAATAAAACCTCATCATGTCATGTTAAGTAAAATAATATTTTAAACACGAAGCAAAAATCATCGAAGAACTAAAACCTCTCATTCTTCAACGCGGATAAATATAAGAAAAATCGTGCCATTTTAGTCAACTTATGACAACGGAATATCACTCAATCTGATAGAGCATTATGTCATAAAAATAAATTAAGATATTTCTTGGTTTTATGAATTACATTTACACTGCTCTGAAGACAATTTAAAATGCTGTATTACCTCCTCGTTATAGAACTGTTTAGGTTTTAGGCTATAACATTTACGCATTTGAATAACGTTTATTAGTGATTAATTTTGATAGGTATAAGGATTATCTGATGCAAGGAAATCTTATTTCACCTTATCAGCATCAGAGAGTTATACCATGAATTATAAATACATTGTTAACGTGCTCTTTCTGAGTAACCTATGGCTGGGCCAGGCTAACGCAGTTCTGGCAGAAGATAAATCACCCGCTGCCAATACCGGCATCGACCAACAAAGCATAGCGTCTGTAGATAATGACAATCTGTGGCAACGCCTGATGCGCAATATCTCTCTCGCGTGGGATTCGCCCAACCAAGAGCTGTATATCCCATTGAATACGTGGCACAACCGCTGGACTTATGATGATGACAAGATCGAGTCATACAATGAACGTCCTTGGGGCATCGGTTATGGTAAGTATCGCTATGATGAGAATAACAACTGGCATTCAGTATATGCGATGGCCTTTATGGACTCACACAATGAAGTAGAGCCAATTATAGGTTATGGCTATCAAAAGATGTGGATTCCGGGGGAAATGGACGGCTGGCGTTTTGGGGTCGGTTTTACTGTCAGTGTTACCGCACGTCATGAATATCATTACATTCCAATTCCATTACCCTTGCCGCTGCTGTCTATTGAATATAATAAATTTGCCCTACAAACCACCTATATTCCCGGCACTTATAATAATGGTAATGTGTTGTTTACTTGGATGCGTTGGCAGTTTTGATTGAATATATTTCCCAACGCATTTAACCACATTTCTAAAATGGTTATATTGGGTTATTAAGAATTAATCTCAATTAGCTTGGGTGATTCCAGAAAGAAACAATAGTCTCTAGCTATTATAATACTGTCGTTACCTATCTTATTTATTGCTGACAATTTAAACAATAGATAGCGCCATGAGTAATACGAAAGAAAGCAATCGCCGGGCATAATTTGTTTCTGCCCAGCGATTTTAGCGTTATTTCACAGCCTAATCAGACTGTGTCACTGTCGCTGGATTAGTCTTACCTTTGCGGCGAGTCAGCATGAAACCGCACCACAACAGTGCAATCCATGCGGGCATCATCAGCACCGAGATCTGAATCCCATCAGTAAAATACATAATGACCAAAATCAGCATCAGAAACACCAGACACAGATAATTGCCGTAGGGATACCATAATGCTTTGAAACGCGGTTCAACGCCCTCTCGCACTTTAGCCGCTCGGAATTTCAAATGAGCCAGGCAAATCATGACCCAGTTGATAACCAGGGTAGATACCACCAGCGCCATCAATAATTCAAACGCTTTTCCCGGCATAACATAGTTAATCACCACACCGGCTGAGGTCGCCAATGCTGAAAGCGCGATGGATAAAATTGGCACACCACGCCGATTAACCTTGGTGAGCAATTTGGGCGCATTCCCCTGCGATGCCAAGCCAAATAGCATGCGGCTATTGCAGTAAACCCCGCTATTGTAGACCGATAATGCCGCGGTCAAAACCACCACATTCAGGATTGTTGCTACCAGATGGCTATCCAAGGCATGGAAAATCATCACAAAAGGACTCCCCCCGTCCACGACTTTGCCCCATGGATAAAGAGATAAAAGCACCGTCAATGAGCCGATATAAAAAATAAGGATACGGTAGACAACTTGATTGGTTGCTTTAGGAATACTGTGATGTGGGTCTTCAGCCTCTGCGGCAGTAATGCCGACCATTTCTAACCCGCCGAAAGAAAACATAATAATGGCCATCGCCATCACCAACCCACTAAAGCCATGAGGCATAAAGCCGCCCTGTGCCCAAAGGTTAGTCACAGAAGCATTTGGCCCGCCCGATCCCGACGCCAGCAGATACGCCCCAAAGACAATCATACCAATGATGGCAACAACCTTGATGATAGCGAACCAGAACTCAGTTTCGCCATACATACGCACGTTAACAAGGTTGATGGCATTAATCAGGACAAAGAATACTGCGGCTGAAACCCATGTTGGGATTTCCGGCCACCAATATTGAATATAAATACCTACTGCAGTCAATTCGGCCATACCGACCAAGATAAACATCGCCCAGTAGTTCCAGCCAGACAAAAATCCGGCGAAATCACCCCAATATTTATGGGCAAAATGACTGAATGAACCGGCTACTGGCTCCTCAACAACCATTTCACCCAACTGACGCATAATAAGGAATGCAATAAAACCGCCGATAGCATAGCCCAGTATCACTGAGGGGCCAGCCATCTTAATAGTTTGTGCTATCCCAAGAAATAGCCCAGTGCCGATCGCTCCACCCAGAGCAATCAGCTGAATATGTCGGTTTTTTAAACCGCGTTTTAATGTTGAATCCTGCAACTGCTGTTCCATCCTGTCCTCTGCCGCACTTTTACTCACTATCGTGTTAAAAAGCGCCTTTCGTAAATGAATCTGCGGCGTTTTTTTAACACTTAAACCTGATGGCGGCAAGGATTAAGGTCATTAGTGGGCGACAAGATAAAAATCAATCGGCCAGCTATATATATGTAGAATGCATTATTGACTGAAACTATGAATATCTCTCAAAGATGTAATCCCGATATACCACATAACTTGCTTAAATTTCGAGCGCCAATCATTAATGTGGCCACATAAGACTGACGTCGGGTGACCACTTCGACGGCAACTCGATTATTTTTGTAGCGAATAAGATAAGTTGAAGGCCAGCCCTGACGCCGCTCGCCGTAGGATTTTTGATGGTGGTCAATCGCTGCATGGGCAATAACCTAGTGTGACAAATTTGAATCACCTTTAATGATACGTTTCATCATCAGCCCCACGAAAGCAGTCAAAAAACTTCTTACCGTTTATCATTCCCGCTATACGAGTTTCACGGGATATTCACTTTTGCTGAAAATTATCGGGATGGATTATCACACGTCCTGGCTGAGTAGATAGCAGATCATCGCTGCACGCAGCGGGCTTTGGCTATAAGCTTGCCATTCTCCTTGCGGATTGGTAATTTTGGCATTCCACTGATTATTATCATCAATTTCGGGTGAATAGAGGCCAATCTTATTGGCATAGATGATAGGCCAAGCATCAGAGGGGTTCTTGCAGTAATCCTTACCCTTAATGCCTCCATACGGATACCACTTGTCGGGATCTTCACCGCTAAGTAACGCAATACTTCTGTTCACTTCGCTGTCACTTTCTTCACACCATTTAATCATCCGAATCACCGTTCTCCTGTTAAGTTCAGGCTACATTACGGCGAAATTAAGACATATTTATGACAATCAACGTAGTTTATTTTTGTCCAATAAAAGAGTGACCTGGCACCGAGGTGCTAAGCAGAGTATCGAAGGAACTGAGAGAAAAGAAGCATGACAGGTGGAGGTTAGTGTCACTCTGACACTGCAGGACAGCAGCGCCAGAGTCGGTAAGTTTATCTCTCCGGAATAACGCCCTTAAAATCGAGAGGAGAAACAATATCACTGTCACTTTGAAAATCACTGACGCCGGTTGCGTTTGCTAGCAACGCTTTTAGTAATTCTGTTTGCTGTTTTTGTTGTTCGGCGATGTTTTGTAACAAGCGGATTTGTTCATTGGCTCGCACGCTGGCACGGCTCAAAAAGAACCAAACTATCAAGAAAAAAATGACGGTAAACAGCGAAAAAGCAATTGGGACAACACCCATTGCGCCCATATTTGTACCTAACATTGACTACCCTATTACATGCATGACGAAAGCACTATCTTATCACTCTCCACGTAACAAAGATCAACCTGGGTAAACGATTAACAATCAATAAATATAACCAATGTAAATAGTTTTCATTAGTTATTATATATATGAATAATAGGTTATTCTTACCATGGAATAATCGAAGTAATGGTGCAAATACCAGCAGAGAAAGTTCCCCCTTGGTCACAATAGCTATCAAGGGCTAACAGATAAAACAAGCAACAAACGGCAATGACCCCTACCGCTGCAACAAGTTTCTTAATGTTCAAATCAGGCACCTTATTCAACATTTTTTTTAAATTATACTGTATTAAACATCAACCATTTATAGCCAAGATGTCATTAACTTATGTTTGACACCGTGTTAAAAACCTATTTTACTGATTATTTTACAGATTCGCTTTATAAATCAATAATGTTTAGGATTTTTACTATTAAACTGCTCATTATTACAAGTTAAATTGTTAAACATATCTGTTATATAATAAGTAAAACTAATTACAGGAAGTGACCATATGAGTTTATTCAGACTTCTCTTAGTGGTAGCAATCATATACTTAGGTTTGCTCTTTTCAGGCTATGGCGTGCTAATTGGCAGTGAGAAAAACGCTGCGGGCATCGGCTTACAATGCCAATATCTAACAGCCAGAAGCATTTCGACCGCTCAATTTATAAACGGAGAGAATGGCATCATTGGCGTCAGCAATTGCCCATTGGTGAAAAAAATTGGCAATAATGTATTTGAATAACCCACCGCCAGCCCGGCTCGCCCCACAGGATATGGTCTGTGCTGAACGTACAGACCAAAATACAACAGATGGCAATTTATTCCTGTGTAAACTTCATATCAATCAAAGCAATAGCTTTCTCAATGGCGCGCTTAGTGACCGGGTCAGTGCCAGCAGGATGTGAAGAGAAATCAATCGCTTTAAGTTGATGGGACATTTTATCCCGCACTTCAGTTGGCGCAATAATATCAATCACATCAAGAATTTGTTTGATAACCAATTGGCAGGCAACCAGATCAGAAACCAATTCTTGATCATTAGTGAACATTTCAGACATGAATAATTCCTTCACAATAATATTGTGAGAGGATATCACGCTCATAGGCATATTTCTTTAGCCGACCGTGTCATGCCAATGATTTTATTGCTAAGGATTCCGAGCCTTGCCTGTGGCTAATAAACAACCTATATAGACAGGTCAGTGCATTGAATCAGGATATGAAAAGTTTATTGGGATAAGAACAAAGCGTAAAAAAACCAGGTTTGATAGTTATCAATCACCTGGTTCGGGGATATGCTATTACATATATTGATCACAATAATCCTAGTCTCACAGTTTATCACCTCCTACGCTTTTATCTTTGTGCAGAACCATTACTGGCATTTTTAGAAAAACGGTTACACCCACAACCGCTATCAGAGTCATAATCACTGTTATCAACATGCGATCACCTCATCACTTTTAATTTCTATTTTTCCAAACTCAGCCTTTATCTTCGAGATCCCCCTCTCTCCTTTACTATGGCACTAGAAAGCTCTTTTGCAAACACACGCTGAAAAGTCTTTATGATAGATTTTCGACAATCGAAGCCAATTTGGTGTTTTGTGTTGTTAGATTCAAGTTGTGTATACTGCACTACTCCCAACCAGAAAAAACAGACTAAATAATGTCACAAGAAAATCATCTCGCGTTAGTCTGCGCCCTCAGTAAATGGGTCGAAACCCATCTGGGGCGGGTCATCTACCTTGAAGAGTTAGCTGTGTACTCTGGCTACTCGCTTTGGCATATGCAGAAAATATTTAAAGAAGTGACCGGGGTATCATTAGGTAAATACATTCGGGAAAGGCGTTTAGCGGGTGCCGTCTATCAACTGCGCAGCAGTGATAGCACCATTTTTGATATTGCTTTGGATTTTGGCTTTGGTTCACAGTCACACTTTACTTACATGTTCAGAAAACGTTACGGCATAACCCCCTATGATTTCCGGCAAAATACCGATATTGACCTCAATATCGCCTTGCCCTTGCATGCTATTCATCAGAAGTTAGCGTAATCACCACAATATAATTATTCGCCTGAATGCATATGAGCGCTATCCGGCGAATACCTTCTCAATCTTTTTTGTAGCAATTCTGCACATCAATGGTTTGTACTTCGTTGCGTTGGCGATCCGCCATGTAAGTCATCACAAACATCGAGCTAACCACAATCAGCGCCGCCGACAATAAACCAATCAATGCAATAACTTTATTGTCATCAAACAAGCTCTTTTCCATACATTCCCCTATTTTCTATAGCGCATTAAATGAGCCATAGGATCACAATCAACGTTATTGCAATCAGCAAACATGATGTTGTCAGTAAAACTACAAGCGCAAATTGCGCATCGCAAATTCCCGTTGAATAATCACTATTCTGGGTAGTATTTTGTTGTTTTTTCAAATCAATACCTACTGGTGAAAACACACCAGCCGTGACCCTGCATAAGAAAAATCGCGTTTTATTGGGCACAACATTAGCAAAAATCATACTAACGCTAACCTGATAGCAGGCTTTTTCAACGCGATCCTGTCGTAGTCTGTGTTATAGATCAAGCCCATCCATTGTAAAAATAAGGCGCTCGCCCAAACACATTAATATAGGTAATGTATTGCAAGTCATAGTCAAGTCTTAGGGTTCCCAGACTATTATCACTCAATATCGTCACCTTATCACAGGGTAATTATGCCGGTCGCAAGACTGTATAACGCTGTGATAGCGGCAATGAGCGCCACGGCAAAGAAACACTTTTCAAGGGAGGAAAATACTGACCTCTTCTGCTCGCGTTTAGCAATAATGAATAGCAGGGTTCCTGGCCCATATATCACTGCCGACAATAATATGTATTTCAAACCACCCGCATATACCATCAATATGGCATATACCGTGGCAATTAAGGCAATGATAAAATCTTTTTTATGGTCTTTCGAGCCCACAGAGTAAGTCTCGCGGGTCCAGACTAATTTCAATCCATATGCTGCAACCAGGAGATAGGGGATGAGAACCAATGAACTGGTTAACTCAAGTGCAAGTTGGAAAGCATATTCAGTGAAAAGCGTAACAATTAAGAATAACTGGATAAAAATATTCGACATCCACACCGCAGCCGAGGGCACCCCGTGTTTATTCTCAGTAGCCAAGATACTCGGCATAATATTACTTTTTGCTGCACTATAGAGTGCTTCGGCGGCCAGTAGAGTCCATGATAAATAGGCTCCCATAACTGAAATAATCAATCCAATACTGATAAATATGGCACCCCACCGCCCTACAATATGCTCTAACACGCCAGCCATTGACGGTTGACGCAATGCAGCCAGATCAGGGCGCAGCAGCACGCCATAAGAGAGCATAGTGACCAACACCAACAAACATAAAACGCCAATAAAACCTAAAACGGTCGCGATACCGACGTGTTTTCTTTCTTTAGCGTAGCGGGAATAAACACTCGCCCCCTCAATACCAACAAAAACAAATACCGTGACCAACATTGTGCTACGAACTTGAGAAAACAAAGTTTCAGAACCCGCACTTATTTCTAATGCCGCATGTCCGGCATAGCCATAATCGTCCAGATGTGAGAGATCCCCCACAGCCCCTAAAGACTGAGTCCCCCAGAAGTTTAAAGCGAAAGTATCGGTGTGAAATGAAAACGCCAAAACAATAATAAAAATAAATATCGGAATAACTTTAGCAAAAGTAGCAATGGTATTAATCGTCGCAGCTTCTTTGATGCCGCGTAACACCATAAAATGGAAGCTCCATAAGATTAATGAAGCAATTAAAACAGCGGATAGCGTATTTCCGTCACCAAATAGCGGGAAGAATGCACCCAGTGTTGATTTGATCAACACGAAATAAGAAACACTACCAATACACGCCCCAGCCCAAAAACCTATTGCCGACGCAAAACCAGCATAGTCGCCAAACCCGGTTTTAGCATAAATATAAACGCCTGAGTCAAGGTCGGGTTTACGTTGTGCCAATGTCTGGAAAACAAAGGCGAGTGTCAGCATCCCCCCACCCGCAATAATCCAGGCGATTAATGCGCCAAAGCCCCCGGTAGCACGGCCAAACGTCGCGGGCAGAGAAAAAATACCAGCACCTATCATTGAGCCGACGACCAGAGAAGTTAATGACCACAGTGACAATTTTTTATTTGCAGAGGCCGCCATATTCGTGTCCCTTTACATAAGTTAATCCAATGTAAAACAGATTAACCTAATAAAAGATTAAGTCCTATAGAGGTTATTCGACGAAAATGTGAGCTTCCGTCAAAAGCTGAATATTCATCATTTGAGTATAACAAGATAAATAATGCACGAAGTCATTATGAAGAGGGTGCCGTGCATTTGTAGGCGATTGACATTAGTTGAGCCGGGATCTATTCGATAAGTGTTTTAACCGCATGAAAGTTGAACGTTATCACCCTATTTCAATACAATTTAGCTCATTAATTTTTTCGTCAAATAATAGCGATGATACTCATCCACGACATTTTCTAGCGCCATTTGCAATTGATAGCCATGCTTTTCATAGAATGGCCTCGCCTGGAAACTGAATGTATCAACTTGGGCAAATTTACATCCGCGTTGTATTGCTTCCCGCTCTACAGCCTGCATCAATTTACTGCCCGCACCTGAATGACGTAATGTATCTGATACCCATAACAATTCTATACTCAGGTAATTGCCTAATGTATAGGCGGTAATCCCCCCTAACGTTTCGCCGTGTTCACCCGTTATAAAAACAGCTAATGGTTTTCGACCATTATCCCCGACAAATTTGCGGTTAAAGGCCTTTAACCCCGCCATAACTTCTGCCACATTTTCAGCCGCTGGGGTATCCGTCATCATCAACTTCATTGTCATTCCTCCTCGCTATGAAATCACTGACACAACTCGATTTTATCTTTTTTTTGGCATATTCGCACAGATGAGAATTTTATTATCGGTTAATAACTGCAAAATAAATGCTATTAAGAACTATTTAGATTTATAATGCCGAAAATCACTTTTTCTTATTTCGTTTTGTAATTTCCCTCTGTAATTGTAAGGATGCCTAATGCTCCGCCGTTTTTTTTCTTATTACACCCCGTATAAAGGGCTTTTCTATCTGGATTTTGGCTGTGCTATTTTGGCCGGTCTGCTGGAACTGAGCTTCCCGATGGCTGTAAAACTGTTCATTGATAAGCTGCTCCCTAATCAAGATTGGGTGTTAATAGTCTGGGCAGCTACGGGCCTGCTAATGATTTATCTCCTCAATACCGCGCTGATGGCAATAGTCAACTATTGGGGACATGCTCTCGGTGTCGGCATCGAAACCGATATGCGCCGCCAAGCATTTAGCCATCTGCAAAAGTTATCATTTAGCTATTACGACAATATGAAGACCGGCCATATCATCACCCATGTCACAAAAGACCTTGAGGAAGTTGGGGAAATTGCCCATCACGGCCCAGAAGATCTTTTCATTGCGGTGATGACTTTTATTGGCGCTTTTATCCTGATGGCTTCTGTTCATCTGCCACTGGCGATGCTCACTATCTTTATTGTGCCGTTTATGACCTATCTGGTCAGCCGTTATGGCGCACAAATGACGGAAACCTGGCGTCGATTGTTTGGTCAAGTGGGGAATTTTAATGCCCGAATTGAAGAAAGCATTGGGGGGATCCGTGTCGTAAAAGCTTTCGCAAACGAATCCCATGAGAAAAAATTATTCGCCAAAGATAACGAAGATTACCGCACCACTAAACTGCGGGCTTACCGCATTATGACCACCAGTATGACCATGAGCTACCTCAGCACCCGCCTGGTTCAGTTGATCGTGATGGTGGTTGGCACTTGGTATGTGGTTAATGACCAGCTTAGTTACGGCGGTTTTGTCGGTTTTCTGTTGTTAGTCGAAGTCTTTTTCCGCCCGGTGGCAAAAATAACCTCGGTACTGGAAAGTTATCCGAAAGGAATTGCTGGATTTAAACGATTTACTCAACTGATTGATACATTACCCGACATTGTCGATCAGCCCAATGCACGCCCGGTGGGCCACCTGCGGGGGGATATTTGTTATCAAAATGTCAGTTTCGGTTATTCTGCACATAACAAAATCTTTACTGACTTAAACCTGCAAATCCGTGCGGGTGAAACCGTGGCATTTGTCGGCCCCTCAGGTGCAGGGAAAACGACATTATGCTCATTACTCCCCCGTTTCTATGAGCTTGATGGCGGTGCAATTACTATTG